>JAOKFJ010000003.1 GCA_028247015.1 Methylophilaceae bacterium | reverse complement strand
GGCAAAAGAATTTTCCTGATGGCCCCCCTCCACCATCATTATGAAAAAAAAGGTTGGAAAGAGACTCAGGTTGTTGTTCGATTTTGGATTATTACTATGATGTTAGTTTTGATTGGTCTAGCCAGCTTAAAAATTAGATAATGGTTATAGATAATTATAATCATGTCTTAATAGTTGGTATGGGGAAAACTGGTTATTCAATAGCTGAATTTTTAAAAAATAAAAATATACGTATTTCAGTTTATGATTCTGAAAAATCAATTCATGATATTAGAAAAGAATTAAAAGGTATTAATATTTCTAATTATTATGATGGGCTATTAGAAGAAAAATATCTTAATAGCATAGATTGTATTGCAGTAAGTCCTGGCATAGATTTAAGAAACCCTGTCCTTAAAAAAGCAATAAAAGATAAAATTCCTATTATTAATGACTTGACATTATTTTTTAACAAAATTAATCATGAAAAAACAAAAGTTATTGGTGTCACAGGTACAAATGGAAAAACAACAGTATGTACGTTATTGGAGTATCTTTTTTCTAAAGCTGGATATAAAGCTATTTCTGCAGGCAATATAGGCTTACCAATGCTAGGGATTAAAAGTATAAATGATCTGGATTTCATTATTCTAGAGCTGTCTAGTTTTCAACTAGAAATAAAAAATCAATTAACTTTTGATATTGCAGTAATTCTTAATATTACAGAAGACCATATGGATAGATATGATACTTTTGGCGATTATGCTATGGCAAAACACTCAATACTTGAGTACGCAAAGATAAAAATTATATGTGCCGATGACGAAGTGATGAAGGAATGGAATGTCAGAGATGCAATTGTATTTTCTGAAAGCATTAAAAAAAATAAAAAAGCTTATGGCATTAAAGATGAAAAAAATAAGAAATATATTGTGGATCATTCAAACTTAAAAATTGAAATAACTAATGTGAATTTATTAGGCAGACATAACCAATTAAATCTGATGGCTGCTATTGCTGTATTTAAACAATTTGACAATAGATTTGATGAAATTGCTAGTGTACTTCAGAGATTTCCAGTAATAAATAATCGATTAGAATGGGTAAAAGAAGTCAATGGAATTAATTTTTATAACGACTCTAAGGCTACTAATGTTTCATCTGCAATTGCTGCAGTTAATTCATTCGAAGGAAAAAATATTTTTCTAATTGCAGGAGGAGATAGTAAGAGGCAAGACCTTTCTCTTTTTTCTAAAGCCCTTAAAAATAAGGTAAGAAAACTATATTTAATTGGCAAAGATGCTGAACTAATCAAAAATACATGTAAAGGTCTAGAAGTAGAGATAAAAATCCTTAAAACAATTAAGGATGCCACGCATCAAGCCTTTAATGATGCAAAATCAGGGGATATTATATTGTTAGCACCAGCTTGTGCTAGCCATGATATGTACAAAAATTACATTGAAAGAGGCAATGACTTTAAGTCAATTGTCGCTAATTATTAGCCATGAAAATATTCTCATCTAAAAATAAGTACAACATACCCAGTATGGATTATGGATTAATTTGGACATCATTATTGTTACTTGGAATTGGCTTAGTGATGGTTTATTCTGCGTCTATAGAAATAGCTGCGTCTCGCAATGCGTTCGACTATCAGAATTATTATTTTTTAATGAGACAATCGGTCTATATATTAATTGGCTTTATGCTTGGATACATAACATTTCTAATACCTGTCTATTTTTGGCAGAAAATGGCTCCATTTTTATTTGTATTAGGCATCATATTGTTAATTATTGTGTTGGTCATAGGAGTTGAAATTAATAGATCTCAGAGGTGGATACCATTAGGGATAGTTAATTTTCAGCCATCTGAACTAGTTAAATTATTCACAGTGATGTACGCCTCCGATTATGTTTTAAGAAAATCAAAGCAAATGAGAACAATTGTGAAAGGTTTTTTGCCTATGCTAGGGGTAATTGTGTTAACAGGAATCTTACTCCTTAGACAGCCAGATTTTGGAGCACTAGCTGTAATCACAATGATTGCAATGGGAGTTTTATTCTTAGGAGGTATCTCGTATAAAGTTATCACTGGATTAGTAATTTCGGCGCCAATCATCATCTATTTTTTAATTATAGGATCTCAAGAACGATCAAATAGGATTACCGCATGGGTGGATCCATGGTCTTTCGCCACAGGCGAAGGGTATCAATTAATTAATGCATTAATGGCTTTTGGTCGGGGAGAATTTTTTGGGGTTGGATTAGGAGGGAGTGTAGCAAAAATGGGATATTTACCTGATGCACATACAGATTTTCTATTAGCTATTCTAGGAGAAGAATTTGGTTTGTTTGGAGTTGCCATTGTCATAGGGCTTTTTTCATATTTAGTGTTAAAGATATTTGGTATTGCTAAAGAGTCAATACAAAATAAGAAACATTTCTCAGCTCTCATGGCACAAGGTATTGCAATCTGGTTTGCAGTTCAGGGACTAATAAATATAGGAGTGAATTTAGGCGCAATACCTACAAAAGGTATAACTCTTCCCTTTATGTCTTATGGAGGAACTGGAATTTTAGTAAATATGATTGCCCTTGCAATTATATTAAGGATTGATCATGACAATAGAAGTAATATGAGGGGTCAGTATTATAAATAATAAACATATATTAATTGCTGCTGCTGGGACTGGAGGACATATTTATCCGGGTTTAGCTGTTGCTAATCAATTCAAAAAAAATAATTTCAAAATTTCATGGTTAGGTACGAAAGAAGGAATGGAAAACTATTTAGTTAATAAAAATGAAATACAATTTGCACAAATTACTATGCAAGGCTTTAGAGGAAACGGGATAAGGAGATGGCTAAAATTGCCTTTTATAGTCACATTTGCAACTTTTCAAGCGATGAAGGTAATTAAAAAATGGAAACCGGCAGTTATTTTAGTTATGGGAGGTTATATCTCTGTTCCAGTAGCAATTGCTGCAAGAATTTTAGGAATCCACCTTATTATTCATGAACAAAATGCTGTAGTAGGTTTGAGTAATAAAGTAATTAATAAAATTTCAAATATTAGTTTTTCTGGCCTTAAATCCAATATAAAAAGTATGCAATTAATAGGAAACCCAATAAGAGAAGAAATATATAAAATAAGTAATCCCTCTAAAAGGTTTTCTGGTAGAAAGGGGCCACTGAGAATATTAGTACTAGGCGGAAGCTTAGGTGCACAGCAATTTAATGATTATTTACCAAGAATATTTAATGATATTAGTGAAAAAAAAGCAATTTCTATAATTCATCAGTCTGGTGATAAGCATCATGATGAACTGGTAAAAAATTATGAACATTTTAGTTTAAAGGTTGAAATTAAAAAATTTATTCATGATATGGATAAAAAATATGAATGGGCTGATTTAATTATTGCCAGATCGGGAGCTTTGACGGTAAGTGAAATTTGTGAAGCAGGGATTGCAAGTATTTTATTACCATACCCTTATGCCGTTGATAACCACCAGTTATTTAATGCAAAAATTATTAAAAATAAAAAAGGAGGTTTTATTATTCTCCAAAAAAATATGATGGTGGAATTAAAGTCTATGCTTACTAATATTACTCGTAAAGAATGTCTCATAATGGCTAAAAATGTAAAAAATAAAAAAAGGCAGAACGCAGCTATCGATATATTTAATTACTGCATAAAAGTTTTGGGCTATGAAAAATAAAATAAAGAATATACATTTTGTAGGGATTGGTGGTTCTGGTATGTCTGGAATAGCAGAAGTAATGCATAATCTAGGATTTTCAGTAACAGGCTCAGACTCTGGTAAATCAATTATCATTGATCATCTGAAGGAAGTTGGTATTAATATTTATCCTAACCATAATGAAAAAAATACTATAGGAATTGATGTGCTAGTTGTATCTAGTGCAATTAAGGATACAAACCCTGAAATTAAATCAGCCAAGAATAGAAAAATTCCAATTATTCCTAGGGCCGAGATGCTTGCAGAGTTGATGAGATTTAAAAGGGGAATAGCTATTGCTGGAACACATGGAAAGACAACTACAACTAGTCTAACAGCTGCTATATTATCAAAAGGCAATTTAGATCCAACATACGTAATTGGTGGCAGACTAAATGTAATTAACATGAATGCAAAACTTGGTTTGGGGGAATTATTTATCGTTGAAGCTGACGAATCAGACGCGTCATTTTTACATTTAAATCCAATTGATGCAGTTATAACAAATATAGACAAAGATCATCTGGAAACATACCAGGGTGATTTTGGGAGACTAAAAAAAACATATATAGATTTTATTCATCAAACACCATTTTATGGAACAGTTTTTTTGTGCCTAGATGACCCTGAAGTTAAAAGCATCATTCCATTAATTGCTAGGTCAATCATAACTTATGGTACTGGTAATGATGCACAGATACAGGCTATAAATATTACTCATCATGAAGAAAAAATGTCGTTTACAGTAATCGATAAGTATTTTAAAAAAAATGAATTTAAAGTAACGATTAATTTACCCGGTTTACATTATGTAAATAATTCCTTGGCAGCAATTGCAATTGGATTAGATAATGGAGTTACAATTAAAAACATTCAACTAGCACTATTAAACTTTCAAGGTGTTTCAAGACGCTACGATATATATAAAAATATAAAAATTAGCAAAAAAGAAATTATAGTTATTGACGATTACGGCCATCATCCAACTGAGATTAGAGCAGTTATTGAAGCAACAAAGAAAGGGTTCCCAGGTAAAGAGATTTCGTTGGTATTTCAGCCTCATCGCTATTCTAGAACAAGAGACTGCTATTTAGATTTTATAGAGACATTGAAAATACCAGAGAAATTATTTTTATTTGATATTTATTCGGCAGGTGAGCAGCCACTAAAAAATATTTCATCCTCTAAAATAATAAAAGATATTGGGAAAGAACATGCTTTTTATCTTCAGAGCATCGAAGACGCACAGCAAGTTGTTTCTTCTAATATCTCTGATAATAGTATTTTGATTGTAATGGGCGCAGGATCAATTGGTAATTTTGCTAAAGAATTAATTGGTTAAATTAAATAATGGAAAAAAATACTATATACAAAGATATTGCTTTAAAGAAATATAATAGTTGGAAAGTTGGTGGTGCGGCTGAACAATTATATATTTGCGCAGATAAGGATTTGCTTTCAGAAGGTATTAATCATAAGAAAATTTCACCTCCATTTACATTTATTGGATTAGGTTCTAATTTACTTATAAGGGATGGAGGGGTTAAGGGCACTGTAATTATAATGCATGGTGGATTATCAGAGATAAATCTTGAAAATAATTTATTTTATGCTGAGGCAGGTGTGAGCTGCTCCAAATTAGCAAAATTTATTGCTAGAAATAGCTTTATGTATTCGGCTTTCCTAGCAGGAATACCAGGCACAATAGGGGGGGCATTAGCGATGAATGCTGGTTGTTATGGGTCTGAAATATGGAATTTTGTTGAAACAGTTTTAGTTATTAATGATAAAGGCGAACAATTCAAAAGGTCCAAAAACGAATATATTACCCAATACAGAAAAGTAATTAATAAGAAAAAATTAGATGAATATTTTTTAGCTGCATACATGCAATTTCCTAAAGGTATAAGGGAAGAGGCAGAAGAGGATATTAGGGTGCTTCTAAAAAAAAGAAAGGAATCTCAACCATTAAATTGGCCAACAGCTGGCTCTACATTTAGAAATCCTCCAAATCATTTTGCAGCAAAATTAATTGAAGAATGTGGCCTAAAGGGATTTACCATAGGAGGCGCACAAATATCTAAAAAACATGCAAATTTTATTATTAATTTAGGCAATGCTTCTGCATTTGATATTGAAGAATTGATTAATCATACAATAACAAAAGTTTTAGAAATTACAAAAATTTGCCTAGAGACTGAAATTAAAATTATTGGAGAATATTGAATTGAGTCATAATTTCGGAAAAGTAGCTGTGATTCTGGGAGGTATATCGAACGAAAGAGAAATATCTCTTGAAAGTGGTAAGGCTGTGCTAGCAGCATTAATACGAATGGGAATTGATGCGCATCCTATTGACCCAATATATTATGATTTAAACGACTTAAAGGTAAAAAATTTTAATAGAGCATTTATTTGTCTTCACGGGAGAGATGGTGAGGACGGTAAAATTCAAGGCATACTCGACGAGATGAATATTCCATATACTGGAAGCGGACAGTCTGCATCAGCTAAGGGGATGGATAAATTAATTTCAAAGTCAATCTGGAAAGACAATAATTTATCTACTCCAGAATTTTTAAGAGTTGAGAGCTTAAAAGATTATGAAAAAATTGTTAACAGATTAAATTTACCATTTTTTATCAAGCCAGCAAATTCTGGTTCGAGTATTGGTATTAATAAAGTAAATACGAAGAAGGATTTTATTAGAGCATTTCAGGAAGCAATTATTATTGATAGTAATGTTATTGCAGAACAAATGATTGTAGGAAGAGAATACACGTTAGCTATTGTTGGCGAAGAATTGTTACCTATAATCGAAATTCAAACAAAGACAGAATTTTATGACTATGCAGCTAAATACTCAAGGGATGATACAAATTTTATTTGTCCTACTGATTTAACGCAACATTATATTAAAGAGGCAAATATAATATGTCTACGAGCATTTAATTTAATTGGCTGTAGGGGATGGGGAAGAGTTGATTTTATAATAGATAATAATTGTAATTTTTTTATTATTGAGATTAATTCAATTCCAGGGATGACAAGCCATAGTCTTGTGCCACTTGCAGCAGAAAATAGAGGAATAGGTTTTGAAGGATTAACTCTTAAAATTCTTGAGACAAGTTGTGCCTAATACATTAGATAATATAAAAAAATTCACGGTAATAATTTATGGGTTTATTTTTTTGCTATCTATTTTTGTAGTCATTCAATTTTTAGCGAGAGTAGATTTACCGATAAAACAAATATCAATAATAGGCGAATATCAGCATATTGATAAGGAGCAAGTTGATTTAATTGCCAATGAATATATTGAGGGTAATTTTTTCTCAATTAATTTAGATCAAACAAGGCATGCATTTAAGAAGCTTGCATGGGTTAGAGAGATTGCAATTAGGAAAAAGTTTCCAGATACACTTGAGGTTACCATTGAAGAGCATAAACCAATTGCTAGGTGGGGAAGGGTTGGGTTAGTAAATAGTTATGGTGAGATATTTAACGCCGCAAGCCAAGAGGAGCTTCCATCCTTCATAGGATATGAAACTTTTGTAAAGGAAATGACATTAAAATTTATGGAAATGAATAAAATACTTAGTAAAGAATTGATGCAAGTTGGTACAATCACACTATCTGAAAGATTGTCATGGGAAGTCATTACGGATAACCAAGTAAGAGTTATTTTAGGTAAAGATAATATTATTAAGAAATTAAACCTATTTACAAATAATTATCAAAATATTCTTGCGGGATTAAAAAATAGAATCGAATATGTTGACCTTCGTTATAAGGATGGATTTTCTGTTAAAAAATTACAAGAAAGATCAATTAAAAAGCCTAAAGAAAAGAATAACTTATGATCAATAATAAAGAAGAGAAAAATACGATAGTTGCTTTGGATGTTGGAACATCAAAGATCGTAGTTATTGTAGCTGAACTTCAGTCTGACGGCATTTTAAAGATAATAGGTTTAGGCCAGCATATCTCAAAAGGTTTGAAGGCGGGCGTCGTGATAAATATCGAAAGTACAATGCAAGCAATTCAGCGTGCTATTGAGGAAGCTGAATTAATGTCTGACTGCAAAATTAAGGATGTTTATACTGGTATAGCTGGAAGTCATATTCAAAGTTCAAATGCACATGGTATGGTTACAGTGAAGGACTCAGAGGTCTCACAGATGGATGTTGACCGAGTTATTGAGACCGCATCGGCAATGGTACTTCCAAACGATATGCAAGTACTTCATATATTAACTCAGGAATTTATAGTTGATAAGCAAGAGGGAGTCCGTGAGCCACTTGGAATGAGCGGTATGCGTTTAGAGGTTAAGGTACATATTGTATCCGGAGCTATAACTGCTGCACAAAATATCATTAAATGTATAAAGAGATGTGGGTTAGATGTAGTGGAATTAATACTTCAGCCTTTAGCTTCAAGTGAGGCAGTATTAACTAATGATGAAAAAGAGTTAGGTGTTTGCCTAGTTGATATCGGAGGTGGAACTACTGATATAGCTATTATAAAAAATGGCTCAATACAACATACTGCAGTTATTCCTATTGCTGGAGATCATATTACTAATGATATTGCTGTTGCCTTCAGAACTCCTACACAATCAGCAGAAGATATTAAGATTACCTATGGCTCTGCTATTTCTTATATGGCGTCGTCAAATGAAAGAATAGAAATTCCACTTGTTGATGGACATGCCCCAAAAATAATTTCAACTGAAGACTTATGTCAAGTAATAGAGCCTCGAGTTACTGAGCTTTTTGAGCTAGTTAGAAGTGAACTGCAAGGAAGTAGAATGGGCAATGCTATTGCATCTGGTATTGTTATAACAGGCGGAACATCAATGATGAAGGGAATACCAAATCTGGGTGAAACTGTTTTCAATATGCCGGTTAGAATAGGGGTGCCTAGAGATATTGACGGATTGTTACAAGTTGTAGAAAATCCAAGATATGCTACTGGAATTGGTTTGCTTAAAATAGGAAGAGATGACCTTGAAAAACAATTAAATTATAAGTTGAATGGAAATTCATTAAGTCAGATTTTGAAGGCTATCATAATGTGGTTTAAGGCAAAATTTTAATGAAACATGGAGTTACATATGTTTGAAGTAGTTGAAAAAAAATCGCAGGAAGCAGTTATAAAGGTTCTTGGTGTTGGGGGCTGTGGAGGAAATGCTGTAGATCATATGATTGAAAAAAATGTAATGGGGGTCGAATTTATGTGCATAAATACTGATCTTCAGGCACTAAAAAAGAGCCAAGCTAGTTCAATTATACAAATTGGTGAAATTTTAACTAAGGGCTTAGGAGCAGGTTCAAGACCAGATACAGGAAAGCAGGCAGCAATAGATGACAGAGAAAAAATCATTCAAGCAATTGATGGTGCAGATATGCTATTTATTACTGCTGGAATGGGAGGAGGAACTGGCACTGGAGCTACACCTGTCATAGCAGAAATTGCAAAAGATATGGGAATTCTTACAATTGCAGTTGTCACAAAGCCTTTTGACTTTGAGGGAAGTAGAAGTCAGGTTGCTAAAGACGGTATTAATGAGTTGGTCAATTATGTAGATTCTTTAATAGTTATTCCAAATGAAAAGTTAATGGGTGTACTTGGAGATGACGTCACGTTTATAGATGCATTTGGAGCTGCCAACGATGTTTTGTTAAGTGCGGTTGCAGGTATAGCTGAAATTATTAATAGCCCTGGTCTTATAAATGTTGACTTTGCTGATGTAAAAACAGTAATGAGTGAGATGGGTATGGCAATGATTGGTTCAGGATATGCTGATGGTTCAGATCGAGCATTAATTTCATCTAAAGCAGCTATGGCATGCCCACTGCTTGAGGATGTAAATTTAAACAATGCTAAAGGTATATTGGTAAATATTTCAGCAAGCCAAGACTTTAAAATGAAAGAATATTTTGAAATTATGAATGTTGTTAAGCAATATGCTGCAGAAGATGCAAATATTATAGTGGGAAATGTAATTGATGAATCTATCGCAAGTGGTATTAGAGTAACAATGGTTGCAACTGGATTATCCGCTGGTAAGACGGACTCTTCAGATCCGGTAAAGCTGACTTCTCAATACAAGTATGATGACTCAGAAACATCAAGCCAAGGAACTGCCGAAGATGAGGATGAAGTTGATGATGAGGAGTTAAATGTATTTAGTAAAAACTCGGACGAATTACTTAACCAGTCAAATAATGTTGGTAGTGATAAATATGATATTCCAGCATATCTAAGAAATAAAAATAAATGATACTCCAACGTACAATTACAAATTCAGTTAGTACAACAGGTGTAGGTCTTCACACAGGAGAGAAAGTAACTTTAAAACTTCACCCAGCCGATGAAGATCAGGGAATAATTTTTACTAGGAGCGATCAAGAAATCCCAATAAAAATTCAGGCATCTCCATTTATAATAACGGAAACTAAATTATGTACTACAATTGGAACTGATCAATTTAAAATTTCTACAGTTGAGCATATTATGTCTGCTCTCTCTGCTTCAGGAATTGACAATATTATAATAGATGTAAATGGGTCTGAAATTCCTATAATGGATGGAAGCTCCATTGCATTTATTCATTTGATAAAATCAGCGATAATTAAAGAACAAAAAAAACCTAAAAAATTTGTTGTAATAAACCAATTAATTGAAGTAGAAGATGGTGATAAATTAGCAAAATTTGAACCCTATAAAGGATTTATAATTGACTTTATGATTGATTTTCCTCATCCAGCTTTTAACGATGGGGATAGCCATGTATCAATAGACTTCTTTAAAGATTCCTATATAAATGACATTAGTAGAGCTCGCACATTTGGATTTATGCAGGAAGTTGAATACCTAAGAACAAATGGTTTAGCAAGAGGTGGATCTCTTGATAATGCCATAGTACTTGATGAATATAGAATTCTTAATGAAGATGGATTAAGGTACTCGGATGAATTTGTAAGGCATAAGATACTTGATGCGGTAGGCGACTTATATATGCTAGGTAGTCCAATTATAGGAAAATTTTCAGCATATAAATCCGGACATGAACTAAATAATAAATTATTGAGAGCGCTTGTAGAGAATCCGCAATCATGGTCATTAGAAAATTTAGATATAAATGATATGGAGATGACGGAGCTAGCAAAGGATTATTTATCAATGGCAAATGAATTTAATAATGATAAGGCTGAAAAACTGCAATGATTTTTATTCTCATACTGATTTTATTACTAATTACTTTGGTCACACTCACTATGTTTTATGTAGTTACCAAAAATAAAAAATATATATTTATTATTCGTTCAATTATGAATTACTCAATATATTTTGGTGTCTTCTTTGGTGTTATGTATTTACTTTTAAGAGTAGCTCACATTTAAGAAGATGAAAACAGTATCAATTCTTGGCGGCACAGGCTTTATTGGAACAGAACTTATTACTCATCTTTCGAAAAAAAATATTAAAATTAATGTCTTAACGCGAAATTTTAATAAAGCAAAAAAATTTAAAGAATTACCGAAAGTTAAAATAATTGAGATAAATCAGTCAGTAGACATCTCTGAATTACTAAAAGAATCAGATGTTGTTATTAATTTGGTTGGAATTCTTCATGAAAAAAAATCTCTCTCATTTTATTCTGTGCATAAAGACTGGGTAAATAAAATTGCTATAGCTGTAAAGAAAAATAATATTAGTCGCTTTATTCATATAGGAGCAATTCAATCAACTAAGCATGCCCCAAGCAGATATCTTAAATCAAAGTATGAGGGCGAAGAAGAAATTAAAAATATTCTTAAAAATAAGTCTTGGACTATTTTAAGGCCTTCAATTGTATTTGGTAAAGATGATATATTTATTAATCTTTTTAGAAAAATGGTTACTTACTTACCTATAATTTTCCTAGTATCACCAAATGCTAAATTTCAACCTATTTATGTTAAAGATTTAGTCGATATCATTATTCTGAGTATTAATGATAATAAATCATTCGGAAAAACATATAACGTTGTCGGTCCCAAAAACTATAGTTTTATTGAAATTATCAAATTAATAGCAAAAGTAGATAAAAAGAAAGTCTTGATAGTTCCTCTTAATAGATTACTTTCCAACATAATGGTGACCCTAATAGAACTATTGCCATATAAAATTATTACAAAGGATAATTTAAAATCGATGGAGCTTGATAATGTTGTTGATATCAATGACGCATATCACTTTAAATCAAAACTATTATCACTTCCAAGTTACCTTAAAAAGTAGATAGGTAGACACAGTATAATGAAAATATATTTAGTCGGCGGGGCAGTTAGAGATAAATTAATGGGTATTTTGAGTAAAGATAGGGATTATCTAGTGGTGGGAAGTACTCCGGAAGAAATGGTTCGATTAGGCTATAAACCTATTGGGAAGGATTTCCCTGTATTTTTACATCCAAAATCTAAAGAAGAGTACGCTCTTGCAAGAACAGAAAAAAAAGTGGGTAAGGGTTATCATGGCTTCGAATTTTATACATCTGCCGATGTAAGTCTTGAGGAAGATCTTTCAAGAAGAGATATTACGATAAATGCAATAGCCGAAGATGAAGAAGGAAATATCTACGACCCATTTAATGGAGTAGAAGATATAAAAAATAAAGTAATACGTCATGTAAGCGATGCTTTTAGTGAAGATCCTTTAAGGGTTCTAAGGGTAGCTAGATTTGCCTCATTAGATTGTGAATTTAAGGTTCAAAAAGAAACATTAGCATTAATGAAAAAAATGGTCGAAAGTGGAGAGCTTAAGACTTTATCAGTGGAGCGAGTAGTGGCGGAAGTTACAAAAGGATTGGAAGGTAAGAATCCAGATATTATGATTCATTACCTTTGTGAATCAGGTGCTTTGAATGAAATTTTCCCAGGACTTAATTTACCTTCAGATTCTCCATCGTTAATTGAACAACAATCAAAAAACTTTGTTAGCTTGGGCCTAGCAATCAAAAATAATTCTAGCTCATTAGCAACTGAATCGAAAATTATTATGTTGTTAATAGCTCCATATTTTTTCAAAGATTCAAGTAATATAAAAACTATCGAAGAACAGGGCCATTTAATAAAGTATCTCAAATTATCTGGTAAAAATCATAAAATATTGAAAAGTTTGGTGGACGAAGAGCAAAATATTGAAGACTTTTTATTACTTAGTGCAGAAGAAAAATTAGATTGTTTATATCGATTTGATTTTTATAGGCGCCCAAATATAATCTTTGAAGTTCTGAATATAATTTCAGTATTTAGGACAACATTTCATCATTTAGATGTAAAACATTTTAAGGATATTAAGGTCTTCCTAGATTTATTTTACGAGGAGGTAACGCAATTAAAAAGCGAGGTAAATCTTTCAAACTCTGGAGAAGATATCAAAAATTTGATATATCAAGAGAGGCTTTCTCTACTTAAAAAGATTAGTAGCTAAATAAATCTCTTAGTTTGGATATTTTCTTATCAATATACACAGGGTTACCCTCATTGCTTGTTAGCCATACTGTAGATAATCCAAATTGTTTGGCAGTTTTAAGATTTTCTTTTACGTCATCTACAAAATAAGCCTCTTTAATATTGTATTTTTTTATGAATAATTCCATAGAATCTTTGCTTGGTTTTGGTTTAAAATTAGAATCCTCGATAGTAAAAATTTCATCAAAATATTCTTCAATCCCACATATCTTCAAAACGTGATTGGTATAATTATTCGGAGCATTTGTATAAATAATCCTCTTACCATCGGCGAGTGTTAATGTCTCCTTTAATTTAGGCATAGGAATAACAAGATCCTTAAAATTAGTTATGGTGTGAGTCTTATCTAGAAAATCAATCGGATCAATATTATAATTTTTTATTAAGCCTTGGAGTGTGGCTCCATATTCATCCCAATATTGCGTTCTTACTTTACTTGCTTCTTCAATACTAATTTTTAGGGTTGAGCTAATATATTGATTCATTTTATCGTTTACAATTGGGAAAATTTTTGCCTGTGCATCATGCAGCGTATTATCTAAGTCAAAAATCCAGACAGGCTTCAATTTAATTTGCTTTTATTAGCGTACCCACGCCTTGGTCGGTTAAAATTTCAAGCAACAATGCATGCTCAACCCTACCATCGATTATATGAACACTATTAACGTTATTCTCTGCAGCTATGAGGGCAGCTTGAATTTTAGGTAACATCCCACCTGATAATACTTCTGTTTTTATAAGACTTTCGATTTCTTTTGGAATTAATCTGGTTATAAGATTTTTATCTTTATCTAATACACCTTTAGTATTTGTCATCAGCACTAATTTTTCAGCATTAATTACTTGTGCAAGCTTCCCAGCAACTAAATCTGCATTAATATTATACATTTTATTATCTTCCCCAAAACCAATTGGCGCTATTACAGGGGTAATGCCATGATCAATACAATCTTTCATGAACGATGGCTCAATACTTTCAATCTCACCAACGTGGCCAAGGTCTATTTGTTTACCGTGTTTATTTTTGTTACCTACTATTAATTTTTTTGCTTTTATGAATCTTAATGCCTCCTCTTGAGAAGGACTATTTGCCTTACTACCAATAGTTTTTATTAAATTTATAATTTCTTTGCTGATTGATCTTAAGACGTCATGGACTACGGACATTGTTTCTTCGTCCGTTATTCTCATCCCATTATAAAATTCTCCTTTCTTACCTATCTTATCCAGACTTTCATCTATTTGAGGGCCTCCGCCGTGAACAATTACTGGATTCATGCCAACTAGCTTAAGTAATACAATGTCCTTAGCAAATGAGTGTTTTAGATTCTCATCTATCATGGCATTTCCACCATATTTAATGACAATAGTTTTGCCGGAAAATTTTTTTATATAAGGGAGTGCTTCACTTAAAATTTTTGCTTTTTCATTTGGTGTCATTTTGTAGACCACATCATAATTATTTCCAATATTTTATAGCTTTTTTGTAAAAAATTTGGAGTTTCGTTCAATCTGGTAAATTTTTCTTCTTTTAGAGGGCATTGAATCTGTAGGAGCCTCTGAAAAACCTTTTTCAATAAACCAATGCTCGGATTGTGTTGTAAGAATAAAAGCATATTCTGATTGTATCTTTTTCTCACAATAATTTAGTAATTTCATTCCGAACCCTTGTTTTTGATAATTAGGGTGAATTACAAAGCAAGCAATTTCTGTCATATTTTTATATGGATAGAGAGCGACGCAGCCAATTAAATTATGATTATGTTCAATAACAATGAAATTATCTAAATCTTGTTCAATCTTTTCATTTGCTCTTGATAGTAACGCTCCATTCTTCCCCAGTGGCTCAATAAGTTGATGTATTGCTTTTATATCTTTGATGGATGCTGGCCTTATTTTTTCTAATGCATATTCGGTTAAAATTGTACCAGATCCCTTGTCAGTATAAAGCTCTTCAATTAGTGAACCATTAGTATTTCTATTGATTAGATGTACTTTTTCAACATTTTGTTTAATAGCCGACAAGCTACTTTTAAGGATGTTTAAATCTTTATAGGAGATGTGTGCTGCATTTTCTGGTGAGGAGTTTTTTTTAATATTTCGAATTAGATTTTCAGCCTTTTTAGTTGTCATTTCAGGGATTAACTCTCCTCGTTTATTGAGCACTCCATCAGAGTCAACGTAGTAGATTAGCTTATCTGCCTTAATTGCTCCGGCAATATAGGCAGCAGTTTGTTCATAGGATAGATTGAATATTTCACCAACTGGTGAAAAGCCTAGTGGAGAAATTAGTACTATTTCGTTATGCGAAAGTTTATCTAAAATTGCACTATTATCGACTTTCCTGATTTGCCCTGTAAATTGCATATCAACACCATCAATAACACCAATAGGTTTAGCAGTTATAAAGTTACCGCTTGATACTTTTATATCACTACCTGCCATTGGTGAGTCTGACATACTCGACGAAAGGGTGGCTTCAATTTCTGTATGAATTCGACCATTAACTTCAATAATATGTTCTAACACTTTTTTATCAGTAACACGTTGATTTCTAACTAGTTGGGTTGAATTTTTGGTGGAAATTAATTTATTATCTATGTAGGGTCGAATGCCATGAATCAACACAAGTTTGATGTTGAGCGAATGAAGTAAATTAATGTCATGACTGATTTGCTTTAATTGTTCGTCTTTAAGAACTTCCCCACCAAAGGCAATTACAAATATTTTTTTATTAAATTGATAAATAAATTTCGCAGATAATCTGAAGTGTTCAACAAATGAATTTCTTGAGTCATTTAGGCTCTGGGAAAAGGGGGTGGCATCAAAAAATATATGTGGGGATACATTAAGTATTTGAGCTATTTTTTTGAGGAGGTCGACAGATAGATTAATTTCACCCCTCTCAATGCGAGATAGGCTACTGGTATTTATTCCCACTTTTTGGGCTAACTTAACTAGAGTTAATTTTTGTTCTTTACGCAAAAATTTTATAGTTTTTGATATTTTATTTTGCATATTTAGCAATTATTTTAAATAATTTTTATATTTTATACTAAATTTATCGATTTATGATAAATCTCCATATTTAAATTGTATTATTGAAAGAATACTTAAGGGGGCTGTTTCTGTCCTTAGTGTTCGAGGTCCAAGCTTTAAAGAGGTAAATTTATAATCATTAGCTAGCTTGAGCTCCTCTTCTGAGAACCCACCTTCTGGACCAATGAGTAGAATAATCTCTTTATTATTTAAGGGACCTAGATTTTCTAGAGAGGCTTGACCATTTGGGGCGAGAATTAATTTAAGAGTCTTCTCATTAAGTTCAGGATTTTCTAATGCCTGAATGAAGTTGGTAGGCTTGTAGATTTGAGGAATTCTTGATCTTCCAGATTGCTCACAAGCTGAAATTAATACTTGTTGCCAATGAATCAGTTTTTTATCAGCCCTTGTTGAGTCTAATTTGATAATACTTCGTGTACTGTAAATTGGAACAATTTTATTAACCCCAAGCTCCGTTGCTTTTTGAATAATCCAGTCCATTTTCTCATTTGTTGAAAGTGACTGAATTAATGTTATTTTTGTTTGTGATTCAGAATGATTTTCATCCTTAGAGATAATATTAATTTTTAATTTTTTCTTTTCGACGCTAATTACTTCAACTTTGTAATTAAAGCCATCACCATTAAATACAATAAATTGGTCCTTTACCTGAACTCGCATTACTTGCAAGGCATGATGAGCTGCTAAATCATCTAAATAAATATTTTGATTTATTTCTAGTGTATCTGGGTGGTAAAATCGTTTCATAGTTTAATTATGATACAGAACGGAGAAAAAATTTGGCAAGCTTAAAAACACCAGTATGTGAATTTGGGTGGAAGGCGAAAGATTTTAACCTACTTAGCACAGATGGTAGCCATTGGTCACCATCTAAAGCTCTTGGTGAAAAAGGGCTCGTTATCATGTTTATTTGTAATCACTGCCCTTATGTTAAAGCTATATTAGATCGATTAATAAGTGATATAAATGAGTTAAAAGAGATTGGGATTAATACGGTGGCTATCTCCAGTAATGATGTAGAAAACTACCCAGATGACTCTTATGAGAATATGCAAAAAATTTCATCATTAAATAATTTTAATTTTCCATATTTATTTGATGAAACTCAGGAGGTGGCAAAACAATATAACGCTATATGTACACCTGATTTTTTTGGATTTAATAAAAATTTAGAGCTTCAGTATCGGGGACGTTTTGACTCAACAGGCAGAGGGGAGCCATCAAAAAATCATGAGCGTGATTTATTTAATGCCATGAAACTTGTAGTGAAGACAAAATTAGGCCCTGCTCAGCAATTACACAGCATAGGTTGCTCAATAAAATGGAAGGAAATAAATCAGATTTAACCTTTAGATACCTTGATTGAAGGACCACTTTAGGGAATAATTTACTTCTTAGTTTTAGTACAACACATAATAATCATTTAGTCCTATTTTTTAATGGGATATAAGTTAATTTTGGGAGGCAACATGGCAACAAGACAAGATTTAGCAAATGCAATTCGGGCCCTATCAATGGATGCAGTTCAAGCTGCAAGTTCTGGACATCCAGGCGCACCCATGGGGATGGCCGAAATTGGTGAGGTTTTATGGAATCATCATTTAAGTCATAATCCAAACAATCCAGATTGGGCGAATCGTGATCGCTTTATTTTGTCAAATGGTCACGGGTCGATGTTAATTTATTCTTTACTACATTTGACAGGCTATGATCTGCCTATGAAGGAAATAGCAAGCTTTAGACAGCTCCATTCAAAATGTGCAGGACATCCAGAATATGGCTATGCACCAGGTATTGAGACAACGACCGGTCCATTAGGCCAAGGTATTAGTAATGGGGTGGGCTTTGCTATGGCTGAGAAACTTATGGCAGACCAATTTAATAAGCCAGGACACGATATTGTAGATCACCATACATATGTATTTTTAGGTGATGGCTGTTTAATGGAGGGTGTTTCTCACGAAAGTTGCGCACTTGCTGGAACTTGGGGTCTAGGTAAGCTAATAGCTCTGTGGGATGACAATGGTATTTCTATAGACGGCCATATCGAGGGATGGTATACAGATGATACTGCTGGACGTTTTGAGTCATATGGATGGCATGCAATTCGTGATGTAGATGGACATAATCCTGAAGCAATTGATAAAGCCATTCAAGAAGCTAAAAAAATAACAGACAAACCTACATTAATTTGCTGTAAGACAATTATTGGTAAGGGATCTCCTAATAAATCTGGCTCTCATGATTGTCATGGTGCAGCATTGGGTGATGAAGAAGTTGCATTAGTTAGAAAGGAATTGGGCTGGGATCATGCTCCATTCGTTATTCCTCAAGATGTCTATGATGGTTGGAATCAAAAAGATAAAGGAGATGCAAGAGAGGCAGAATGGAATAAGAAATTTGATGCATATGCCCAAGAGTTTCCTGAACTAGCTGCTGAATTTAAGAGAAGAATGATTGGAGAATTACCTGCTGATTGGAAAAAAATATCTGCTGGAATTATTCAAGATGCTAACGAAAAAGCTGAAAAAGTAGCCACTCGAAAAGCATCTCAAAATGTTATCACAGCGCTTGCTCCCGTTTTACCAGAATTTGTTGGTGGTTCAGCTGACTTAACTGGATCAAATTTAACTAGTTGCCCAAGCTTTGAGCATGTGAGTGGGACTAAGGCGGGTAATTACATTTCATACGGTGTAAGAGAGTTTGGTATGGCTTCTATTATGAATGGTATTGCACTTCATGGTGGCTTAATGCCGTTTGGTGGAACCTTCCATATGTTTACTGACTATATGAGGAATGGCATGAGAATGGCTGCATTAATGAAGCAGCGCGTTATTTATGTTTTGACTCATGATTCAATTGGACAAGGTGAAGATGGTCCAACTCATCAACCTATCGAAACAACATCAGGATTAAGATTTATTCCTAATATGGAAGTTTGGAGGCCTTGTGACGCAACAGAAACTGCAACAGCATGGGTTGCGGGTGTTGAGAATGCAGAAAATCCAACTAGTCTTGTGTTAAGTCGTCAAGGTATGGGGTTCCATTCTAGAAATGAAAGTCAAATTGCTGATATAAAAAAAGGAGGCTATGTTCTTTCAGATTGTGATGGAGCTGCCCAAGTAATTTTTATTGCAACAGGTTCAGAGGTAGATCTAGCTGTAGGCGCTCAAGAAGTATTGAAAGGTGAAGGTATTCATGCCCGAGTTGTTTCTATGCCTTGTACCCAAGCTTATGATCGTCAAGATAAATCTTATAAAGATAGTGTACTTACACCTGAAGTTAAGCGAGTATCTGTAGAGGCAGGTATAACTGACTATTGGAGAAAATATGTCGGGCTTGATGGAGCTTGTGTAGGTATAGATACCTATGGTGAATCTGCTCCAGGGAAAGCTGTTTTTGAACATTTTGGCTTTACTGTTGATAATGTAGTTGTAACAGCTAAATCGATTTTATAGTTTAAAAGTTACATAAATTAATATTTACAGGTAAGTAAATTAATTTAACCATAATAAAAACTCTCTTTAGAGTAATTTGTTTGGCCCTGTAAATTTATTGAAGGAAAACAATGTCGATTAATATAGCTATTTCCGGGTTTGGCAGAATAGGTCGCTTAGTTTTAAGGGCGGTTTATGAAACAAAACGATTGGATATTAAAATTGTTGCAGTTAACTGCAGCCGTGGCGATGTTAAAAGTAATGCGCATTTATTGAAATATGATACAGCTCATGGAAGATTTAATGAAAACGTTGATGTTGATGAAGATGCTTTTATTATTAATGGCGAAAGAATCCAATATTTAAATTCAAGAAATCCTAAGGAGCTAGACTGGAGTAAATATAATGTTGATGTTGTTCTAGAATGTACAGGGGCTTTTAGAAGTAAGAAAGCGTGTCAAGTGCATCTGGACAATGGCGCTAAGAAAGTCTTAATTTCTGCTCCTGGGGAAAAGGATGTGGATGCAACAATTGTTTATGGTGTTAATCATCAGGAATTGAAATCATCTCATCAAGTTATTTCTAATGCTTCATGCACTACAAATGGATTAGCTCCAATTTTAAAAGTTATACAGGATCAATTAGGAATTGAGGCCGGAATGATGACTACTATCCATTCCTATACTAATGATCAAGCACTACTTGATAACATGCATTCTGATATTCGACGTGCTCGTTCAGCGGCGGCATCTATGATCCCTACAAAAACTGGGGCCGCTTCTGCTATAGGTTTGGTAATCCCAGAATTAAAGGGAAAGCTAGATGGCATCGCGATTAGAGTTCCTACTACTAATGTGTCAATTGTTGATTTATCACTTAATACTCAAAAGAAAGTGACTAAAGATGAACTAAACAAATTAATGAAAAATGCCTCAGTTAATCAATTGAAAGATATTTTAGTATATAACGAGGAGCCACTAGTATCAGTAGACTTTAATCACACGTCCGCTTCTTGTTTTTTTGATTCCACCTTAACTAAAGTTTCTAAAGACGGGAAGTTAGTGAAAGTTTTTGGTTGGTATGATAATGAGTGGGGTTTTAGTTGCCGCATGCTTGATACAGTTATAGCAATGATGAGTGCAAAGTAACATAAACTCCTATGAACCAAATAACTGATTTTAATATTAAAGACAAAAGGGTCTTCATCAGAGCTGATTTAAATGTTCCAATAAGTTCTGGAAAAATTTCTTCAAAAAATAGAATTCAAGCATCCCTTCCAACTATTAAATATGCTCTTAAATCTGGAGCAAAAGTGATGATTACTTCCCATTTAGGTCGGCCAAAAGAAGGACATTTTAATGAAGAATACTCTCTTGCACCTATAGCCAATTATTTAAGTCAAATATTAGATAAAGAAATTTCTGTAATCAAGGACTGGACAATTAAAGATTTCACTGTTGGGTCAGGTGAGATAGTAGTTCTAGAAAATTGTAGATTTAATGTAGGCGAGAAGGATAACGATGTCGAACTTTCAAAAGTATACGCAAATCTAGCAGATATTTTTGTTATGGATGCTTTTGGAACAGCTCACAGAAAGCAATCTTCAACCTATGGTATAGCTGAATTTTGTCCTCAGGTGTGTGCTGGGATGCTATTTGCAAGTGAACTTGAAGCCTTGGATAAGGTTATGGCTTCTCCAAAATCTCCTATGGTTGCTATCGTAGGTGGTAGCAAGCTTTCTACAAAACTTACAATCCTGGATAGCCTCTCAGATAAGGTGGATCAGCTAATTTTGGGGGGAGGTATATCTAACACTTTCTTAAAGGCTCAAGGCTATGACATTGGTATGTCACTTTGTGAGGATGACTTTATTCCTTCAGCAAAAAATATTATTAAAAAACTTGAATCTCGAGGAGCTACACTACCTATAGTGACTGATGTCGTATGTGGTAAAAAATTTGATAGGCATGAAGTGGCTGTGGTTAAGAATATTAAGAATCTGGATTCAGATGATATGATATTCGACTTAGGGCCAACCTCAATGATCCCTATAACTGAAAAAATTAAACAAGCTAATACTATTTTTTGGAATGGACCGATAGGTGTTTTTGAGTTTAAACAGTTTGCTGAAGGCACTAAAACCTTAGTGCATGCTGTGGCAAATTCGATGGCATTTTCATTAGCAGGAGGAGGAGACACCATTGCTGCTATTGAAGCTTATGGAATGGAAAAAAATATTTCTTATGTTTCTACTGCGGGCGGAGCATTTCTTGAGTTTGTCGAAGGTAAAAAATTACCTGCTATTGAAATTTTAGAAAAACGGGCGAGTTAAAACTTGACGATTCTACAAACAAATTTAAAAAGCTTATCTCTTCTTCATCAGGGCAAAGTTCGAGATATTTATAATATTAATGATGAGAAGATGTTAATTGTCACAACAGATCGCTTGTCTGCATTTGATGTGATCATGAATGAACCCATTCCAAATAAGGGAAGAGTTTTGACCCAGATGGCTAACTTTTGGTTTAAGAGGTTAGATAGTATCGCTCCCAATCATCTTCTGGAGGACGATCCATCAAACTTTGTATCTGATGAAGAAGCTATAAAAATTAAAGGGCGATCGGTTGTTGTCAAAAAACTTAAACCTATTCCTATTGAAGCGATTGTCAGAGGGTATTTGGTTGGAAGTGGTTGGAATGAATACCAAAAAGATGGAGTTATTTGTGGTATTAAATTGCCAATGAATTTACAACAAGCATCAAAGCTAGAAACTCCAATTTTTACACCATCTAGCAAGGCCAAGGTAGGAGATCATGATGAAAATATTTCATTAGAGCAATGTGAAGCTTTAATTGGAAAGGATTTAGCCAGCCAGATTATTAAGATTAGTTTATCACTTTATCAAGTAGCATCAGAATATGCAGAATCTAAAGGTATCATTATTGCTGATACAAAGTTTGAGTTTGGATTAGATTCTAATAGTAGGATTCATTTAATAGATGAAGTTCTAACCCCTGACTCTTCAAGATTTTGGCCAAAAGATAGATATCGGTTAGGGATATCTCCACCTAGTTATGATAAACAGTATGTTAGGGATTGGCTGGAATCTATTCAGTGGAATAAGCTACCACCAGCACCTACATTACCGAAGGAAGTTATTAAAAACACAGCTGATAAATATTTAGAGGCGTTCACTCAATTAACTGGCCAATCCCTATAATTTAGTCAAAAAAAAACCTGCCACTAGGCAGGTTTTTTTAATAACTTTTTAATTACACAACAACAGGTAGCACTGGAACAATCAATAATGCAACAATATTAATAATTTTGATTAATGGATTAATCGCAGGACCTGCAGTATCTTTGTAAGGATCTCCAACAGTGTCACCCGTTACTGAAGCCTTATGAGCCTCTGAGCCTTTTCCACCGTGGTTACCATCTTCAATGTATTTCTTAGCATTATCCCATGCACCACCACCGGTACACATTGATATAGCTACGAATAGACCTGTAATAATTGTCCCCATTAATAAGCCACCCAACGCTTGAGCCCCTAAGAAATAACCAACTAGCACTGGAACAGCTACAGGAAGTATTGACGGAATAACCATTTCTTTAATTGCAGCAGTGGTTAATAAATCAACAGCTCTTTCATAATCAGGCTTACCTTTTCCAGTCATAATTCCTTTGATGGTTTTAAACTGTCTTCTTACTTCCTCAACTACTGAAGCTGCAGCACGACCAACAGCTTCCATTGCCATAGCTGCAAATAAGAAAGGAATTAGACCTCCGATAAAGAGACCAATAATAACCATTGGTTCACTCAAACTAAAGCCAATATTATGTCCATACTCTGTTAATTTATGAGTATAGTCAGCGAATAATACTAATGCAGCTAAGCCAGCTGAGCCAATAGCATAACCTTTGGTTACTGCTTTTGTTGTATTACCAACCGCATCAAGTGGGTCAGTAATATCTCGTACTTTTTGTGGAAGACCTGACATTTCAGCAATGCCACCAGCATTGTCAGTAATAGGGCCATAGGCATCAAGTGCAACAATAATACCTGCCATACTTAACATAGATGTTGCAGCAATAGCGATACCATAAAGACCGCCAAAAGCATATGAAGAGTAGATAGCAGCACATACTGATAATACTGGCAGGGCTGTTGACTTCATTGAGATACCGATACCAGCGATTATGTTTGTTGCATGACCTGTTTCAGAAGCTTTTGCTATATGTTTAACAGGTTTATATTCAGTTCCAGTATAGTACTCGGTAATCCCTACCAATAAAGCTGTAAGTACAAGCCCTACAACAGCCGAATAAAAAAGATTGATAGCTGGAACTATTTCAGCATTAATAGTAATACCTTGTGGAAACATAGTTAAACTTACATAATAAAAAGCAACTGCAGATAGGATACCTGCTACTGCAAGTCCTCTATAAAGGGCTGGCATTACGTTTGTCATTTTGGCATTAGCTCTAACGAAGAAACAACCAATAATTGACGCAACGATTGAAACTGCTCCAAGCATAAGAGGATAAAGTACACCATTAGCATCCGACACCATTAATGTGCCTAAGACCATTGTAGCAATAATTGTAACTGCATATGTTTCAAATAAGTCAGCTGCCATGCCAGCACAATCACCAACGTTATCACCTACATTATCTGCAATCACTGCAGGGTTTCTAGGATCATCTTCAGGAATACCTGCCTCTACTTTTCCTACAAGGTCAGCTCCTACATCAGCACCTTTGGTGAATATACCACCACCTAATCTGGCAAAAATTGATATTAGAGAAGAACCGAATGCTAAGCCTATGAGAGGATTTAGAGCTTTGGTAGTTGATATTGATGAACCACCAAGATACTCATAAAATCCAGCAACACCTAATAGACCAAGACCAACAACCAACATACCTGTAATAGCACCTCCCTTAAAGGCAACATCAAATGCCTGTGGTAGACCCTTTGTTGCAGCTTGAGCTGTTCTAACGTTTGCACGAACTGATACATTCATCCCGATAAACCCACAAGCACCAGAAAGCACAGCTCCAATAATGAAACCAATAGAAGTAGCTGGATCAATAAATTTCCATATAAGTGCCGCTAAAATAATGCCGACAACTGCAATAGTCTTATATTGACGAGCAAGGTATGCCGAGGCTCCTTTTTGAATAGCTTCAGCTATACTCTTCATCTTTGCATTACCAGCAGGGAGACTGATAATCCATTTTGACATTAAGGCACCATAAAGAATTGCAAGAATCGCAGCTCCCAAGGCAATTTGAACTACAGATAATTCAGTTATAGACATGTTTCCTCCAATTTTAAAGGGGTTTACTTTTAAAGGTTTTTAGAACCATTAGAAATAAAAAAATGAGATTATACCTTTTTTAATATAAGTGTAAAAATAAATATTTATATTAGTGTTATTGGTTTTTTAGTAGCATCAAAAAACCTATAAAGATTAAAAGGCATGCAAAACCTCTTCTTATATTTTTATCAGAGATCTTCTGGAGCCAGTCAGCAGAAAATTTAACAAAAATTAAACTTGGAATTGTCAGAAATATAATCGCTGGTATATAAATAGGTCCTAGCATGTGAGCTTGATTGTTAAATAATATAGGCCCCCAAGACATAAGTATTGTAATCGATGAACATAACCCTATGAACAGACCTAGGCAGCTTGCAATACCAATAGACAGTTTAATAGCAATACCCTTTGAGGTTAGGTAAGGAACAAATAAACTTCCTCCTCCGATGCCGATTAACCCAGAGAGTGAAGCAAAGCATAGTCCAAGTAAATTACTATGCACAAAAAGCATAGGTAATCTATTTTTGAATACTATTCGTGGAAATAAAATTTTATATGCAGCAAAAAAAGTATAAAAAATAAAAGTGTAACGAATAAAGTTTATTGAAATATAGGGAAGATAAAATCCTATTAATGTTGACCCTATAACAACGCCAAAAATAAATTTTCGGACAATATGCCAGTCAATATTTTTATTTATATGATGAGAAATTGTAGCAATAAAGCCACTGAGAATTATTGAGGCTAAAGAGCTTACGATTCCAATAATTAGAGCGTCATTAAAGGAATAATTATGAAATCCTATTAGGACATAGGTAACGACTGGCACAATAAATAACCCACCACCAATCCCAAACATCCCAATAAGTGACCCAATAAAAATACCTGATACCGTTAGAATAAAAAATTCAATCATTTCTAGACTTAATTATTTTTTTTAAGGCCGTTTTAAGAGGGGAATCATTAATTGAATTGAATAAATCTTTAATTTTTTTTATTGGGTATCTTGACTTAGCTCCTAGTTCTTTATCAGTTTTTTTGTTCTGAATAACAATTTTTACCTTAATTTTATCAAGTAATTTACTTTGCCCTATTTTTTGATTAATTGAATCAAGAATTTTGTTTTCATAAAGCTTTAGCTTATGAGCTACAACATTAGATTTAACTTCTACAAAAAGAGTTTTCCCTATCTGATTTTTAATGCGAACTAATGAAACTAGCTCCTCTGGAATAGATACACTCATTTCTTTTTGAAGTAATTCAAGATGTTCTCTTCTTTTGTTTATTTCTAAAAAAAATTTGCTTTGAAATAACTTTTTGATAGGTTCCATACTATAATGCTACATTATTTTATAAATATTTACGTTTAATGAGAATTCTTTATCTGGGAAAAAATCCAAGAAAACCAAAAGCTTTAAGTGCCAACGTGATTCTATTAATTTTATTTATTTTTTTGTGCTTGAATATTGCCTTAACTTATTCTTATATAAAATATAAGGAAAATGCTTTGATAAAGTCCAATGAAGATAGTCAAACCAGTTCACATATTTATTCAAATGAAAGTAAATTAGATTACGAAAATAATTTGAAGGTTTACGCTGATCAAATGGGTGAGCTATATTCTCGAATAATGCATATTGATTCGCAGACAGAGAGACTTCAACAGATCCTTAAAAAACAGATAGTTGGTAAGGATAAAGTACCGAAGCTTAATGAAAAAAAGAAAAAATCAGCTGACGAGAACGCTAAGAACAATAATTCATCAAGTTATGAACTTAATAAAGAAATCACAAGACTAATGGCAAAAATAGAGGTTAGAGAAGAACTTTACAATACTATGGAATCTATCCTTCTAAAACAATCAGTTCTGAAAGATACACTTCCATCACTTAAGCCTGTTAATATACCCTGCTGTTCTTCAAGGTACGGATGGCGTAATGACCCGATACTAGGTATACGTAAGTTTCATGAGGGCGTGGATTTTTCAGCAGCACACGGCGAACAGATTATAGCTACCGCAAGTGGCATAGTTATAGAGGCAAGGCGTGGTGTTCATTATGGAAAATATATAAAAATTAATCATGGTGGTGGACTTGAAACACGATATGCGCATGCCTCAAAGTTACTTGTAAAAAATGGTGACATAGTATCTAAAGGCGAGGTTATCGCGCTAGTTGGTAATACAGGCCGATCGACAGGCCCGCATTTACACTATGAAATAAGGTTTAATGGTAATTCATTAGATCCTCTTAAATATTTAAAAAAATAAAATTATGCTAAAAAAAATTATTCAAAATTTATTTGGAAGTCGTAATCAGCGACTATTAAAAGAGTATGAAAAAAAAGTACATAAGATAAATGAGCTGGAACCATCAATAAAAAAACTAAAAGACGCTGACTTTAAAAAGAAAACTATTGAATTTAAAAAGCGGATAAAAAGTGGTGAGTCAGTAGATGAATTATTAATTGAGATTTTTGCACATGCGCGTGAGGCCAGTGTTCGTTCATTAGGTATGCGTCATTTTGATGAGCAATTGATGGGTGCGATGGCGCTTCATGAAGGTAAGATTTCAGAGATGAGAACTGGGGAAGGTAAAACTCTGGTTGCGACACTATCCGTTTATTTGAATGCACTCATTGGTAAAGGAGTTCATGTTGTTACTGTTAATGATTATTTAGCAAAAAGAGATGCTGAATGGATGGGAGAGCTTTATAGATTCTTAGGACTGAATGTAGGAGTTAACCTTTCAAAAATATCAGTTGAAGCTAAAAAACTGGCATACCAGGCAGATATTACATATGGAACTAATAATGAATTTGGCTTTGATTATCTCAGAGATAATATGGTTTATGGCGAAAATGAACGTGTTCAGCGCCCACTTTATTATGCAGTTGTTGATGAAGTTGATTCTATTTTAATTGACGAGGCTAGAACCCCATTAGTTATTTCCGGGCAAGCAGAAGACAATGTTGATTTATATGAAAAAATTAATAAGATTGTACCTAGCTTAAAACAGCAAAAAACTGAAGAAGGTGTCGGTGACTTTTGGATTGATGAAAAGGGAAGTCAAGCAATTCTCTCAGAAAAGGGCCATGAAAAAACTGAAAGTTTACTCGTAAAGATGGGTATTTTAGAGAAAGATTCAAATCTTTATGATGCAGTCAATATCAGTTTAATTCATCATGTTAACTCAGCATTAAAAGCGCATTATCTATTTATTAAGGATAAGGATTATGTTGTAAAAGATAGAGAAATTACAATTGTAGACGAATTTACGGGAAGAATGATGCCTGGAAGAAGATGGTCAGATGGACTTCATCAGGCAGTTGAAGCAAAAGAAGCCGTTAAAATTCAGAGAGAGAATCAAACACTTGCCAGTATCACATTTCAAAATTACTTCCGTATGTATTTTAAGCTCTCAGGTATGACAGGAACAGCTGATACAGAAGCTTTTGAGTTTAATGAAATTTATGGACTTGAAACCGTTATCATTCCTCCACATCGGCCAACTGTCCGTATCGATAAAATGGATAAAATATATCGAACGTTAGATGAAAAATTTAATGCTGTTATTGATGACATTCAAGATTGTCACAAGCGCTCACAACCAGTCTTAGTGGGAACAACATCTATTGAAAATTCTGAGCTAATTTCAAAGCTCCTAAAAAAAGCTAATTTAAAACATAATGTATTGAATGCAAAACAGCATGATAAAGAGGCAGATATTATAGCTCAGGCAGGACAGCCAGGTATGGTTACTATAGCAACAAATATGGCTGGTCGTGGAACTGATATTGTTTTGGGTGGAAATATTGAGTCCTATATAAAAAGTGTAAATAATCCTAATCATATTTATAAAAGAGTGGCTTCTAAAAATGAAAACTTAGCAGATAAATCTAAATATGATAAAAAGTTTAATGATGAAAAAAAATTAAGAGTAATAAAAGAGCAAACTGAGGCGTGGAAAGAAAGACAGGAGTCAGTTATTGGTGCTGGAGGACTTCATATTATTGGAACCGAAAGACATGAGTCTAGAAGGATTGATAATCAATTAAGGGGCAGGGCAGGTAGACAGGGAGATCCGGGCTCTAGTGCATTTTATTTATCTTTAGAAGATTCGCTCTTAAGAATTTTTGCATCTGATCGAATTGCCACTGTAATGGATAAACTGAATATGCCAAAAGATGAAGCTATTGAGCATAACTGGGTAAATCGTTCCATAGAAGGTGCACAGAGAAAAGTTGAGGGTAGAAATTTTGATGTAAGAAAACAGCTTTTAGAATTTGATGATGTTCCTAACAACCAAAGAAAAGTAATTTATGAGCAGCGTAATGATATTTTAGATAGCGAAAATTTAATAGAGCCTGTAAACAATATCATAGAAGAAGTTTTAGAACAGACAGTATACGAATACCTTCCTTTAGAAAGTACAGAAGAGGCCTGGGATATAGCTGGCCTTAAAAAAAGAATGCAAGCTGATTATTTAGTAGATTGTGACGTAGGTAATTGGTTAAAAAAAGAACCAAATATACCAATTGAAGAAATTGCAAAAAGAATAAAAGAAATAGGATTAAACAATTACCGAGAAAAAGAAAAGGTGGCAGGTCAAGAGGCTGTTCATAATTTTGAAAGATCAGTCATACTTCAAATATTTGATCATCATTGGCGGGCTCATTTGTCTTCCCTAGACCACCTAAGACAAGGTATAGGGCTGAGGGGTTATGGAGGAAAAGACCCAAAGCAAGAATTTAAAAAAGAAGCATTCTCTTTATTTGATGAATTACTTACTACTATTAAATTTGAGATTACTCGTGTACTTATGTTGGTTCAGGTCGCTAACGAAGATGAAGCAGAGGGTATTCATAAGAATAAGAATAAGAAGAAATTGAATAAATCAGAAACCTCTGATGAATCAGATGATTCAATATTTCCAGTAGATAGAAATGAACTTTGCCCATGTGGAAGTAAAAAAATGTATAAACATTGTCATGGAGATATAGATAAAAATATAAAAGTAGGAAGAAATGAACTTTGCCCATGTGGAAGTGAGAAAAAGTATAAACATTGTCATGGGCGGATAAGCTAATGTCTGATTCTAAAAGCCAAGAGATTGATTCTCCATGTGTTGGCATTTGTCAGTATAACAATGAAGAGATCTGTATTGGATGCTTTAGAACTGCAGAAGAAATTTCGCAATGGGTAACGATCTCTAGTGACGAAAGAGAAAAAATTATGGATGAGCTAGACACTAGGATGGAGAAACTTTTTTAGTTTTTTTATTAGATTCACACAGGTCGAAGATGATACATTTAGAACAGCTTGGATTTTTTGCTTTGCAAACGTACCTTCCGTGTAAGATTAGAAGATGATGGGCATCAACTAAATATTCTTTTGGAGTTAATTTAGTTAGTCGTTTCTCAACCTCCAGAGGATTCCTTCCTGTAGCAAGATTGATTCTGTTAGCTAGCCGAAAAATATGAGTATCAACAGCAATAACAGGGTCACCGAAAATAGTATTCAGGATTACATTTGCAGTTTTACGTCCAACTCCTGGTAGGCTCTCTAAAAGAGAGCGATCATGGGGTATCGCACCTTCGTAATTCTCTTCAATAAACTTACTAGTTAGAATAATATTTTTTGCTTTAGTTTTATATAGCCCTATAGTTTTGATATAGGTCTCAACTGTCTCAATTGATAATTTACTAAGTTCTTTAGCAGAACTAGCAGCGTGAAATAATTTTTTAGTAGCTTTGTTTACCGATTTATCAGTTGATTGAGCAGATAATATAACGGCAATAAGTAATTGAAATGGACTGCTATATATAAGCTCTGTTTTTGCATTAGGGGTTGATTGCTTTAGAAGTGAAAATATCTCAATTCTTTTTTTAGGATTCATTTTTTTTTATTCTTGCAAGAGCTTCTGAAATAGATTTCCTTTTTTCATTTATTAATTTTGATTTTTCGCTAGTAGAAGTTTGTAATTTTCTCGTTGCATTGGATTCTTTTCTCTCTCTTTTAATTCTATCCAACCTGAATTCATATCTAGATCTAGCTAAGTTAGATTTATTTTGGATAGATATTTTATTATTATCTTCTTTTACTGGAAGCATTTCAATACAGTTTACTGGACAGGGACTCAAACAGAGTTCACATCCAGTGCACTCATCTTCAATAATAGTATGCATTTTTTTCGTTGCTCCTAATATTGCATCAACTGGACATGCCAAAATACATAAGGTACAACCAATGCATGCATATTCGTCTATGAATGCAACAGATTTTGGTTTAGTAAGCCCATGTTTTTTATTTAGTGGCTTGAAATCAACTCCTAATAATTTCGCAATATTTTGAATTCCTTCTTCCCCTCCAGGCGGACATTGATTTATATCAGCCTTACCTTTAGTAATTGCAATTGCATAAGGCTTACATCCAGAGTAATTACACTGACCACATTGTGTCTGTGGAAGTATAGAGTTAATTTTTTCAACAATATTTTCAGACATGCTGACATGGTAATTGCTTTTTATAAAAAAAGCATCGATGAATGAATTTATATTTAAAGTATAATAATTAATATACTGAAATTAGTATTTAAATTTTTATAAAAAAATCTAATTTGATCTGAGAAATACTATGGAAGAGTGGCAAGAAGGTGAAATAATTGAAAATATTAAATGGACTAGCAATCTTGCTTCCTTGAAAATTAAAGCAAATATAATGCCGCACCAAGCTGGTCAGTTTACAAGAATTGGTTTAATGATTAATGATGAGTTAGTTACTAGGTCATATTCATATGCAAGTTCTCCTCAGGATGAATTGCTTGAAATTATTTATATAAATATTCCAAATGGAGTCTTATCCCCAAAATTACATCAAATGAAAAAAGGAGATAAAATCCAAGTGATGAAGCAGGCTATCGGCTACTTCACATTAGATGAAGTTCCGGACGGGGAAAATCTATGGATGTTAGCAACCGGAACAGCCCTCGGAGTCTTTTTATCGCTTTTAAAGACACCATTGCCATGGAAGAGATTTGAAAAAATCGTGTTAGTTCATGGGGTAAGGTATCAAAATGAATTAATTTATCAAGATCTTATTGAAGAGTTAAAAAAACAATATCCTAATCAATTAATATATATTCGGTCTGTTACTAGAGAAAAGGCTGTAAATTCTTTTAATTATAGAATTCCTAGAGGAATTGAATTAAAAGAATTTCAGAATTACGCCGATATTGAAATTAATGGGAGCTCTCAATTTATGTTGTGCGGAAATCCAGAAATGATTAAGGAAACTTCAGCAGCCTTGAGTAGTTTTGGCTTAAAAAAAAATAGAAGAACAAGCCCTGGCAATATTACTGTTGAAAGATACTGGACATAATTCTACATTTTTGAATATATTGGGCCACTTCCACCTTCAGGGGGAACCCAATCTATATTCTGTGTTGGATCCTTTATATCGCATGTTTTGCAGTGAATACAATTCTGACTATTTATTTGTAACTTGACGTCATTACCCTCTTGTAATATTTCATAGACGCCTGCTGGGCAGTATCTCTGCTCTGGAGAGTTATATATTTTATAATTTAAGTTTATAGCAATATCCTTATCTATTAGTTTGAGATGACAAGGTTGATTAGATTCATGTCCAATATTACTTAAGCTGATCGAACTTAATTTATCAAATGTAAAAATACCATCTGGTTTTAAATAGCTAATTGGTTTGGACTTATTAATGTCTATAAGAGTCTCATGGTCAGCTTCTTTATGATGTAGAGTCCAAGGCAAGTTAACTTTATATGATGCTAACCACATCTCAATTCCACCAAATAGCATTCCTAATATTGTTCCGTATTTTGATATTAATGGCTTAATATTTCTGACTGAGTTTAAATCCTGCCATATCCATGAGTCTCTAATTTTTCCTGGGTACTGCTCTAATATCTTATCTTTAATTTTTTCTGGTTTCAAAATTGCATCAACACAAGCCTCTGCACCTAATATTCCAGATTTCATTGCATTGTGAGTTCCTTTTATTCTGGGAACATTAACCATCCCTGCGCTACATCCAATAAAGGCGCCACCTGGAAAAACTAATTGTGGCCATGATTGAATACCCCCTTCATTAATCGCTCGTGCACCATAATTTATTCTTTTCGCACCGGTTAATAGCTCTTTAATTTTAGGATGAGTTTTAAAGCGCTGAAATTCATCAAACGGAGAAAGATATGCATTTGAATAATCTAGGTGAACTACAAAACCCAGAGATACCAAATCTTCATCATAATGATAGGTAAAAGATCCACCGCCTGTATCATTTTCAAGAGGCCAGCCCAAACTATGTTCAACAAGGCCAGGCTGGTGTTTATTTTTATCTATGCGCCATACTTCCTTGAACCCTAACCCATACTTTTGTGGGTCACTCTTCTTTCTTAAATTTAATTTTTTTTCAATAATCTTTGTAATTGACCCTCTAGTTCCTTCTGCAATAAGTGAATATTTAGCATGAATTTCAATACCTGGCACATAATTACTTGTTTCATTGTTATCAGAGTCTCTACCCATATCTCCTGTTGTAATTCCAATTAATTCTTCACTAGAATTAAAGATAGGCATTTGAGCACTAAATCCAGGGTATATTTCAACTCCAAGATTCTCCGCTTCTTTCGAAAGCCAACCGCATAGGTCTCCTAAACTAACTATATAATTTTCTTTGTTACTCATTATCGGAGGCATCATCCAGTGGGGTATATCCAAACTATTTTTTTCACTAAATATATTAAATCTATCTTTAGATACTTTAGTATTGAGAGGAGCACCTTTTTCTTTCCAGTCAGGAATTAGCTCAGTTAGAGCAATTGGATCAATAACTGCACCTGATAATATATGAGATCCAACTTCTACTCCCTTCTCAACAAGACAAACACTTATTTCTTTATTCTCCTTAGTTGCAAGTTGTTTAATTTTTATGGCTGCAGAAAGACCTGCTGGTCCACCACCAACTATCAAAACATCGTATTCCATTACATCACGTTCAATTGTCATAATAACCTTATATACCTATAGGTAAGTTGATTTGATCACTTCGCTCTAAACCAGCAGTCATATCGTTACACATTATTAAAAACTGTTTTATACCATTAGCCTGATATTTGCTCTTTGGCCATAAGAAGTAAAAATAACGATCCAATTTAATATTCTTAACATCTAAGGCTACTAAGTTACCCCTCTTAAATTCATCTTTAAGTGCAAGTCGAGATACACATCCAATTCCAATACCTGACTCAACTGCACGTTTTATAGCTTCGGTATGTTCTAATTCAAGTCTTATAGTCATATTTTTTTGATTTTTAGCAAAAACCCGATCAAATGTTTCGCGAGTACCAGACCCCTTTTCCCTAAGAACCCATGCATGCTTGTATAATTCATCAATATTAATGTTTTTTTCTTTGGCAAGAGGGTGATCAGGAGCACTAAAGATTGCAAGTTCATCTGCTATCCAAGGTTTCACTTCTATATCTGGATGATCACAATCGCCTTCAATCATTCCAAGGTCTAACTCATTATTTATAATTTTTTGGATAATAGTTTTAGTATTTTGTACTTGCAGCTTTATATTGCTTCCCGGGTAAGTTTGTAAAAATTTTGCAACTAATAAATTAGTCAGATAATTTCCAATGGTTAAAGTTGCACCAATATTTATTTCTCCTAACCCAGCAAGCCCTGAAAGTTCAGATTCTATTTCCTTTGCTCTATCAAGCAACTCTATAGCTTTAGGTAATAGTTTTTTTCCGGATTCGTTGATACTAAGAGATTTTCCAATACGATCAAATAGCTGCAGTCCAAATTGACGCTCAAGTTCCCCAAGTGAGGTACTTGTTGCAGATTGTGATAAATGTAACAACTCTGAAGCTCTAGAAACACTATCTAGGCGACTTATAGCTACAAAAATTTCTAATTGTCTTAGTGTGTATCTCATAATTTTATAGTTTATTATGCTTATCTATTTTACTGATATATTATACAGATAATCAATGAGATAAAAACTATATCAGGATGTATAATCGACGCTGCTAAAGATATTAGATAGGTAATTAAAAAATGAAAATATTAGTTGCAATCAAAAGAGTCCAAGATTACAACATAAAAGTTCGCCCTAAATCTGATGGTTCTGACGTTGATCTGGAAGGCGTTAAAATGGGTGTTAATCCATTTGATGAAAATGCGATTGAAGAGGCTATTCGCCTTAAGGAAGAAGGTTTTGCTTCAGAAATAGTTGGAGTATCTATAGGGTCAAGCCTAAGTCAAGATGTACTTCGACAGTCTTTAGCTATGGGTGTAGATAGAGCAATTTTAGTTGAAGCAGAAGAAGTGTTACAACCTTTGGCGGTGGCGAAAGTACTAAAAAAAGTTGTAGAAAAAGAAAAACCTGATTTAATTTTATTAGGTAAATTAGCATTGGATAGTGACGCAGGACAGACTGGCCAAATGTTAGCGGGATTATTAAATTGTAGTCAAGCTACATTTGCTTCTTCTATTGAGATTAAAGATGGTGAGGTATTTATTACAAGGGAGGTTGATGGAGGTACTGAATCAATAGTAACTAAAACTCCAACAGTTTTAACAGCTGACTTGAGGCTTAATGAACCAAGATTTGTAAAACTTCCAAACTTAATGATGGCAAGAAAAAAACCTATTGAAACAATTAAAGTTGATGATTTAGGGGTAGATGTTTCCTCTAGATTAAATACAATTAGCGTTTCTGAGCCTCCACCTAGAAAAGAAGGCATAAAAGTCAAAGATGTTAAAGAGCTATTACAAAAATTAAATGATATTGAGGGACTTAAGATATAAATACTTCTACAAAAATTTTAATTTTAGCTGAACATGATGGCAAGCAGCTAAATGATGCAGTTTTGAATGCTGTTGGATCAGCGCAAATTTGGAATGGATCTATTGATATCCTTATAGTTGGAGAAGGAATTGATGGAGCAGCAATTCATGCTAGCAAGCTTGATGGAGTTGATAAAATTTTAAAATTTGATGCACCTCACCTAAATCATCCACTTGCAGAAGATGTAGCTAATATAATTTTTAAAATAGGTAGAGAATATAGTGTAATTATAGCGCCACATACTTGGTTTAGTCGAAATATCTTGCCTCGTGCTGCAGCATTACTGGACGTTTCTATGATTTCTGATGTCTTAGAAATTAATGAAGATAATATTTATATTCGTTCAACATATGCAGGTAATGTGCACGCAAAACTTAAAAGTGGTGACCCAATACAAATACTTACTGTTCATTCAAGTAAGTTTAAAGCTGTTGGTTTGAATGGAAATGCTAAAATTATTGATTCAACGGCACCAGAAGCACTTAACCTAACAAGATGGGAAAAAGAAAAAAAGATAGATTCTGTTCGACCTCCACTTATTAATGCAAAAGTAGTAATTTCGGGAGGACGTTCACTTGGGAGTGCGGAAAAATTTAATGAAGTGTTGTCACCTTTAGCTGATAAATTAGAAGCGGCAATTGGAGCGACTCGTGCAGCAGTTGATGCAGGTTATGCACCTAATGAAATTCAAGTAGGGCAGACAGGGGTAGTTGTAGCACCAGATTTATATATAGCAATTGGCGTATCAGGGGCTAATCAACATATTTATGGAATGAAAGATAGTAGAGTTGTGGTAGCCATTAATAATGATCCAGATGCTACAATTTTTAAATTTGCAGATTATGGTTTAGTAGCAGACTTATTTGAGGCAGTTCCAGAAATGGCTACCTTAGTTTCAAAAACTTAAAGAAAGAAAACTATGAGTAAATATTCAACAGAAAAAGTTTTAAGTGTTCATCATTGGAATGACACATTATTTAGCTTTAAAACAACACGACAACAAGGCCTTCGGTTCGAAAACGGTCAGTTTGTAATGATTGGCATAGAGGTCGACGGACGTCCGCTAACTAGAGCTTATAGTGTTGCAAGTCCTAATTATGAAGAGCATCTTGAATTTTTTAGTATTAAGGTGCCAAACGGACCATTGACTTCAAGACTCCAACATTTAAAAGTAGGGGATGATCTTTTAGTCAGTCGAAAGCCAACAGGAACACTCGTTATTCATGATTTAAAACCAGGTAAAAATTTATATTTATTAGGAACAGGAACAGGTTTAGCACCATACATGAGCCTAATTCAAGATATTGAAATGTACGATAGGTTTGAAAAAATTATACTTGTCCATGGAGTAAGAACGGTTAATGAGCTAGCTTATTCTGATTTTATTGAAAATGAATTACCAAATAATGAATTTTTTGGCGAAGAAGTAAAAAATAAATTAATTTACTACCCAACTGTGACTCGGGAAGAGTTTAGAAATCGAGGTAGATTAACCAATTTAATTACAAGTGGAAAATTATTTACTGATATTGGATTGCCACCAATAAATCCAAAAGAAGATAGAGCAATGATATGTGGTAGTGCAGAAATGCTTAAAGATACAGAAGAGATTTTGGATTCATTAGGTTTTGAAGTGTCTCCAAGAATTGGACAATTAGGTGATTACGTTATTGAACATGCTTTTGTTGAAAAATAATATTAACTAATCGTATTTCAAGTTAAAATAACTTTATAAACTTGATATAGGGAAATTATGTTTCAGGGAAGTATTGTTGCACTCGTAACTCCAATGAATAAAGATGGCTCTTTAGATATTAAGAGTTTTAATAATTTATTAGACTTTCATGTTCAAAATAAATCTGATGGTGTTGTTGTTGTAGGAACTTCAGGAGAGGCGCCAACAATAGATTTTGATGAGCACATATCATTAATCAATAAAGCCGTTAAATTTATTCGTGGCAGAATTCCTGTAATAGCAGGAACCGGGGCAAACTCAACTAAAGAAGCTATATTCCTAACTCAGGAAGCAAAAAATGCTGGGGTTGATGGAAGCTTACTAGTAACTCCATACTATAACAAACCATCGCAAAAAGGTCTCTATGAGCACTATAAGGCTATTAATGATGCGGTTGATATTCCACAGGTCTTATATAATGTTCCTGCAAGAACTTCATGCGATTTAGAAAATGATACTGTTATTAAGCTTAGCCATCTCCCAAATATAGTAGGTATTAAAGATGCCACTGGAGACTTAACAAGAATCGAAAATTTAAAAAATAAGGTAGCTGATAATTTTATTTTTATAAGTGGAGATGACATAACATTCCTAGATTATTTAAAAAAGGGTGGAAAAGCAGTTATTTCAGTTACTGCGAACGTAAGGCCTCTTATGATGCATGAAATATGTAACCTAGTAAAAGAAAATAAGATAGAGGATGCTGAAAAATTAAACCAGAAGTTAGAGCTACTTCATAAGGCAATGTTTATAGAATCTAATCCAATTCCAGTAAAGTGGATGCTGACAAAAATGGGTTTGATTCAGCAATATATAAGACTTCCTCTAGTTGAGTTAGACCCTAGTAATACTAAGATATTAAATGAAGGATATAAATTATCAGAATGAAAACTATTTTAGCTATCTTAATTTTATTGAGCGGATGCTCATATATTGGTCTAGAAGAGCCTGAGATTATAGATAAAATATTACAGCCAGATTATGTTAGCTCATCAAAAGCAAAGAAATTAGAAATACCTCCAGATCTTTCAGACATGGAGGTAGGTTCTGATGTATATACTGTACCAGGAGAAGCAACGTCTTATAAAGACTTTAAAAACCAACAAAATAATAAGCCTAAACCAGCTCAAATTGGAATTCAACGCACTGATATGAAGATAGTTAAATCAGGCGCGCTAAGGTGGTTAGTCGTGAAAAAAGATCGAAAAATATTGTGGCCTCATGTGATGGATTTTTGGGAGGATATGGGATTCGAGGTTAGAAAATCAAGTAAAAGAACTGGGATAATGGAAACTGAATGGATTAAAACAAGTGACTTAAATCAGAATAAGGCTTCAGCACTGACAAGGTTTGATCAATGGCTTGATGGTATGTCTGGTTTTGCTGATAGAAGAAAGTTTAGAACGAGGGTAGAACCAGGACAGGAACCAGGAACTACAGAAATTTATTTATCACAGCGTTCTGCAGCCTCAGGCACAATGGAACACGAAAGAATTTTGGCTGAAAGACAAGCTGCTTCATCAACCCCACGGGATAGATATGAATTACCAGAATATATAGATCCTGATGATCCTAAGAAAAATGAAAAACTTGAAATATCTGAAGAGAGAAAATTAGATGATTTTGAGATTGATTCAGAATTACTTACAAGGCTAATGATTAAGCTTGGTGCAAGTGATCTTGATGCAAAAGAAATTGTTAAAAATCCAATCACCCAGGTCCATGCTAAATTAATTACACAAGATAGTGGAAACTTTATTATGCTTAAAGATCCATTCGACCGTTCATGGAGAAGGCTTTCACTAGCATTGGATATTATTGGTTTTATTACGGAAGACAAGAATAGAAGTGATGGAATCTTATATGTAAGATATAAAAATATAGAGCTACCAGGCAACCCTGAGGCTAAGGATAAGGGAATTTTAGACTCTCTAGCATTCTGGCGAGATGACAATGAGGAAGACATCGATGATGAGATAGGAAAATCTAAAATAGATCCTATGGCCCCTAAAAATAATAAAGGTAGATCTGTTTGGAGTGATGAAGAAAAAGAAGCAATAAAAGAGGCAAAAAATAAGAAAGAAATAACAAATACAGATCCTATGGCCCCTAAAAATAATAAAGGTAGATCTAGTAAGGCAAAAGAATCATCTCAAAATAGTGAAAAACAAGAATTTATAAATAGAAAAAAGACTGAGAAAGAAGAAGCATGGATAGATAAATTTTCTTGGGGATCTGATGATGAAAAAACTTTATCAAAGGATGAGAGAAGATTTAGAGTTAGGATATTACCACTAGAAAATGGTGCTAAGGTCTATATTGAATATCCGAATGGAGAATTTAATAACTCAGCAGAGGCTCAAAAAATCTTAAAAATTATCTATGAACATCTAAAGTAGTGCGTTTTTGCTCTCTTGGAAGTGGAAGCTCAGGAAATTCATTTGTAGTTCAAAATGAAATAACAACATTGCTCGTAGATTGCGGTTTTGGATTAAATGAAACAGTTACTCGATTAAGCCGATACGGTGTAAGTCCAGACAAAATAAATGCAATTCTGTTAACTCATGAACATGAAGATCATATAAAAGGAGCATTTAGCTTTTCCAATAAATACAAGGTTCCAATATATCTTAGTTATGGAACATTCAAAATGTGTAAAAAAAGAATTAATGATAACTACGATATTAATTTTAACATTATTGAAAGTACACAATCATTTATGATTAATGATATTGAAGTAACCCCAATACCAGTTCCACATGATGCAAGAGAGCCATTTCAGTTTATGTTTAAATCAAATTTAAAAAGCATAGCAATAATTACTGATCTCGGGTTTATTACTAATCACATAATAAAAACTATAAAAGAAATTAAAGCTCTTGTCATAGAATTTAATCACGATAAAACTATGTTAGTGGATTCAGATTATCCTCAAAGTCTAAAAAATCGAGTAGCTGGTCTGTATGGTCATCTTGATAATATGGAATCAATAAAACTATTAAAATCAATAAATTACGAAGGTATTAATTGGATAGCTGCAGCACATCTCAGCGAAAAAAATAATGATGATACTCTAGTAAGAAGACTAATTTCTGAGGCAACCTTGAAAGATTCGGAGTCCATAAAAGTGATTGACCAAATGAATGGAATTGATTGGCTGAGTGTTTAAAATAAAAATTTTGGCGAAGTCAGGTGAATGAAACCATCGTTTAATAATTCAATAATTAATTTTTCTAAGTCTAGATTTTTTCCAGTAAAACAAAAAGAACATTTTTTATTATCAAAGAAATCTTTTAAAAAATTATAATGATTTTTTTTTACCGGAATATGAACTCCGTTAATAAAGAAAAAATTATCGAAGTATATCCCTCTTGAAGCAACATCAAAATATAGCACCCGCTTCTTTTTACTATTTACTAAACGTCTAAGTGTATGCTTTTTTTTAATATATGTAGTATCGATGTCAGGCTCAGACATAAATTGTCCAATAAAAATAGAGTTACTATTATTCTTTAATATAAATTTACACTTTTTATTGATATATTTAATTAATTTTTTAGGAAGTTTTGCGTAATTATTTAATGAATTATCATTCGAGTCATTATAAATGTCTATATCTTCTAATACCTCATCCATTAAAAACTCGAGATATCGTTGTTTAATATCATGATTTGAGGGAGATCGGAATCCAATCGAATATGTTATACAGTCGTCGGTATTTGCAACTCCATGATGGAGAGTATTAGGAGGAATATAAATAACATCTCCTGGTTTTGCAATAAATTCAAACTGCCCCACTGTCCATGTTTTTTTACCTGAACCTTGAAAAAGAAAAACATCATAGGAGTCAGAATGTGGGCCTACACTTCCATTCATATTTGAAAAGCTTATCATCACATCATCGTGCCTAAAAAATGGAATAAATTTAATACTGTTAAAAAGATCATAGGAAAATTTATGCCAATGGTGAAATTTATGTATTAATAGAGTGAATGGATCTTTATCATTAATAGGTTGCTTTTTAAATGGCCCAAATTGGTTGATATAAGAACCTTTATTAAGTTTAATTAACTTAGTGAATAGCCGTTCATCCTTAATTATATTTTTTAAGTTTTTTTTTGTAATAGACTCAGAGTAATTTTCTATAACTGATCCTATATAGCAGGCTTTTTTTCCCCAGAATTTCCTAATGAATTCCTTTTTGGACATATTTCCTAAGAGATTTATTGGAGAAATCATATGCTTTATCTTTATTTTATTATCCGATATAAACAACATAAGTTAGAATTGTCATTATGTATTCAATCATTCGTTTTATATTATTTTTATTTAACCCAGAGACTGCTCATCATATTGCCATGAAAAGTTTAAGATTGGCTGATTTTTTTGGATTACTCTCATTAATACCTTCCCCGAAAAATGGTAAGCCTAGGGTAGTATTTGGTATTGAATTCAAAAACTCGGTTGGTTTGGCGGCGGGCTTAGATAAAAATGCAGAGTATATTGATTGCTTAGCTAAACTTGGGTTTGGTTTTATTGAGGTTGGTACATTAACACCAAGACCGCAGCCTGGAAATCCAAAACCACGATCATTTCGTCTTACAAAAGAAAGAGGTATTATCAATCGTTTTGGTTTTAATAATATTGGTATTGATGAAGCTATTCTGAATATACAGCGTTCTAAATATAAGGGAGTTTTAGGTATCAATATTGGTAAGAATTTTGACACTCCTATTGATGAGGCTATCAATGACTATATAATATGTTTTAGAAAAGCATATAATTTGGCAACTTATATCGTAATTAATATTTCATCACCAAATACAAAAAATCTTAGAAGGTTGCAGGAGGAAGATTTCTTTGAGAGTTTAATTAGTTCAATTAAAGAAGAACAGATTGCTTTAGCTAAAAAATATAATAAATATGTTCCATTTTTAGTCAAGGTATCACCAGATGGAGATGTAGGTGAATTAGATAATATTATTAGGTTATTATTAAAATATAATATTGATGGGGTTATTGCCACTAACACAACCCTTGCAAGAGATGAGGTTGCTCAAAGCTATTTTAAGGATGAGGCAGGAGGACTTTCAGGCGAACCATTAAGGTTAAGAGCCTTAAAAACTCAGCAGTATATTTATAAGGGCCTAAAAGGTAAGGTTCCAATAATTGGTGTTGGGGGAATAATGGAGGCTTCTGATGGGAAAGAGAGAATAAATCAGGGGGCTGAATTAATACAAATATACTCGGGATTAATTTTTAAAGGCCATCATTTAATTCATGATTTATGTGAACAAACTCGTCAAGAATAAAAGCACTCCCTTCCTATTCTCTTATCGAAGATGCCCTTATGCTATGAGAGCAAGAATGGCTCTAATTGATTCAAAAATTAATTTTAACGCTTTTGAGATTACTCTAAAAAACAAACCTTCTGAAATGTTAGATATTAGCCCAAAAGGAACGGTACCTATTTTAATTTTTGGAGAAGAGGTTATTGATGAAAGTATTGATATTATGATGTGGGCTTATAAAAAAGGGATTTCATTACAGTACTCAAATTTTGAAAAAAAATTAATTAATATTGGACTAGATTTAATCCAAAAAAATGATAATGAGTTTAAGTTATGTCTAGATCAATATAAATATTCTATTAATTACCCATCAAAAACGAAAGAGGAACTTCAGAATTCTTGTTTATTTTTTTTGGAGGTCTTAGAAGATAGACTCGATGAGCACTTCTACCTTTTATCTGATAAAGTTTCTTTTGCTGACATAGCAATTATGCCTTTTATAAGGCAGTTCGCTAATGTGGATATGAAGTATTTCTCGTCATTAAGGTTTAGCAAGGTTCAAAGATGGTTACTTGCGCTTATAAATAGTGAATTATTTATTAAAGCAATGATTAAACCTTAGTTGAAATTTTTTCATCTTGTTTGAACTTAAGGATTACTTTGTCATTTTCATCAATATCAATATTAACTTCACCACCATTCACTAATTTACCAAATAATAATTCATCAGCAAGAGCTTTTCTTATCGTATCTTGAATTAATCGAGACATTGGTCTTGCTCCCATCTGAGGATCAAACCCAGTTTTTGCTAAGAATTGCTTTAAATTATTAGTAAAGGTGGCATCTACTTTTTTATCGTGAAGCTGATTTTCTAATTGCATTAGGAATTTATCAACTACTTTTAGTATAACTTGGGTACCTAAGGATGAAAACGATACAATTGCATCTATTCTATTTCTAAATTCAGGGGAAAATATTTTTTTTATTTCTACTTGTTCGTCACCAGTTTGTTTATTCTGAGTAAAGCCAAAGTTAGCTTTTGAAAGTACTTCAGCACCTGCATTTGTTGTCATAATCATTGTAATATTTCTGAAGTCAGTTTTACGGCCATTACTGTCGGTAAGTGAACCGTTATCCATAACTTGCAATAAAATATTAAATATATCTGGATGAGCTTTCTCAATTTCGTCCAATAATAATACAGCGTGGGGGGTCTTATTAACCTTTTCGGTTAGCATACCTCCCTGATCGAATCCAACGTAACCAGGGGGCGCCCCAATTAATTTAGATACAGAATGCCTTTCCATAAATTCACTCATGTCTATCCGAATTAGCTCAATCCCAAGTGTATATGCTAGTTGTCTTGCAACTTCGGTTTTTCCGACTCCAGTGGGACCACTAAATAGAAAGCTACCTATGGGCTTATCATCTGAACCTAGTCCACTACGAGACATCTTTATAGCGCTGGCAAGTGACTCAATAGCTGGATTTTGTCCAAAGATAACAGCCTTAAGATCTCTCTCTAGAGTTTTAAGTGCATTACGGTCATCTTTATTGATGTTTTGTGCTGGTATTCTTGCAATTTTAGCTATGACATCTTCTATTTCTTTGCTCCCAATTGTTTTCTTCTTTTTATTTTTTGGAAGTATTCTTTGAGCAGCGCCTGCTTCATCAATAACATCTATTGCTTTGTCTGGTAATTGACGATCACTAATAAATCTTGCAGATAGCTCTGCTGCACTTATTAATGCACTTGGTGAGAATTTGACTTTATGGTGCTCCTCGAAATGCAATTTTAAACCTTTAAGTATATTAATAGTTGTTTGAATATCTGGCTCATCAACATCAATTTTTTGGAATCTTCTCGCTAATGCCTGATCTTTTTCAAAAACAACTCTATATTCTTGGTAAGTTGTAGCTCCAATACACTTAAGATTACCTTTTGCTAATGCTGGTTTAAGGAGATTAGAGGCATCAAGGGTCCCACCACTAGCTGATCCTGCTCCAATGATAGTATGAATTTCATCAATAAATAAGATTGAGTTTTTTTCTTCATATAATTGCTTAAGAACATTTTTTAATCTTTGTTCAAAATCTCCTCTATATTTAGTTCCTGCAATTAGCGCCCCTAAATCGAGCGAGTAAATTATCTTGTCTTGGAGTACCTCAGGGATTTTTTTTTCAACAATTAATTTTGCTAGACCTTCAGCGATTGCGGTTTTTCCTACTCCAGCCTCGCCAACCAACAAAGGATTATTTTTTCTTCGCCTACACAATATTTGGACAACTCGTTCGACCTCATTTTCGCGACCAATTAAAGGATCGATTTTTCCTTCAGAAACTAATTTATTTAAGTTTATGGTGTAATTCTCTAAATTTTTATCACTCTTAATTTCTTCTTCTATATTGTTATCCTGCGCAGATTTTTTGGTACCGGTATCAGCAGTTTTAGAAATACCATGGGCTATAAAATTTACAATATCTAATCTAGCAATTCCTTCTTGATGAAGAAAATAAACCGCATGGGACTCTTTCTCACCAAATATTGCCACTAAAACATTTGCACCTGTAACTTCTTTTTTTCCTGACGACTGAACATGTAACATAGCCCTTTGAATTACTCTTTGAAAGCCAAGAGTAGGTTGTGTGTCAACTTCCTCTAATCCAGATACCAATGGGGTATGTTCTTCGATGTGACCAGAAATTTCTGTTTTAAGTTTTTCAAGATTTGCACCGCAAGCTTGTAAAACATCTAGTGCGGATGGATTGTCTAGCATAGCAAGGAGAAGGTGCTCGACAGTAATAAGCTCATGCCTTTTTTGTCTAGCATCCATAAATGCCATATGTAAACTAACTTCTAATTCTTGTGCAATCATAAATTAAACTATATCTTTTCTATAATACATTGCAAGGGGTGAGACGCTTCTTTTGCTAAATTTAACACTTGATTTTTTTTAGTTTCTGCTATCTCTAGTGGATACATTCCTCCAATTCCAATTCCTTCTTTATGAATCTTAAGCATTATTCTCGTAGCCTCATCTAAACTTTTATTAAAAACTTTTTGTATGGCGAAAACAACAAATTCCATGGGCGTGTAATCATCATTTAAAATAATTACTTTATAAATACTTGGGAGCTTCGGTTTAATTTGTTCCGGAGCAATTTTTATGTCTTTTTTATCTTTTACAGAGGTCATATTTTTCAATACTTTATTTATCTAAAAATCTTAACACTTTTTACCGTTCTGTCTTGAGCATTCAAAATTTCAATGGTTACATTACTTAGTTTAAAGCTAGTATTTGGATCAGGAATATCTTCAAAAAATTCTAGAATTAAACCATTTAATGTTTTTGGACCATCAATAGGGAGATTTAGTTTTAATTTCTTATTCAATTCTCTTATAGATATAGCTCCATCAACAATCCAGCCATCATCGGCTGATACGATTTTTGTCATTTTAGATGGAAGTTCTTCATTAAACTCGCCAACAATTTCTTCAAGAATATCTTCCAGGGACAAAAGACCTATTAACTCTCCATGTTCATTAACAATTAAACCCATTTTTTCTTGATTATCTTGAAAGTATTGTATTTGTTTATACAATGTTGTTCCGGAAGGAATAAAATAAGGGGGATCAATTAAATCTATTAATTCTTCATGGCTAAAATCATTAAGATTATTTTTTATTATCCATTTTAATATTTTTTGTTTTTCAAGAACGCCTTTGATTGTTTCATTATCGTCATTACGAATTAATATGCGCTGATAATGAAGATTGGATATTTTTTCTAAAATATCCTCTATGGTTTGGCCTAGACTTATTGATTCTATAGAGGTATGAGGCGTCATAATGTCATCAATAGTTACTTTCTCAAGGTCGATCAAATTCAAAAAAATTGATTTATTTTTAAGGGGTATAAATTGACCGGAGTCGCTAATAATACTTTTGAGCTCATCCATATTGATTAGATGGCTTTGTTTAAAGTTAGTCTTGATATTAAGTATTTTTAAAATACCCAGTACAAAAATATTTACAAAAAATACTATTGGATAGAGAATTTTTAGTAATGGATATAAGATAAAGCTACAAGATAAGGCTATTTTTTCAGCATGTGCTGCAGCTACGACTTTTGGTGTAATTTCACTAAAAATTAATATTAGAAAAGTTGTAATTAAGGTCCCGCTCATAATAATAAATTCTTGGTCGCCATATAGCTGAACCGCAATGACTGTTACAAGAGTTGCTGATGCAGCATTAGCAAAGTTGTTACATAACAAAATAACGCTAAGCAACTTATCTGTTTCAGATAAAAGCTTTGATGTAAGCATAGCCGCTTTATTTCCACTTTTTGCAAGATGCTTTAATCGATATCTATTAATAGACATCAAACTTGTCTCAGATATAGAAAAAAATGCTGAGACTATTAGAAGTCCAGCTAATAGAGTAATTTGTTGTGAAAGTGAGAAGTGAAACACTGTTTAAAATTTATTCCGTGTGTTTTTTTGGTTCTTCAGAAGTATTGTTAAGTAGATTCTTTTGGTTAGTCCCTAACCACATTGCCATGGGGCAACCAACCATAATTGAAGAATAAATACCAAATAAAATACCAATTGTAAGGGCTATGGCAAAATTATGTAGAATTTCCCCCCCAAAAAGTAGCATTGAGACTACAACTGTCTGAGTAGATAAGTGAGTCATTATCGTTCTTGACATAGTTCTTGTGATTGCATTATCCATTATTTCTGAAACAGGTGTGTTTCTCATAGTCGATCTTCTAAAATTCTCTCTGACCCTATCAAATACGACTACAGATTCATTAACTGAATAACCAAGCACAGCAAGTACGGCAGCTAATACTGTTAAATTAAATTCTAATTGAAAAAAAGCAAAAAAGCCTAAAATAATAAAGACGTCATGCATATTAGCAATAATTGCCGCAAGACCAAAACGCCATTCAAAGCGCAATGATAAATAAGCAACGATGCCTAGGCAAACGAAAAGCAATGCAAGGGCTGCTTTTTCAAAGAGTTCATCTCCCACCTGAGCACCGACTGACTCAACACGTTTAACATCTATTAAACTATTTTCAGCTTTAAGTGCAGAAATAACTTTTTCGGAAAGATCGGCAATTGATAGATCATTATTAATTGGTAGGCGAATTAGTATATCTTTTGCTGTACCAAAGTTTTGAACTTGAGAGTCTTTCATGTTAATCGATTTAAGAATTTCTCTAATATCCTGAACGTTTACAACTTCTGGATAACTTACTTCCATAATTGTCCCACCAGTAAAATCAATCCCAAGGTTTAGTCCTTTTATACTTAAAAAGGAAATGGACAATACAAAAATAATAATTGAAAAAACAGCAGATAATTTACTGAATTTCATAAAGGGTATATCTTTTTTTACTCTAAATATTTCCATAATTTAATTATTGTCTATTTTAAAAATTTCACCGATTGAAAGTTTATGGATATGACGACGTCTCCCATAAATATAATTAATAATTGCTCTTGAAACCCAGATAGAGCTATACATTGAAGTTAATATACCAAGAACATGAACAACAGCAAAACCTTTTATAGGGCCTGATCCAAAATAAAATAACGCAATTCCTGCGATCATTGTAGTGATATTAGAATCTAGAATTGTTCCCCATGCTTTTTCGTATCCTATGTTAATACTCGCTTGAGGCGTATTACCATTTCTAATCTCGTCACGAATACGTTCATTAATTAATACATTGGCATCAATCGCCATACCTATAGTTAAAGTAATAGCAGCAATTCCTGGAAGAGTTAATGTCGCTTGAATTACGGATAGTAAGGCGACTAAAAAGACTAAATTTACTGAGAGCGAGACTACGGATACTAGTCCAAATCCCATATAATATGCTGCGATCATAATGACAATTGCCATAAATCCCCATATGGTAGATTTAATCCCATTAGCTATATTTTCCTTACCCATGCTTGGACCAACAGTGCGCTCCTCAACTATCTCCATGGGGGTTGCTAAAGAGCCAGCTCTTAGAAGAAGAGCTATATCAGTTGCCTCTTGAGCATTTTCCATTCCAGTGATTTGTACACGCCCCCCTCCAATTTCACCCTGAATAACTGGATTTGTTATTACTTCAGTAATTTTTTTATCTATAAGAATTAAGGCTATTTTTTTTCCAATATTCTCCCGCGTAATTTTTTTAAAGATACTGGCTCCTTGACCATCTAAGGTAAGAGATACAACTGATCTTCCAGTTTGACTATCTACGCCAGGTCCAGCATCTGTAATCCGCTCTCCTGTGAATACGACTTCTTTTTTGACCAATACTGGAATACCATTACGATCATTGAATAATTCTAATCCAGAAGGCACATTCCCATTTATTGCGGAATCATAAGCTGCTTGATTTTCTTCAGTCATTCTCATTTCTAACATAGCAGTCCGACCAATAATTTCTTTTGCTTTGGCTGTATCTTGAACTCCAGGAAGCTGAACCACAATTCTATCTGCCCCTTGCTGCTGAATAACTGGTTCAGCTACTCCAAGCTCATTTATTCGATTATGAAGAGTGTCTAGATTTTGTTTTATAGCTTGAGTTTGAGTATCTTCATTAGAATAAGCATTAGGTTTTACATTTAAGATAAAGACATTGTTAGAATTAGTCTCAATAAATTCGAAAGCCGCTGTTTTTTTTGTGATACTTCTTGCTTGTATTTCTCTACCTGAACCCAAAGATTCAAATACTTCTTTGGCCATTTCACGGTCTATTTCTTTTCTAAATTTCATCTCAATTCCGTCATCAGTTTTTATTGACCCATAATAAGGAATCTTCTTTTTTTGAAGCTCTTCTCTTGCCGCAATTAGTAAATTAGTAACACTCTTATCACTAGCTTTTGTCATGTCTAACTGCATTAGGAAGTGAACTCCTCCTCTTAAGTCAAGACCTAGTTTTAATGGAAGAGCTCCAATACTAGAGAGCCAATCAGGTGAGTTTGGTAGTAAATTAAGCGCCACCACATAATTATCACCAATAGTATCTTGAATAACTTTTTTTGCTTTTAATTGATCTTCAGGCGACTCAAGTTTAACTTTGATACCTATATTTTCAATTATTAACTTATTTATAGTTATATTCGAGTCCTTTAATGCAGTCTCAACAGATTTTAGGATTGAGCTATCAACCTTTTCACCTGATTTAATAGTCATAATTTGAACTGCAGGAGCCTCACCGTAGAAATTTGGCAGAGTATAAATAAAACTTAGCAGTACCGAGGTAATGATAAGTATATATTTCCAACGGGAGAATTGATTCGGTTGAGGGTTCACTTTTTTACTAGAATCGATTTAGATCGACTTAATAGTTCCTTTTGGAAGAAGGGTTTGTATTGTTTGCTTTTGAATTTTTATTTCAACATTAGATGCAATCTCAATCGTTGAAAATTGATTGCTTAGTTTAACTACTTTACCCAGAATTCCAGTAGTAGTAACAATCTCATCTCCAGTTTTAAGAGCATCAAGCATGGCTCGATGTTCTTTAGCTTGCTTCATCTGCGGACGAATTAGCATAAAATAAAATAATACAAAAATAATAATAAATGGTAAAAAACTCATTAATCCTTCATTCACAATTTTTATCCCCTAAAAAATGTACGATTTTATCATAAGACATGCTTCTAATCACTAGTCTTTCGAGTCTTGAAAAAGTTTTTTTGAAAAGCGAGGTAATTATTGTTTTTAATTGCATCGGTTGCCTCAAGCATAATTTTTTTATAAAAAAATAAATTATGTAGCGTATTTAATCGCGAGCCTAACATTTCACCGATCTTAAATAAGTGATGTAAGTAGGACCTACTGAAATTTTGGCAAGTATAGCAGTCACAGTCCGGATCAATAGGCATTAAATCATCTTTGTATTTTGCATTTTTTATTTTGATGTCTCCGTGTCTAGTAAATAACCAGCCATTTCTAGCATTTCTTGTTGGCATTACACAATCAAACATGTCTACTCCGTGCCCTATAGAAAAAATAAGATCTTCTGGAGTCCCAACACCCATAAGGTACCGAGGTTTATCTTTTGGCATTTTAGGGGCTATAAATTCAACAATTTTGTTCATTTCTTCTTTTGGTTCACCCACAGATAGCCCACCAATAGCATAACCGTCAAAATCTATTTTAATTAACTCATTAATTGAAGCTAATCTAAGATCCTTGAACATTCCTCCTTGGATAATTCCAAATAAAGCGTTTGGGGTTTTTTGGAATTCACTTTTGCTTCGGTAAGCCCATTCTAAACTTAGTTTCATTGATTTTTCAGCCTCTTCGAAAGTAGCGGGGTAGGGAGTACATTCATCAAAAATCATTGCAATATCTGAATTAAGAATTTTTTGAATTTCCATAGATTTTTCTGGACCCATAAAACACTTATCACCGTTAATAGGGGACCTAAAAGTAACTCCTTCCTGTGTTATTTTTCGCATCTTACCTAAACTCCAAACCTGAAAGCCACCAGAGTCAGTTAATATTGGCCTATCCCAATTAATAAATTTATGTAAACCATGGTGTTTCGAAATTACATCCATTCCTGGACGAAGCCATAAATGAAATGTATTACCTAAAATAATTTCGAAATTATTGCTTTCGAGTTCTTTTGGACTAATTGATTTAACAGCGCCATAAGTTCCTACTGGCATAAAAGCAGGAGTACTAATTATTCCATGTGCGGTTATGATTTCACCAGTTCTTGCATTGCCATCTTGGGACTTTAGATTAAACTTCATATTTGGGGCTCTAATTTAAGTTACTTTATTGTCATTATAAGTACATTAAATCTAGATAACGATGAATAAACGAATATTCTAGGATAGAATTTCAGTAATTATGAATAATATAGATAAAATTAAACAAAAAAATTATTTAGGTAAAAGAAGTTTTTATTTACTACCCAATATTCTTACAACCTCATCTTTATTTGCAGGTTTTTATTCTATTGTTCAAGCAATGAATGGTTCTTATGATCATGCTGCCCTTGCAATATTTATTGCCCTAATTTTAGATGGGCTTGACGGGCGTGTGGCGCGCTTGACAAATACTCAGAGTTCTTTTGGTGCAGAATACGATAGCCTTTCTGATATGGTATCTTTTGGAGTTGCACCCGGGCTAATAGTTTATGTATGGGCACTTCAGCCACTAGGAAAACTAGGGTGGATAGCAGCATTCATCTACTGCACCTGTGCGGCATTTCGACTTGCCAGATTTAATGTAAAACTAGATATCGATAATAAACAATTCTTTTTTGGTCTTCCATCGCCTGCGGCAGCAGCATTAATTGCTAGCTTTATTTGGATTTCATATGATAACGGAATTAGTGGTAACGAAATATTTTTAGGTTTCTTCCAAATGCAATGGTTTGCTTTTTTGCTTACTATTTTTGCAGCATTATCGATGGTGACAGACCTAAGATACTATAGTGGAAAAGATATTAATCTAAGAAATAGCCAGCCGTTTATAGCAATTTTAGTCATCGTAATGATTTTTGGGCTTATTTCCCATAATCCTGCAGAGATAATTTTTATTATTTTGATGGCTTATGCATTATCAGGTTACGTAATGTTCTTTAGAAACCGATATATACGAAATATGAGAAAAAAAGATGCCTAAAATAAATGATAATAAATTAATTATATTTGATACAACTTTGCGTGATGGCGAACAGAGTCCTGGTGCATCAATGACTCAGGAAGAAAAAGTTAGAATTGCAAAACAGCTAGAAAAGTTAGGTGTCAATGTTATAGAGGCTGGCTTTGCTGCAGCAAGTCCAGGTGATTTTGAATCTATTCAGGCGATAGCTAAAACTATAAAAACTAGTACTGTGTGCTCTTTAGCTAGAGCAGTAGAAGCAGATATTGAAAAAGCTGGTAAAGCAGTGATGCCCTCAAATAATAGACGAATTCACACTTTTATAGCTACAAGTAAAATACACATGAAAAATAAACTTCGCATGACAGAAGCTGAAGTTTTAGAGCGAGCTGTAATGGCGGTGAAATGGGCACTAAATTTTACAGATGACGTTGAATTTTCAGCGGAGGACGCTGTAAGATCAGATATTAATTTTCTGGTTGAAGTTTTTGATGCAACTATCAAGGCTGGCGCTAAAACAATTAATGTGCCTGACACAGTAGGATATTCAATGCCTCATACGTGGGGTGAGCGAATGGCAAAATTAATTGAACAAGTTCCAAATTCAAATGAAGTGGTATGGTCAACACATTGTCATAATGATTTGGGAATGGCAGTAGCTAACTCTCTTTCAGCAGTCATAAATGGTGCAAGACAGGTGGAATGTACAATTAATGGCTTAGGGGAGAGGGCTGGGAATGCAAGCCTTGAAGAAATTGTAATGGCAGTTAAAACTAGAAGAGATATATTTAATTTGGAGACGACCATTAATTCTGAATTTATTGTTCCAACCTCAAAGCTAGTATCAACTATTACTGGATATCCTGTCCAGCCAAATAAGGCGATTGTTGGGGCAAACGCATTTGCTCACGAATCAGGTATACACCAAGATGGGGTTCTAAAGCATCGCGAAACATATGAAATTATGAGGGCTCAGGACGTAGGTTGGGGGGCAAATAAAATCTCTCTTGGAAAATTATCTGGTAGGAATGCATTTAAATCTAGACTTTTAGAGCTGGGAATCGAAATAGAAAATGCTGAGACATTAAATGCTGCTTTTTCTCGCTTTAAATTATTAGCTGACAAAAAGTCAGAAATATTTGATGAAGATATTCATGCTTTGATTAGTGAAGAGTACGTAGCAGGAGCTATTGATTTACATAAATTAGTATCTTTAAAGACAAACTCTGAAACGGGAAAAGTACCTGCTGCTGAAATTAAAATGACAGTTGATGGGAAAATATTTGAGGCTAAGGCCGATGGTGGCGGCCCTGTAGATGCGACTTTCAAAGCTATTGAGTCAATTGTAAAATCTGAAGCTGAATTATTATTGTTTTCAGTGAATAACATAACTTCCGGAACCGATTCGCAAGGAGAAGTAACAGTAAGATTAGCTAAGGGAGGTAGGACTGTTAATGGACAGGGGGCTGATACTGATATTGTTGTAGCTTCTGCAAAAGCTTATATTAATGCATTAAATAAGCTCCTCTCTAAGCTTGAAAGAGCCCATCCACAAGTTTAATAAAGGAGCGTTCTTGCAATTAGCAATTTTTGATCTTGATAACACTTTACTCAATGGCGACTCTGACTACAATTGGAGTTTATTCTTAATTGAACATGGAGTTTTAGACTCTGATTTGTATAAAGAGAGAAATGAGCAATTTTTCAAGGAATACCAGTCGGGAAACTTGGATGTTATTGCTTATTGTGAGTTTCAATTTAAAACTCTCAAAGATAACCCACGAGAATTACTTGATGAATTACGATCAGATTATGTAAAAAAAATTATTAATCCTATGATAACGAAAGAAGCGAAAGATTTAGTTGAGAGTCACAGAAAAGAAAATCATAAATTACTTATCATTACAGCAACTAATAGTTATATTACAAGGCCAATAGCAGACCTTTTTGGTATTGAAGATTTAATTGGAACAGATCTAGAAGAATTAAATGGTGAATTTACTGGAAAAGTTTCTGGTTTACCCTCGTTTCAGGAAGGTAAAATTATTCGCTTAAATTCATGGCTTGAAAAAAGAGGTTTGATATTTGAAGAATTAGAGAAAACCTTTTTTTACAGTGACTCTATGAACGATATCCCTTTGCTAGAAAAAGTTTCTAATCCTGTTGCAGCAAATCCAGATGAAATATTAGAAAAAAAGGCTATCAAGGAAAATTGGCCAATTATATACCTTCGGTAATTAGTGGCCAATTATAATTTCGAGAACAAACTTACTCCCTAAATAAGACATAAACAGTAATACAAATGCAAAGAGTGAGAATACTATAGCTTTTTTGCCTCGCCACCCAGCCCTAGCTCTTCCTAATAAGAGTCCACCATATACTAACCATGACAATATAGAGAATATAATTTTATGGGATAATTCTAGTGGTATTCCTAAAAATTCCTCAGAGAAGAAAATACCTGTAATAAGAGTAATTGTTAGGAATATGAAACCAATCCAATATATTTGGAATAATACTTTTTCCATTTCAAGCAGCGACGTTTTGCTTTTAAAAAATTCAGTATTCTTGTTAGGTGAGTTAATATTATTTTGAATTATTACAATAAAAATAGAAAAAATGGCCCCAAAAGCAAGCAAGCTATACCCCAGAATAGCGATAATGATATGCATTCCAGCTTTGAAAGTTAAATAATCCGACACATAGTTTGTTTGTTGAATAAAGGGATGAAACATTAGAATAATAATTGCTGGCAATAACGTTAAATACTCTAAGCCTTCGTATGAGTTATTTCTATTCATAACCCAAAATAAAAGTATAGTAATCCAGCTAATCACCAACAAAGCATTGGAAAAATTTAAATTAATTCCTTGATTAAACAGGCTTATAAATATTAGAGCGATATGAGTTACTAATCCAATACTTAATAGTAAATAATTATGATGTGTATTGATTTTTGTTGTTTTTGATATCAATGAGAAACTCGGAATCAGATATAAAATCAATGATGCAAAAAGTAGAGTCCAATAATTCATAGGTTTTAATTGGTGATAATTGTTAAACACAATTATAATGGATAAATAAGACAACTGTTAAAGATGAAATAAATAAAAATGCTTGAAAATTTAACCGAACGCCTTCAGTCAGTTATTAAAACCATTCGTGGTCAGGCTCGTTTTACTGAAGAAAATATTAGTGATGCTATGCGTGAGGTTAGGATTGCCCTAATCGAAGCTGATGTTGCCTTGCCTGTTATTAAATATTTTATTGATCGTGTCAAAGATAAAGCTTTAGGTGCTGATGTATTAAAAAGTATTAGCCCTGGGCAAGCAGTCATAAAAATTGTTCAAGATGAATTAACTGAATTAATGGGGAATGCAAATAGCCCCATAAATTTATCAACTACACCACCAGCAATCATATTACTAGCTGGGCTGCAGGGCTCAGGAAAAACTACTACAGCAGCTAAACTAGCAAAAATCATATCAGAGCAAAAGAAGAAAGTTTTATTAGTAAGTGCTGACGTTTATAGACCGGCTGCAATAGAGCAGTTAAAAACGCTTGCAGTAAGTTTGAACATAGAATGTTTTAATTCCTCACAAAAAGATAAACCTAATAATATTGCTATTGAGTCTATAGCGTATGCTAAAAAACATTTTTTTGATGTAATAATTTTTGATACGGCTGGGCGGCTAGGTATTGATGAAGCAATGATGAAAGAAATAAAGCAGTTGCATAAGACATTAAATCCTACAGAAACATTATTCGTTGTAGATTCAATGCAGGGACAAGATGCGGTTAATACGGCAAAGTCATTTGGAGATACTCTACCTCTCACAGGAATTATCCTAACAAAATTAGATGGTGACGCAAGGGGGGGTGCGGCCTTATCAGTAAGACATATTACAGGCCAGCCGATTAAATATATTGGGGTAAGTGAAAAAACTAATGGACTTGAATCATTTCATCCTGAGCGTATGGCATCGCGAATTCTTGGGATGGGAGATATTGTTAGTCTAGTAGAGGATGCACAAAAAAATGTTGATATTGAGCAGGCAGAAAAATTAGCGGATAAAGTTAAGTCCGGAAAGACTTTTGATTTGAATGATTTTAGAAATCAAATATTACAAATGAAGAAAATGGGTGGTGTAGGTGCGATGATGGATAAAATGCCTTCACAGATTGCAGGCGCTGCTTCTAAGGTTAACCCTGAGGATGGAGATAAATCTATGGTTCAAATCGAGTCCATTATTAATTCAATGACACCATTAGAAAGAGCTAAGCCAGATTTATTAAAAGCTAAAAGAAAAATGAGAATCGCATCGGGTTCAGGTACAAAAGTCCAAGATGTTAATCGTCTCTTGAAGCAGTTTGAAGAAATGCAAAAAATGATGAAGATGTTTTCTAAAGGTGGTATGGGTAAATTGATGAGAGGCTTATCAGGTCGGTTTCCTGGTATGAACTAATAATATTGGATGAACTATAAAAATATGTCTCTGTACATTGACCTATACAGATTATTACGGGATAATCGCCGCTAGCCATTTAATGGGGAGTTAGCTCAGCTGGTAGAGCATCGGACTTTTAATCCGCTGGTCACGCGTTCGATCCGCGTACTCCCTACCAATTTTTTTAAGATATAAGAGTGCAAATATCTTATAAACATGTTAAAAATATTATATGACTAAATACAATAATCTTTTACTTAAGAACCAACTTTGTTTTTCTCTTTATGCTGCTACCAATTCGATAACTCGATATTATCGCTTTTATCTTAAGGAAATTGGCATTACTTATCCTCAGTATTTAGTACTTATTACATTATGGGAATCAAGCACATCAACAGCGTCAGAAATAGGGGCAATATTAAAATTAGACCTACCTACCATCACACCTGTTCTTCAAAAATTAGATGCTATGGGATTTATTGTTCGCAAACGTTCTGAGCAAGATAATCGGGTAGTATTAGTAAGCCTTACAAAAAAAGGACTTGAGATTGAAAAAACAATTGCTGCGATACAAAACAAAGTAGCTTGCAAAACCCATCTAACCGATGATGAGTTTAATAAACTTAAAAATACTCTAAATGAGCTCACAGAAACAATGGAAGTTAACAAAGATGATCAAGATGCTTTGATTAAGTTAAAAAAGTGCGTATAAAAATAATTTAAAAAAAGCCACTTTGTTAGTGGCTTTTTTTATTTAAATAAGCTGCTACGACTCTGTATTTTTACTTAATACCTTTAAACGGGCTATTATAAGGGCTCTTGTAACCTTTTATTGGCTTAGTAACTATTTGCTTTCTAAAGCTTTGTAGGTCCCCCATTAGTTGACTGATTTCATAATCAGGTACATTGAAAGCATAAAAAGTATGTAAACATTCAATCATAATGATATCAAACTCGCGATCAGAAATATTTAGGTGTGGATGAGAGTCTTTCATGTTTTTCCCACGACCAAATTCATCTTCCATATATATTTTTGGGCCACCAGTCCGCTCAACTACCCAATTTGTTAACATTACTTTAAAACCTACTTTAGTATGAGCCGCGTCGTGAACAGCTTTAAGGGCTGGATTAGCATTTAAGGCTTTATTTACGTAAATTTTATCAACTAAATGATCTACTGTTAATGCAATGTTATATGTCCCACCAAGCCTTGAGTAAAGAGACTTCTCGTCAGCGGCGTTTACAAATGTTGAAAATGAACCAATGATAAAAATGGCCATTAATGTGGATACTATTTTTATATAGATACTTTTGCTCATAATTACTCCTCCTGTTTATTTAAAAAAGCTTAAATCTATGATTAATTTTTTCATTATTTTAAGCAGGTATAATATTATTAGCACACTAATGATTAGTGTACAATGTATTTTTATATGTTTTAAAATAAGATAAAGACCTTCGAAAAGGAAGGTTGCCCCAAATTACTATATTAAAATGAATTTATTTGATATTTTGGCCTCAAACAAATATGAAAAAAAATTCTTCGAAACTAAAATATCTTTTATCTCTACTAGTTCTTTTTTTTAATTACCAAGTTTATTCATATCCTGCTCAGTCTGAATTATTTGGATTAAGTCAATCCATGGTGCATGTTTGGGTGACCTATGGAAATGGAGTAACTGGGACCGGTTCCGGGGTAGTTATTAAAGAAAATCATGTTGCAACTGATTGTCACGTTTTTGCAGACGCTGAAGGTGTAAACGTGGTCAAGACTTTTAAAAAATATGTACCAATAGCTGTATACGCAGACTGGAAAAATGATTTATGTATTTTAAAGTTTGATGATCTCCCTCTGTCTCCTGTAAAAATGGTTACATCAAAGAATGTTCAGTATGAAAGTAAAGTGTTTGCATTAACTTTTCCTAATGATAGTCCGATTGCTCTTCCATCCTATGGAAAAGTAAAAGGTATCCACCCTTTTAAAGACAGCAATATTATAAGAACCTCAGCAGCATTTACTGTTGGTTCAAGCGGGGGGGCCTTATTTGATTTAGATTTTAATTTGATTGGTATTACAACCTTTAAAAGTCCTGGTAAAAGATTAGGATATTTTTATTGCTTACCCACTGAGTGGATTACGGCCTTACTTGAGACTGCTCCTCAATTTGATTTGAAGAGTAAATTTCCCCCATTCTGGAGCCTTGCAGATGATGAAAAACCATTTTTTATGCAAGTCATTATGCCGATGCAACAGGATAATTGGGATAAGGTCAAACGTATTGCAGATGAATGGACTCAAGAAGATAACCAACATTCAGATGCCTGGTTTTTTCTAGGTTTAGCAGAGCTTAAAATGAAAAATTATTCAGAAGCAATAATTGACCTTAAAAAGGCGCTTAATTTGAACAACCGACATCTTGATTCACTTGTTGAGTTATATAAGATAGCTAAAATTCAGGGAGATCAAAAATCGGTTGATTGGACTATTGAAAAAATGAAAATTATTGACCCAGAATTTGTTGATTACGGTTTAAAAAATTTATTGTAATTGGCGCGCCTGAAGAGATTCGAACTCCTGACCCCTTGGTTCGAAGCCAAGTACTCTATCCAGCTGAGCTACAGGCGCTTAAAGTAATAAAATTGGCGCGCCCGAAGAGATTCGAACTCCTGACCCCTTGGTTCGTAGCCAAGTACTCTATCCAGCTGAGCTACGGGCGCGTGAGCGATATTATAACTTAGTTTTGAGGGTAATTCAGGCAGAAAATTTCTTACTGAGCTACTGGTAGAGTTAAAACTGGCCCTGCTTTCTCTAAGTTACCTGATTGTAAGGCACTAATTTGATTAAGAAGCATTAATGTGTACTTACTCTCCATATCATTGTCCTTTATGAAAAACCAGTGGCCTCTATATTTGACTTTTACGGATGCATTATTAGGTTTTTCTTTTTGAGAGTAGACAACAAAAAAATCTGACATAATATTCTGCCAATTAAAATTCTCGCCATCTTTGGTTTTGGTAACCTTAACTCGATTATTAATAATATCTTCATCTGGAATAAGAACGCCATGAGATAAGAAAAATTGAATACCTGCTAGTGATCTTAAATTAATTTCAATACTTTTGCCCTCTGTCCCATTAGAGAAATTAGTTGTTAAAGGAATTATTGTATTATTAGTAGATAAATCTAAAGCAGTGAGTAGGCTTTTAACTTCATTAGAGCCACTAAATTTTTTCCTAATTAGGAGAGCAAGCTTATTATTAGAGCCTTCCAATTGATAGCCAAAGCTGATGATATTTTTTTTCTGAAGTTGATAAAAGATATTAGCTAATACTTTAAACTCTTTATAAGATGGCTCAATATTAGGCGTTGGTCCAGATGCCTCCGACGCATTATTTATCCCATTAATTTTATTGGTTGTTAGTCTCAATAGCCTTTCAATACTCCAACCTGATCTTGTTAGAAGCAATATAATTTCAGGTTGGATGGGACTTAATACGTTTCTTACATAATTGGATCCCTGAAGAGGTAGATAAGTAATGGTTGGTTTTTCACTGTAAGAACCATCACCTCTAATACCAAAATTATTATCAGCCCCGTCAAAAATATTAGCTATTAAATTACCACTTCGCTTCCATTCAAGAGAAGTTGATACACTATTTACTTCTAAAATTGCAATACTGTCTGCATACCTTCTTCTAACTAAATTCAGTAACATTTCCTCGTCATTGGTGTTTGCCAGGACTTTGTTATAATCATTTCTACCATTTTCCATAAAATCTGGACCAAGCTGAGAGCAACCAGATAGAAAAACTAAAGTAAATCCTAGCGCTAGCGCGATACAAGGTCGAAATATAATTTTTATTAAATGAATAAACACAAGAACTAGTATAAATGATTGCTAAGTGTAAATTGTTAATTTTCTAATAATTTGGTTATTATTCAACAATTATATTTATTCGATATTTTTTTGGAGTTTTAATATGGCCTTATCAATGTATGAAGTCTCAGTCCCTTTATTTATTCATAATTTTAATATTCTCTCCCATATTCTGTTAAAAGCAGAAAAAGATGCAGAGAAAAGAAAAATTGATAAATCAGTATTTATTAATGCAAGACTGGCTCCAGATATGTTGCCACTGACAAAACAAATCCAAATTGGAACTGATATGGTAAGGCTAGGTGTTGGAAGATTAGCAGGTGTAAAAGCCCCATCATATAAAGATAATGAAGTTACATTTTCCGAATTACAGAAAAGAATTCAAAAAACTATTACTTTTTTAAAGAAGATTAAATCAAAGAAAATGGATGGGTCTGAGCTAAAAAAAATTGAATTCTCAATAGGAAAAAGAGACTTTAAATTTAAAAATGGGCATTTGTATTTAAGTAATTGGATTATTCCACATTTCTTTTTCCATATGACTACTACTTATGACATTTTAAGGGCTAATGGAGTTAATTTGGGTAAGCGTGATTTTGTAAAGATGTAAAGATTAAGATTTGTACTTTAATCCTACTTAGATCTCATTTTCCTTAATTCCCATATTGCCCAACCAAGTAAAATATTAGTTAGAAAGCTTGAGCCCAGTAGACTAGTTCCTAAAAGTGTTCCTATTCCTATGTATAGCCATTCCATATAATTTCCCTTCGCACAAACCTCACAGCTATTAATTTTCCCTGCTTTTATCATTCTGAGATTCATACAGCTTATGTTTAAATGATTATTTTATAACATTTAAGACCCAATCACCTCAATTTGGAATATGAGATATGTTGAGACTAAAATTAATAAATAATTTAGATTGTCATTAAAAACCCCAAAGCAATTGTCCCTAGGATAAAATGTTGTTTTAATTATAAATATTTATCTAATTCATTGATGAAAATTCTTGTTACAGGCGGTTGTGGTTATAAGGGGCATGTGCTTGTTCCTAAATTATTAGAGAGGGGATACGATGTAATCGTATTTGATATTCAATGGTTTGGAAATTATTTAATTCCACATAAAAATTTGTCTATTATTAAGGGAGATGTTCGTGATACAGAATCAATTCCACTAGAAGGAGTTGATTGTATTATTCATTTATCCTCAATTGCTAATGATCCATGTAGTGACCTAGATCCGAAATTAACTTGGGAAATAAGTGCTTTAGCTACTATGCAGCTTGCAGATAAAGCAAGAAGAAATGGAATTAAGCGTTTTATCTATGCGTCATCAGGCAGTGTCTATGGAGTGAAGGAAGAGCTTCAGGTAACTGAAAATCTAGAATTAGAGCCTATATCTGAATATAATAAAACTAAAATGGTGGGCGAGCGTGTCTTGCTAAGTTATGAGAATGATATGGTGGTACAAATTGTTCGCCCAGCTACTGTTTGTGGATATTCACCGCGTATGCGACTAGACGTGTCTGTAAATCTATTAACAATGCAAGCTTTAACCAATGGTAAAATTACAGTCTTTGGAGGAGATCAGATAAGACCGAATATTCACATTGATGATATTACTGATCTATATTTGCACTTAATTGACCATCCAGAAATCACAGGAATTTATAATGCAGGATTTGAAAATATTTCAATTAAAGATATTGCCAATCTAATCTCTAAAAAAATTACTGCAGAAATTTCAGTTACTCCATCAAATGACCCACGGTCATATCGAATTAATTCTGATAAAATACTAGCTACAGGTTTCAGGCCAAAAAAGACAGTTGATGATGCTATAAAAGAAATAATTCAAAAATTTAAAAACAATGAATTAAAAGATGAAGATCATTTTTATAATTTAAAATGGATGCAAAAAACTGTTTTAACAAATAAATAATAATGAAAACGAACCCTAATATTAAAGAATTTTTTGAAAGCTACTCAAAAAAACTACAGGAAGTTCTTCAGGAATCAGATTGGTCGCCTATCGAAGAATTAGCTACTGATATCCAAAATTGCTGGAGTGACGGGCGTCGTTTATTCTTATGTGGAAATGGGGGTAGTGCGGGTAATGCAATTCATCTTGCCAATGACTTTATATATGGGATTGCTAAGATGTCCGGTGGCGGTCTAAGAGCAATTTCACTATCTGATAATTCAGCAGTAATAACATGCCTGGCAAACGATATAGGCTATGATCATATTTATTCCGAACAATTAGCTGTTCAAGCAGAGAAGGGCGATTTATTAATTGCTCTTAGTGGAAGTGGTAATTCGCCTAATATTTTGCGTGCCGTTGAACAAGCTAAGAAAATGCAGGTAAAATCATTTGCTGTGTTGGGTTATAGTGGAGGAAAATGCAAAGAGATTGTCGATGTACCAATTCACTTTTCGGTAAATGATATGCAAATTGCAGAAGATCTTCAAATAATTGTTGGTCATATGCTTATGCAATGGCTATATAAAAACCGCCCTAAAAAATAATATGCCAAAAAAAACTACAGTTTTAGTTTCAGGAGTCTTCAATATTCTTCATCCTGGACATATGCGATTTTTAAGGTTTGCTAGAAATTATGGTGACAATCTTATAGTGGCTATAGAAGGAGATCAACATGCTGGAGAGCATGCCCATATCCCTGAAAATCTTCGTTTAGAGGCACTAGAAAGTCATAATCTAGTAAGTGAGGTATTTATCACAAACGAGCCAATTGAAAAAATTATTAGGCGTATTAAGCCTGATATTGTAGTCAAAGGAAAAGAATATGAGTTGCTTGAAAATCCTGAATCTAATGCTGTCTTGTCATATGGTGGGCAATTAGTTTTTAGCTCGGGAGATACTTTCTTCTCATCAGTAGATTTAATCAAAAAAGATTTTAGGGAAATTGATTCTCATTCTATTTCATTACCTACTGAATATCTAAGACAACATAATCTCTCTAAAGAAAAGCTTATAAGTCGTCTAAAAAAATTCCAAGACCTAAAAGTTTGTGTAATAGGTGATTTAATTGTTGATGAATACATTACTTGTCATGCATTGGGAATGTCACATGAGGACCCTTCTATTGTTGTCACTCCGACAGATTCACAAAAATTTGTTGGTGGTGCTGGAATTGTTGCATCGCATGCTTCAAGTCTAGGAGCATCTGTTGATTTTATTTCAGTAACAGGAAATGATGAATCCAGAGAATATGCTATTGATTGCCTCTCTAAAAGTGGAGTGAATGTAAATTTATTCGCCGACGAGGCCCGCCCAACTACTTTAAAGCAACGCTTCCGAAGTAAGAATAAAAGTTTATTGAGAGTAAGTCATCTTTATCAAGGAGCAATTTCAATAGCCTATCAAAATAAAATGCTTGAACTAATAAAGAAAAATATCAATGATGTAGATTTACTAGTGTTCTCAGATTTTAATTATGGTTGCCTACCACAGTCTTTAGTTGGCGATATTATGAATATCACTAAAAATCATAAAATATTTGTTGCCGCTGATAGTCAATCATCCTCTCAGGTTGGCGATATTAGTCGTTTCAAAAATATGGATCTTCTAACACCAACTGAGCGAGAAGCCAGAATTAGTACGCGTAATCATGAAGATGGATTAGTAGTATTGGCTGAGAAGTTAAGGCGAGATTCATCTGCAAAGAATATTTTACTTAAACTAGGTGAGGAAGGTTTGTTGGTCTATAAGGGCGTAAGTAATAATGATAGATCTACTGACAGAATACCAAGTCTTAATAATGCTGTTAAGGATGAGGCGGGTGCAGGAGATTCTTTATTAATTACTAGTGCTATGGCAATGGCATGTGGAGCAGATGTATGGGAAGCAGCATGTCTTGGTTCATTAGCTGCGGCATTACAAGTTGGTCGAATCGGAAATACGCCTCTTAATTTAGATGAATTTCTTCAAGTCCTAACGTAAATATTATATTAAAGTATTAATTTACTCATACCACTATCGAAATAATCAAAAAATAAAATGAGAACAATACTTCTAGCAGCAGGATTTGGTAAGCGGTTAATGCCGTTAACTAAAGATATCCCAAAGTGCCTAGTACCAATAAAAGGAGTGCCACTTCTAGAAATTTGGTTAAGTCGATTAGTCGAATTTAATTTAGGCCCATTTCTTATCAACACTCATTACAAGTCAAATCAGGTTGAGTCATATGTTAAGGGAAGTCAATATAGTAATAAAGTAACAATAGCTAATGAATCTTTACTTATGGGAACAGCTGGAACATTAGTTAAAAATCTTGATTTTTTTCAAGGTGAAGATGGCTTATTAATTCATTCTGATAATTATTGTATGGCTAATTTTAATGCGTTTATCGACGCGCATCAAAATAGACCAAAAGAATGCTTATTAACAATGATGACATTTCGAACTAATAACCCCTCTGCTTGCGGAATTATTAAATTAAATCAAAAAGGTATAGTTACTCAATTTTATGAAAAAGTTACCAATCCACCAGGAAATCTAGCAAATGGAGCTATATATATATTATCTGCTGAATTATTAGTGACGATAAAAAAAGAGCTATCTGAGGCGAAGGATTTCAGCACAGAAATACTTAATCATTTAATTGGTCGTATTTTTACCTATGAAACGCAAGAGATATTTATTGATATAGGGACACCCGAAGCATACAAAAAAGCTAATTCTTAATTCAACAAAAATTTTAATTTTTTTAAATTTATTCTAAATGTTCCATAACTATTAAGGGACGGAAAACGCGGCCAGCTTCTAGATCATCTAAAGCTTCATTTATCTCCTCTAATTTATATCTTTTGCCAAGCAGAGACCCTAAGGGTGCATCTGATTTTTGGAATAAGTTATGCATTATTGGTATGTCCTTATCTGGAATAGTTGATCCACCCCAGGAGCCATCTATAGACTTCCCAGAAATGAGTTCATGTGGGGCTATTTTAATCATTTCACCATCAGGAGGATGAGACGCGAAAAGAACTTTACCCCCTTTTTTTCTAATTAACGAAAATCCGAGTTCAATGGTAGCTACATGACCACCAGATTCAATACACCTATCAGCGCCACCATCTGTCAGCTTATGAACATCTTGCTGAATATTATGATTTTTTGAGTTAAAAGTGTGTGTTGCACCCAATTGCTTAGCTAATGCTAATTTTTCATCAGATATATCAACGGCAATAATCATCTTAATATTTAGTGCTTTTAGAGCCATGAGAGCAGAAAGTCCAATCCCCCCCAAACCAAGAACAATAATTGATAGATCAGTTGATGGTTTTAGCTCATTTAAAACCATACCTGCTCCTGTGGGAAGGGCACAGCCAAAAAGAACAGCTATATCAAAAGGTAAAGATATTGGTTTTTTTACTAGTCTATTTTCCGAAACAATAGAATAGTTAGAAAAAGTTGTTACACAACCTGAATTTATAACTTGATCACCACATTTAAACTTAGCTCCAGGGGCCTCCAGACCATCTCCCTTAACCCACCCTAAAATTACTTCATCGCCAACTTTAATTTTAGTAACGCCTTTGCCAATTTCTTGGACAATACCAGAACCTTCATGGCCAAGAAGATGGGGGAGCCAGTTATCTGAACCTCGTTTTCCTTTAACTTCCATAAGTTGGCTACGGCAAACTCCGCTAAATAAGATCTTAATTAAGACCTGACCCGGAAGAAGGGGAGGCGCATCAATTGATTTAATTAATAATGGACTACCAAGCACTTCTAAAACTGCAGCATTAATTTTCATTATTTTTTTTTCACTTCATGGCTTAAATAATTATTAATATAGTCAACCAAACCATCATCTAGAGAAGTCATTTTAAATTCCTTGAATTCATTTGATAAGCAGCTAGTATCAAATTGTAACTTTAAAACTCGATTGTCTTCTATTTTATTTCGTATATTAATGTCAACTTTAAAATTTAATATGGAAACAATTTTTTTAGCAATATTAGATAATGTATGACTCTGCCCTGTAGCTAAATTAAAAACTCCAATTATATTATTACTAACTATCCTCTCAATTATTCGAGGTATATCATTGACCGAAATAAAATCTCTTTCGATATCGGGATTAGAGGTTATATTAATCCTTCTCTCATTAATAGCAGATGATACCAATCGATTAATCGTACTTTTTAATGCATCATCCTTTCCGTAAACTCCGCAAAGTCTGAGTATTGTTAAATTAAATCCTTTGTCGTCTGATGTTTTTTTTAAAATAATCTCACTATCTAATTTTGCTTTAGCGTAAAAATCATTTGGATTGACTGGATTTAACTCACTAATCGGTAAAGTTGGATTAAGTCCATAAACATCTATAGTACTAAAAAAAATTACATGTTTAGCATGAATAGGTATGACCTTTAAAAGATTTTTAATAATTTTAATATTCTTGTCATACGAATCCCTATCGTTAGAAATTAATCGAGTTACAGCTGCAGGAATGATAAAGGTAGAAGAAGGTGGAATACTTTGAAATAGAATTGATAGTTTTTTTAAGTCTAACAGATCACATATTTTTCTATCGATAAGTTTGACGTGATGATAATTTTTTTTAAAATATGAAGTTATATTCTTACCAAGAAAACCGCCACCTAAAACTACAATAGATTGAGATTTATTTTTTGGGCTCATTTTTTAATGCCACCTAAATAGAATGTATGACCCACAACTAATTTTTGATTAAATAACTCTGACAGAGATACTATCAATTGTTTCCTTTATTTCCTTGGATACATTTTTGTCTAATATTTTTGGCTCGTCTTTTGGAAGTAAGTATCCGCATCTATTACATCCTCCTACAGTCCCCTTTGCACGAATTTTATCCTTAAATTCTTGGAATGTAGGGCTAGATATAATATCAGTTAATTTTTGTTCTTTAACGTTTCCCATTTTTATAGCCATGCATGGAAAAAGATTTCCGTCGACATTAATATGAACACTTTCCCATGGGGCCTTGCATGCCTTAAAATCAGCTACATTATGCTTACCATTATTAATGAATCCTAAATCGACATCATCGACAGGTTTGGTGCTATTAAGGTCAACAACTTTTGGATGCACGAAACATTTTTTATTCATAGCAATATTATATTCCCTAACTTTTTCTAGCTCATTTAAGATCGTTGGGAGATTTTTGTAAACATAGGCTTTCGATTCATGCATCATATTTTCTAAAGGAAGCATATGGTCGGCATACTGAATTGGTGACCCCTTTAATAGCATAAAGCTATGAGTGTCGCATTTAAGTTTCTCAATACAATACTTATGAATATCAAATAAATCACCTGCATTCTCATCAAGAACAACGGTTTTTGAGTCTAGTACTGTATTTGACCTATATTTGTCTCTTTTTTCACTAAAGCGACGCATTAATTCTTCTGCTTTAACCCATTGGTCAGGAACAACGTCCCTGACAATATTTCCAATATCATCAACTGATATTGATAAAACTTTGAAGTTTGGTGTTGACAATAGTAATTCAATTATTTCATTAGTTAGTAAAAGGCCATTAGATATAATATTGCAGGTATGTTTTTTAGTGACAGCTCGGAAAACTTCTTCAAAGCCATTAAAAAGAAATGGCTCTCCCCCTGTCAGTGTTACATGGGCATATTCAGGAAGCTGGTCAATAACATCTAGCCATTGCTTGGTTGAAAGGCTACCCTCAATCCTATCTTTTTCTTGGAAGCAAAATGAGCACCGCAGGTTACATCTATTTGTTAAAACAAAAACATATCGATGAGGAAGCATAGATGGACTGTCATATATTTTTTTAGAAAAATCTATGCGGGCTTGATGGTAGTCTGTATTTTTTATATCACCCATATTTTTTTAAATTTTGTTCCCTTTATTATTTTATGCTTGTTATTTTTTGACTGATAATAAATTATATAACCTTACCTTTTAAATTTTCTTCTATTATATGTCGTTACAATAAAATAATTAAATAATATTAACTAGGGTATAAATGCGTCTTGGCTTATAGGCTAATATTTTTTTCAATAAAACTCTTGAGCTATCTAGAGCAGTTATCATAATAATGGAGTCTAAAATATCATTTTCTGAAAATTTTTCAATTTTTGGGTAAACACAAGAGAGATATTTACCAATCCTATCATCATTATCATCATAAATTTTTGAAACGAACTCTAGATTAGATTCCATATGATATGCAATTTGTGGAAGCATTTGTGCGGCCCCCAATCCAATAATAGGTTCATCAAGTGCTTGGATTTGATGCGCTGATACTTTAAGTGTTTCTTTGAATATTTCGAAGTTATCAGTAATTATTTTTTTTATAAGAGGTGCTTTTGTATTTTGCTTTTTGGCATTCTTACTAGATTTTTTGAACCAATACAATGAGGTTCCTCCCCAGTAAGAATAGTTATATTTATTTCCTATAAATTCACATCCAATACGTTCTATAAGTGATAGCATCGAGGAATTTGAAAAATATTGTAGGTGTTGGTGAGTTATTTGATCATACCTTCTAGTTTTAACAAGGGTCTCAAGGCTAGGTACTTCTATAAAAAATAAACATTCATCAGCTGCTAAATCAACTAATTTAACAAATTCCTCATAAATTCCATTGATATGTTCAAAGGTATGTGACGATACAATAAGGTCTGGACTTTCATTTAATATTGATTGATCTAATTCATTGATGAATTTCCCAAAAATTGATACTTTATCACTAATAACAACGTCTTTTTCTTTCCAAATTGGATCTATTCCAACCAGATTTTTTGCTTTATTAGATAATTTATTAATTAGATATAAATCATTACAACCCACTTCTAAAATTTGATTAAAAACTTTATTTCCAACTACATCATCAATTGTTCTTAGCAAAAAGTCATTTCCATCCTTAGCCATATTGCTTGCCGATGTTCTATGAGTATAGCTATTATCGTAAAGAATATTTTGATGTAATACATTTTTTAATTGGCCATGACCACAATTATTACAATAATTTAAAGCTTGATCATACAAATCATCCTTTAGGTTCCTTTTATCAAGATAAAGCCCGGTTAATGGCATTTTTGGCAGCTGAATCAATTCAACTAAATCATTTTTTGAGCAGATGTTGCAAGTTTCTATAGTTTTCAATGCATGCCCTCTATATCTGCCATGAAGTAATCTCCTGAGTAAGATGAATTCATTAATATTCTTTTCCATGGATTTATAGAAAAATAAGATTTAGCTGATACATTCCATGAGTTATATTTATCTAGATCTCTTACATTTCTAGCACCAGCAAAAGTTATATATGAGTGTGTCTTTTTAACTCTTTCAATTTCTTGTATTGCTTTTGGCAATAAAGTTTCAGAAATTTCATTTAATGTATTTATGCTAATAACTAAATCAAATTCTTTATCTTTATATGGCAATTTAGTTACGCAAGCAGTACGTAAATATCTTTTTATCTTTGGATGAGCGTTTTCAATAGCATATTTTGAAATATCAATGCCTGTGATACTAACACCTGGAACTAATTTTCTAATTTCGTAAAGAAGGAACCCCTTAGCACATCCAATTTCTAGTACCTTAGACTTTTTAGTAATCTTATAATATTCAACAATGTCTTTAGCAACCCCCTCAAAAAATTTTGGATTGTAATAATATCCACCATAACCCTCACTTCTTTTGCCATCGAAATAACTTTTACTAAATTTGCCAGTATCTTCAAGGATAAATTGATCTAGGAGACTACCCACCAAAATAGTTCCTGATTCACAATGTGAGTTCAACATTAAATCTTTATCAAAATCACGCCTTTTATCCTTAACCGGATTTAGATTAGCCTTTACTGGGATTCGGTTGCCAACCTTCTTTACATATGGGTATGTCTTCATCAAATTAAGTTCTTTACCTCTTAATTTAATATCATCAACACTTTTTGTGGTTGTTAATGAATTGTATAGCGACCTATTAAGATATGGATACATATCATCAAGTCCTAACGGTAAAGATTTTCCATTATTATCCTTTGAAAATCCCTGCCTAGGAACAATCTCTTGATTTTCACTTACTAATACTTCACAAATAATAGGTGTTTTTTCTGAGATTATTTCTTTTAATTTATTATGTAACCCTGATTGAGAAGTCAGTAACTTGTATTTAAGGTTAAATGCTTTTGAAATCTTTTTTATATCAAGTAAATGTAAGCCAGTATTTGGTGTGGAGCCGCAAAAGCGCTTATCTAGAAATTCATTTTGTGTAGATTTAATTGAGGTATACCCATTGTTATTAAATACAAAAATAATAATTGGCATCTTTATATTTGAGATTAATTGTAATTCTTGAACGTTAAATGGTAGGCTCCCGTCACCTATAAAGCATACAATTTTCTTTGTTTTATCCGCATAATGGACACCAATAGATTCAGGTATTCCAGAGCCCATTGAACACAGACTGGTTGATAAGATAACTCTTTGTTTGCTCTTAACCCTTAATGATTGAAATGAGGAATAAACAATTGTTCCTCCACCATCAATTACATACGAATATGACTTGTCTAACAATTCACTTAGTACATGTTGAAAATAATATGAATTAATCTTATCTTTATTTTTTTTATAGCCTAGAGCAATGAGATTCTGTTTTTGGTATTTACTTATATATTGAAACCACTCTTTGTTCGTATTTTTATAATTAAATTTAGTTTTGGCTAGGTGGCTAAAAAGCTTATTAATGTCACAATTTATGCCATGAGTTAACTTTAATGAAGAATTATTAATTTCATTTTTGTCTATATCTATCATTATAATTTTTGCATTTGGTGCAAAGCTGTTAGGCCTGACCGTTATAATGCTTGAGTTTAGATGACTACCGATTGCAATAATTAAATCAGAATTATGTAGTGCTAGGTTTGCTCCTCTATGACCGGCTATTCCAGGACACCCAAGATTTAATTTATCTTCAGAATCAAAAGCATCAAAATTTGACCATGTCACTACATATGGAATTTTAGTACTTTTAATAAATTTCTTAACTAATAAATCGGCATTAGATAAGCGAATACCATAACCAGCAACAATTATTGGTCTCGATGAATTTAAAAGAGATGTATTTAAGATTTTAGAAAATTTATTTAATAACTTATTACTTACAGTTGAATATTTTTTAATCTCCTCTTTACTTGGGTAAAAAGATAGCTGGTCTTTTATTTTAATAAACGACCATCCAATATCACCTGGTATATCGAGCCAAACTGGACCTGGCCTGCCAGTAGTAGCGTAATAAATTGCTTTTTGTAGTTCGTATTGTAGATTTTCTAAGGAGTATATAGTTTTTGCATATTTGGTGACTGACCTTACCATTGAAACTATATCGATTTCTTGGGTTCCCACCTGCCTTAAATTTCTTCCATTTATTGTTTGATCTGTTCTAGCTTGACCTGAGAGAAAAATACAAGGAATAGAATCAAGCCATGCAGCTGATAGACCGGTTAATGAATTTGTTGCACCAGGACCAGTTGTGAATATCCCAACTCCAATTTTATTTTTATATCTACTGTATGAATTAACTGCAAATGATGCTGATTGTTCGTGATTAAAATAGATTGCTTCAGTTTTTGGATTTTTTTCAACTGAATCAAATAAATGTACAGCTGCGCCGCCTGTTACACCAAAGAATTTTTCGCATCCTTTCTTTTGCAAAAAATCGATTATAAAGTCAGATCCTTTAATAGGCATAATTAATTATCATCAACTTTTTGAAAATAGTGGCGAGCTTGACCCCCTTCAACTGGAATAACTGATCCTATGCAAAAAGATGCCTTTTCAGAACAAAGCAAAACTACAATAGGACTTATCTCGTCTGGTTGTCCAAATCTTCCTAAAACTGTCCTGTCTTTCAAGTACTTTTCTGCGTGATCCGAATTTGCATTACTTTGTGTCCAATGGCCATCCTCAGTTATTACAACACCAGGTAATACTGCACTCATGACTATCCCTGTTTTTTCTAGGGCTAAAACTCTAGCCATTGACCTTGAGTAAGCGGTGTAAGCTGCTTTAAGAGAAGAATAAGGAACAGGCCCGCTATTCTCCATCGATGCCCCTGCTGTAATATTAACAATTCTTCCCCAGTTATTTTTCTTCATAATAGGAATAACTTTGTTGTTTATTTCTATTGCCACCCCCATAATTAATTTAAATAGATTATACCAATCATCTAAAGGGCATAATGGATCAAGAATACCTAAGGTAGCTCCAACGTTATTTACAACAATATCTATCGACCCAAACTGATTCATAACTAAATCAACTAGCTCTGTTGGTGAGTTATCCTCAGTTAATTCACATTTAAAACCTACGCACTTGTTATTAATTTTTTTTAGCTCAGTTAAAGCATCTTTAAGCTTTTCATCGCTGCGACTGGTTATAATTACCGTTACTCCTTCTAGCGCAAGATCCACAGCAATAGCTTTTCCAATCCCAGATGCACCACCAGTTACTAAAGCAATTTTATTTTTAATTCCTAAATCCATTTTTATTTACCTTTTACTTTATTAAAGTGTGACGTGATTTCTGAGAAATATTTTGAAATCAGAGAGCAGTCTGCATCATATGTAATATAAGTTGCCCCATTATCTATTAAAAATTTTAGGTCTACATTGTTTGATGCAATAGAGCCTAAAATAAAACCTGAACTCAATATTTTATCGGCGAGTAATTTGAATATTTTGATGAATTTAGGGTCATTAAAATTACCAGGAACGCCAATTGAAATTGATAAGTCATACAATCCAATAAAGAATATATCAGACCTATTATTCTCTAATATTTTATCTATATTTTCTAGGACATTTGCTCCCTCAAGCTGAGGAATTAATAATAAATCGTCATTATAACTAGTAATAAAACTTTCTATATCAGCAGAAGAATATTTTGCTGACGATGTAAATGGAGAGAGTCCTTTTTTTCCTATTGGTGGGTAAAGTGAGTATTCATTGATCATACTAATATCAGCAAAAGAATGTACGTTAGGAATTTGAATTCCATCAACATTAATTTCTGTTGCTTTTTGAATCTCTGATTTATTTATAGAAGACACTCTAAGAATTGCTGAGGTATTATTTTTATGAGCAACCATTGTCATAAGTTGAGCTGTTTCTAAAGATATTGGTGAGTGTTCATTATCAATCACAATAAAATCAATATCTGAGCTCGAAATAATATCAACCATTTCGATGGAAGGCACAGTAATCCAGGTACCTATACAAGATTGTTTTTTATTTAGTTTTTGTTTTAGTTGATTTTTCATTATTTTTTACCCAGTTAGCAGCTTCTACAATTTTATCTTCCTGCCCCCCAATAACTTTTTCTTTACCTAAGTAAGCATATATCTTTCTTGAGTCAACATCATATACCTTTGCAACTTTTTCTATATGTTTATTAAACCCAGAAAAAACTCCTGTAAGACCACTAATTACTGCACTTGAATTTATTGAAGGTGATTGTTCGATAAAATTATTCATTGCAAGTTCTGACGCATCAAGTACGGAATATAAATCAATGCCTGTTTGATATTTCATTCTTTGTAAAACGGCAACAAGAACCTCTAGTTGAGCATTACCTGCTCCAGCCCCAAAACCTTTGATAGAAGAATCAATGATTGTTGCTCCACTCTCAATTGCAGTTATTGAATTTGCAATTGCTAAACCTAAATTATTATGAGCATGGAAGCCAACATCAATTGATAAATTCTTCACTAGATAAGAGACTCTACTTTTAACATCTTCGGTAATATAGTTGCCAGCAGAGTCAAAGATACTAACCCCAGATGCACCATATTCTTGAAATATCTTTGCTTGCTTGAGCAATTCTTTTTTATCTACCATATGGCTCATCATCAGCGCACCATAAACCTTAGGTCCATTTTTTTTTGAAAACTCTATAAAATTTTTAGAGATATTTGCTTCGGTACAATGGGTTCCAACACGAACTATATCTACTCCAATATCTATTGCTTTAGTTAAATCATCTTTTATTGTCGCAAAGCCTGGCATGACATGAACAGCCAGCTTTGTCTTATTTAAAACTTTTCTGGCAATCGTAAGCATTTTTTTATCAGTGCATTTAGAAAAACCAACCTGAAGAGAGCTTGCACCCAGACCATTCCCATGCCCAACTTCAATAACAGGGATACCTGCCTTTTCAGCTATTTTGCAGTATTTTTCAATGGAGTTAGCACTTAGCTGGTGACTTATGGCATGGTTGCCGTCCCTTAAAGTAGTGTCATGTATGATTATTTTTTTCATATTTTACTGCTTGCAATATGCTCTGCTACCTTAATCGCTGAAGCATTTATAATATCAAGATTACCAGAGAATTTGGGCAAATAATCACCATTACCAACAATTTTTATCATTATAACTAATCTTTTTTCAATAATTTTAGGCTCAAAAGCTAAGTCATATCCAGGTAGATATTCTTTTATACGGTCGACGGTTATATGCAAATTTCTTGTTAGGGAGTCTAGGTTAATATTATTATCTTTTAATAAAAAAGATAACGTAGTTTGCATATTTATAGGAGGTTCAGCAGGGTTTAATATTAAGATGACTTTATTTACCTTATTTCCTGAAAATTCCTTAATTGCAGAGGCTGTATTTGTAACATATTCATCAATATTAATTCTAGTTGCTGGACCTGCGCTGATTGATGCAATAGATGAAACTAATTCAATATATTGAATATGATTACCTAGAATTTTTCTGACTGTATAAATCAACGGAATTGATGATTGTCCTCCGCAACTTATCATATTGATATTCTTATTAACTAAGGCATCATCTAAATTTATAGTGGGAACTATTGGACAGCCAATTTTTGAGGGAGTCATATCAATGACACTAATATTATTTTTTTTTAAAATAGCCCAATGAGCTATATGATCCTTTGCCGAGGTAGCATCAAAGACAAGATCGATATTCTCTTTACTCTCTATAATCGCATCTATTCCTTTGCTAGATACATTAAAACCCTTTTTTCTTGCAAATACCAAGCCATTTGATTTAAGATTTCGCCCGACTACTAATTTGCAGGATAGAGTTTTAGACTTTATTACCTTACAAAGAAGATCAATGCCTATGTTTCCTGATCCTAATATTGCTACGTTTAACATTTTTTAGGTACTATAATGGTTTTTAAACGAATCGCTAGAAATGAATTGTTTCCAATAATGAAAATATTATCCATTTATATATCTCCATTATCCTTTAGCGTCTTTAGTATTATATCAGCGTCATCAGTTTCCCAAATGTGATGTTGGTTGGGAGCAGCCCATTTTTTACTATCCCCGTAATCCATTAGAAAATTAACTTTATGACCTGCTGCAGAGGTAGTTTGTAATGATTCTGTATGCCACTTAAACATATAGAATGGACAGTCTGAATGTTCCATAGGAAGACCAGATCCATGGTTAATAGCTAGATTATTAATTGCCTTCTCTTGAAGTGCTAACCTTAAGTCAATTTCATATGCTGCGGGTTCAAATACTTCCCAATCATATTTGGTG
>JAOKFJ010000002.1 GCA_028247015.1 Methylophilaceae bacterium | reverse complement strand
ACATCAATATCGCAAGTTGCTGCTGAAGCCGCCTTACGAGGAAACCAGGATTGCATTAAACCAATGATAAAAGCATTCAAAGAAAGACATACATTTGTATTAAAAGCTTTAAATGAGATCGAAGGAATAGAATGTATTCCTGCTGTGGGTGCTTTTTATGCGTTTGCAGATGCAAGAAATGCAATTAAAATTCTTTTTTCAAAAAATAAAATTTCAGTTGCCAATGATTTAGCTTTTTCAGAATTTCTTTTAGAGGATACCGGTGTGGCAGTAGTACCTGGTTCGGCATTTGGGTCTGAGGGCTACTTTAGAATATCATTTGCGACGTCAATGGAAAATCTAGTTGAAGCGCTAAAAAGGATTAAGAAAGCTATTGAAGGTTAAAGTTGACCGAATTGCATTTTCTGCTTATCATCTCACATTCGATTATTCCCGAATAGCTCAGTTGGTAGAGCAACGGACTGTTAATCCGTTTGTCGCTGGTTCGAGCCCAGCTTCGGGAGCCACATAGAAACTAGTGGGGAGTTTTACGCCCCACTTTTTCCTATTTTACCCTATACCTTCTTACATGCCGCCAATTAATAAAATCTCAATCTCATTCATTTAAATCAATATGGTCTGGGACAAGTCCTTCATGGTAACGCTGGTATATCCTTTGATAAGCACTCTCTATATTTCTAGAAAAAAGGTTAGTGTTCAATAATAATGAGTCTGGTAGATTTTTTACCAACTTTGCTTTAACTGCAAAAAACTTCTCAGAATTTGTTGCAAGTTCAACTGCCAATGATTCATATTCTTCGAAGGACTCAGTGATTAATTCTGGTAACCCAACCGCATTCAAGATACTGGCGGCATGCCTACTGGCAAAAGAATCTCCCATTAAAGTAATTAAAGGCAATTCTGACCTTAGAGCATCGCTAGCAGTTGCTCCAGCATTATAAGGGCTTGTATCAAGGAAAAGGTCAGCATTACGAAATCTTGCTAAATAATCAGACATTGATACTTGAGCACCAAAAATTAATCTATGAGGATCAATATTTCTTGCAATTGCTTCTTTTTGTAAATTTTTCTTAACCTTTTCATTATGAGCATATAAAAAGATTACAGAGTTCTTAACTTTACTTAAAATTCGCATCCAACTATCAAAGGTAGATGGTAAAATTTTATATGAATTATTAAAGCAACAGAAAACAAAACAATCCGAAGGTAGTCCAAGATCTTTTCTTGTGAAAACCTTGTCTGGAATAATTTTTTTATTGTCATTAACCTGAAAAAATGGAAGGTATATGATTTTTTCCGTATACCATTTTCTATTGGCCTTAGGAATTATATGATTATCTGCAAGTAGATAATCATAATACTCAGAGCCCATTGTCCCAAGATATCCAATATAGCTCAATTGGATAGGGGCTACTCTTCCTGCAAAAATACCTACTCTTTCATCTCCAGAATAGCCACCTAAATCAACTGCAATATCAATTTCCATTTTTCTTCCAAGCAATACAACATCATGGTCTGAAATTTTTTCAATATTAATAAACTCATCAAATGATTCTTCTAGCCGCTCAGTAAAAAAATCTTTAGAGCCATAAGAAAAAGCATATATTTCAAATTGAATAGAATTATGTAACTCAAATAACTCTGCTGTCAGTATAGAGACTGGGTGATGACGAAAATCACCTGAAAAATATCCAATGCGAATTTTTTTGTGGACTGGGTATTTTTTTATTTTTGGGAATAACTTATTTAATGGGTAATTTTTTTTATTGTATAGATTGGCAGCAATTTTTTGTAGTTCTGGGCTTTCAAAATAGGCTATGGCTAAAAATGGGCTGATAACATGTTTTTTATTTTCAATTTTTTTTGTTAATTCAGCTCTTTGATTCTCGAAATTATCCCAATTACAAGTCTTCATTTTAGTATCTAGTAGGCTTCCTAAGATATATGGTGTCTCAGGTTTTAGTTCAGCTACACGCATATCATCTTTTATAGACTCAATGTGGTTATCTAATTCTTTATATGCTGAACCACGAAGTGATAATGCTTGAACATTGTTTGGTTCAATTTCAATTGCTCGACTAAAACTATTAATGGCTTCAACATGGCATTTTAGTTTAGTAAAAATTATTCCACGATTAATATGTGCTTGTACAAAATCTGGGCTAATTTTTAGTGCAAGATCATAACTATTGACCGCTTCATCAGTTCGTCCTAGTTTACGAAATATATCTCCAATTTTAAAGTATGCTTTAGAATTTTTTGGATCAAGCTTAATCTCATTTTTGTATTTTACTATTAGGTCTTCATGATTGCTCTTAATAATAATATTTTCCGGAGGATTGTTTTTTAGTTGCAGGGCTTTTTCATAGAATTTTTGTGATTCATCATAGCGTTTTAATTTTGAGTAAATTACGCCCAAATTAAAGTAAGCCTTATCATTATTATCATTTAATTTTATAGCGCTCTTATAACTCTTTATTGCATCATTATAGAGTTTTAATTTCTCTAAAGCCGCTCCACGATTAAGGTGAGCTTCTACATTGCTTGGTTTGAGAATAATTATTTGATCATAAGATTTTATTTCTTCATCGTAGCGCCTTAATTTTCCTAGCGCTACACCGCGATTAAGATGTGCCTGTATGTCATCAGGTTTTAGCTCAATTGTTCTATCATAAGACTTTATTGCTTCATCAAAGCGCTCAAGTTTATATAGAGCGTTACCACTATTACTGTAACCCAAAAAAGAATTAGGGGTTAATTTTATAAATTGCTGAAAATTTTCTAGTGATTTTTCATAGTCATTTAAATCCTCTAAAAAAATTGTCCCTCTATTATTAAACGCATTTGCATATTTCTTATCTAATTCAATACATTTTGAATAACTAATAATTGCGTCGTTTGGTTTACCAAGCTCTCGCTGAGCTTTCCCCAGATTAAAATAAGCATCTATGTATGAAGGATTGATATCGATTGCCCGATTAAAACTTAAAGTTGCCAATTTATACTGTTTTAAATTAAGTAGCCCTACTCCGTGAGCATTGTGAGCCCAAAATTGTTTAGCATCTTGAGTCAGAGACAATTCTAGTAACTTCAGCCCTTCATTTTCTTGACCAGTTTGGATATATATTATTCCTAGCATTGTATTAGCACCAGTATGTAATGGCTCTATCTGTAATATATATTTATATGTAGGTTCGGCATCCTTAGAATTTCCATTTTGCTGTAATTCAACAGCTTGTTGAAATTTAGCGTTTAATTCTTCCTGATCATTTTCGTTGCTCATAGAAACTATTATCCCATAAAAGATAAATAAAATTTATTATGTTCAAGTTAGGTCCAACACATTTATTAAGTAATTTTCTAATTGCGAAATAATTTAAGCACTTAATTTATAGACATATAGAGTCTTTAGATATAATATTTCTTAGTGGTTCTGTGGCTGATTATTTTTATACTTCTTGATAAAACTCAACATCGAGTTCCTTGATTACATATGTTAAAAAACAAAAATCAATATGACATTACACTAGTTGGTGGAGGCGTTATGAGTCTCACACTTGCAGTTCTTATAAGCGAGCTTAATCCAAAATTAAAAATTCATATTATTGAAAAGCTTTCAGTCTGTGCCAAAGAAAGCTCTGGTCCATTAAACAACGCTGGGACTGGCCATGCTGGTTACTGTGAGTTAAATTACACTCCTCATAATAATGAAGGTAAGATTATTATCAAGCGCGCCATTGAAATAAATGAAATGTTTGAAGTTTCTTTGCAGTTTTGGGCTTATCTTGACAAGAAATATCCAATATTCAACCCCAAGAAATTTCTTAAAAAAATACCTCATATTAGCTTTGTTTGGGGTGAGAAAAATGTTGCATTATTAAGAAAAAGATTTTTAGCATTAAAAAAACAACCATTATTTAAAGAGATGGAATTCACAGAAGATCACAAAAAAATAAAAAAATGGTCACCATTATTAATTGAAGGTAGAGAGTCAAGTGAAAATATAGCTGCTACAAATATTCCTCACGGAACAGATGTGAATTTTGGAGAATTAACAGCTCAACTCCTAAAAATTCTTTCAAAAAATAAAAATTTTAACCTTTCCCTTAATACCAATGTAACTAAAATAAAATTAGAAAGTAACGTTTGGATAAAAGAAAATAAAAAGAAATGGATAATTGATACTACAAATAATAAATTAAATAAAAAAATATCTAATGAAAGTTCATTAGTTTTTATTGGTGCTGGGGGAATGGCAATCAATCTTCTCCAAAAAATGAAATTAAAAGAAGCATTCGGCTATGCTGGCTATCCAATCAGTGGAAAATGGCTCGTTTCCTACAATAAATCTATAATTAAAAAACATAAGGCAAAGGTTTATAGTCACGTCCTCCCAAAAGCGCCTCCAATGTCCATCCCTCATCTGGACTTAAGAGTTATCGCAGGATCTGAAATGCTTTTATTTGGGCCATTTGCAGGCTTTTCATTTAAATTTTTAAAGTATGGGTCAAGTCTCGATCTTTTTAAATCAATTAAGATGAATAATATCAAAACATTAATATTTGTTATGTTTAAAAATTTAGGTTTATTAGCGTACCTTATAAAACAGGCTTTGATGAGTAATAGATCCAGAATAGATCAACTAAGGGGATTTTATCCAAATGTTCAAAATAAGGATTGGTCACCATACGTTGCTGGACAAAGAGTTCAAATTATTAAGAACTGCCCCATTAATGGCCCTAAACTTGAATTTGGTACAGAAATAATATTTACAAAAAATAAAAATTTAGCTGCGCTACTGGGTGCTTCTCCGGGTGCCTCTGTTGCAGTGTCATCCATGATTAAAGTTTTAACTAATCTATTAAATGATGGCTCGAATAAATCAAAACTAAAGAAAATAATTCCATCGTATGGTTATGAACTAAATAATGACCCAGCATTACTTAAACGTATAAGAACTAAAACATATAAACAACTTGGGTTATGGTAAATCTCTTTGACGTCTAATTTCTGACAGAAAAATACCCGATGCTACACTAACATTGAGACTCTCAACTTGACCCAACATTGGAATTGAAATCGATGTGTCGCATAACTCTTTAGTAAGTCTTCGCATACCTTTCCCCTCAGAACCCAAAACAATTGCTATTGGTCCCTTGAGATTTGACTTAAATAAATTATTTTTTTCTTCGCCATCTGTACCAATAATAAATACTCCCTTATCCTTAAGGTAGCGAATTGTTCTCCCTAAATTAGTGACAGCAATAAAAGGAACTGACTCGGCCCCACCACAAGCAACTTTCCTGACAGTAGCATTAACACCAACAGCATTATCTTTTGGACAGATAACTGCATGAACACCCATAGCATCTGCAACTCTAAAGCAAGCCCCTAAATTATGAGGGTCTTCAATTCCATCAAGTATAAGAATTAATGGGGGCTCTTTTGAATCACTTTCTATAATATCTTCTATTGTTTGGTATTTTTCTTTCCTATCAATAACAAGGGCAATAACGCCCTGATGCTTAAATTTTGTAGCCATTCCATCAAGTCTATCCTTACTAGATAAATGATGCTTAATTCCGTTTTCTTTAATAAGCTTCATAAGATCCATAACACGACCATCACTCCTCATCTCATCAAGATATATCTCCTTAATTGAAGAAGCATCTAATCGAATACGGCTAGTGATAGAATGAAATCCATAGATAATTTTATTATCTTTGCTCATCTTCTTTTTTTAACTTTTTTCTTCTCAGCTTTATTTTTTCTTTCGCCGCCTACCAGTGAGAAGTCAATCTTTGAGGTTTCTAAATCTACTCTTACTACTTTTACCTTTAATCTGTCACCAAGACGATACTGGATAGTGGTTCTCTCTCCAACCATGGCATGCTTTTGCTTATCATAAGTAAAATAATCACTACCTAATTCAGTAACGTGAAGTAGGCCTTCAATAAAAATATCATCTAACTCTACAAACAAACCAAAACCTGTTACTCCTGCTACAGTTCCCTCAAAAATTTTCCCTACTTTATCTTGCATAAAATAGCACTTTAGCCATGACTCAACATCTCTTGTAGCATCATCTGCTTTCCTTTCAGTTCCAGAGCAATGCATGGCTATCTGGCTAATATTTTTTATACTCGATTTTTTATTAGTTAGCTTTTCCTTAATAGCTCTATGAACAATTAAGTCTGGGTATCGACGAATGGGAGATGTAAAATGAGTATAAGCTTCATATGCAAGTCCAAAATGCCCTTTATTTTCATTGCTATAGACTGCCTGCTGCATAGATCGTAATAAGACTGTTTGAAGTAAATGTTCATCAGGTCTGCCAGTTATTTTTTTTATCAATTCGCCATAGTTTTTTGAGGTTGGGCTGTCACCCCCACTGAGCGATAATCCAAATTCAAGTAAAAACCCTCTTAAATTTTCAAGTTTTTCTGCTGTCGGTGTCTCATGATTTCTAAACAATCCATCACCATTATTATCTAACAAGAAGTCTGCTGCACATACATTTGCTGACAACATACATTCTTCAATAATTCGATGGGCTTGGTTACGATAGACTGGCTTAATAAAATCAATTTTTCCTTGTTCATTAAATACGATTGTTGTTTCAGTCGAATCAAATTCAATGGCACTTCTTAGCTCCCTCTGCTTGAATAAAATATCAAAAACTTTTTGTAAGTTAATAAGATGAGGAACAACATTTTCATACTCTGATTGAAGTTCTTGATTATTTTTATTTAATATCTGATCAACGATCGTATAAGTGAGCCTTGCTTTAGAATTCATAACAGACGGGTAAAATTCATAAGATGTTACTTTGCCACTTTCATTTATAACCATGTCACAAACCATACAAAGTCTATCTACATTTGGATTGAGTGAACATAGACCATTTGACAGTGCCTCGGGTAACATTGGAATAACTCGTCGAGGAAAGTAAACTGAATTACCACGTTCCAAAGCCTCGTCGTCTAAAGATGTTTGGGGAGATACATAAGAGCTTACATCAGCAATAGCTACTACTAGCCGCCACCCATTTTTTAAAGGTTCAGCATAGACAGCATCATCGAAGTCTCTCGCTGTTTCACCATCAATAGTTACCAATGGTAAACTTCTCAAATCCTTCCGGCCTTTATGATCCGATGTAGATACATTCTTTGAGTAAGCTTCTGCCTGTTTAATAGCTTCAGGTGAAAACTCGTATGGCAGATGATGTTTTCTTAGTGCAATTTCTATCTCAATTCCACTGTCATCATAGTTTCCAAGAATTTTTATAACTTTTCCCATTGGCTTAACCCGCCTTGCAGGTTGGGTTGTAACTTCAATCTCAACAACCTGTCCTGTCTTAGCATTCATGTCATCATTGTGAGAAATTAAAAAATCCTGATTAATACGTTTATCTTCAGCTGCAACAATTGTTACTCCATCTCCCTGAACCACGCGGCCAACAATTATCTTATTAACTCTTTCTAATATTTCTACAATCGTACCTTCAAGTCGACCTTTTCTATCCTGACCTGTTACTTGAACCATCACTCGATCATTATTAAGAACTTGAGACAGTTCTCTTGGCGATAAAAAGATATCGTTAACTGTTTTATCATCTGGTATTAAGAAGCCAAAGCCATCTGGATGACCCATTACTTTTCCGGGAATTAAATTTAATTTTTCAGAAATACATAAAACATCTTTACGATTAATAAGGATTTGTCCTTGTCTTGCCATCGCCCTTAGTCGCTTATCAAGAAAAATAGCTTCATCTTCCTGAATGTCTAATAGTCGAATTAAATCATTTTTCTTGATAGGGACACCATGATTTGTCATAACCTCAAGAATTAATTCGCGGCTAGGGATTGGGTTTTCATACAATGTGATCTCGCGTTCTTTTTGGGGATCACTTTCGCGTATATTTTTTTTATTAATTTTTTTCATTTATCCTGAGGGGTCTTTTTTATCGTATGCGTAAAGATGAGGAATATTACGCCCTATTCCGTTAAAGTCTAGCCCAAACCCATAAACATAATAGTCTGGAATGTCCAAGCATTTAAAATCTGCCTTAGTTATTTTATTTTTAATATCTTTATTAAATAAAACAGCTGACTTTACTTGATTGGCACCTTGGTTTTTTAATTTTTTATAGATGCAATCTAGAGTCTTACCCTCATCGTGAATATCATCTAAAACCAATAAATTCTTATTAAATATATTTTTCTTGTCCGGAAAGTAAATTTCTTTTATTTCATCCTGACCTAAATTATTTTGATATCTTGAAACATGAGCATAGCTGACCGTAAGATTAAAATCTAACTGGAGCAGAAGTTGTCCAACGAATGGGATTACCCCTGTCATAACCGGTAAAAGTACAACATCTTTTCCGAGGTAATAATCATTAAGCTTAACTGCTAAAGATGAAATAGATTCGGTTATATCTTTATTAGTGTAAATAACTCTTGAATGAGCGATGAGGTCACTCGTCATTATAAAACCTTTTCTTTAAGATAGGCTAAAAACGCACGGCCAAATTTTTTATCCTTTAGCGCATATTCAACATTTGCTTTCATGTACCCTAGCTTGTCACCACAATCATATCGAGTACCCTCAAACTCATAGGCAAAAACCGATTGAGTAGCAATTATCTTCTTTATGGCATCGGTGAGTTGTATTTCATTGCCAGCCCCAAAACTAATAGTTTCCAAAAATGAAAGTATCTCATTTGAAAAAATATATCGGCCAACTACACCAAAATTTGAAGGGGAATCCTCCTGACTTGGCTTTTCAACAATTCCTGTGAGTTTTCTCATATTTACATTACTGTCCTCTGTATCAATCATGCCATAAAGAATAGAGTCTTTTTTATCAATTTTCTGGACTGAGATAATGCTTGAATTTCTGTCAACGTATTGTTCAGCCATTTGCTTAAGTACACCCTTCTTTGAATCAATCAAGTCATCAGCTAAAACTACTGCAAAGGGTTCATCGCCAATTATCGGTTTAGCTTGAAGAATTGCATGGCCTAATCCTAAAGGCTCTTCTTGGTTTATATATATACAAGAAACCTGTTCAGGAATAATGTGGTTCATCTCATCAAAGAGTTTTTTTTTGGGCTCTGTGATGTTACTGATATCTAAATTCAAGCTTGCATCGAAATGTTCTTTAATACTTCGCTTAGTTTTTCCAGTGACAAAAATCAACTCAGAGAAGCCTGCATCAATTGCCTCCTCAACCGCATACTGAATAAGTGGCTTGTCAACTATCGGTAACATCTCTTTTGGTGTTGCCTTTGTGGCAGGTAGGAATCTTGATCCATGTCCTGCTACAGGAAATACAACCTTTTTTATTTGCATAAAACACCTAAATATTAATTTAAAATATGAATAACTCAATACTATCAGAGGTATCAGTAAAAAAAAATTTAGTAAGCACAAGCATATTTACCCATTTCGATTAAAAAATTATGTTGTTTTTTTGCACTTTTACGACTTATAAATTATTTGAAATACTTTAAGATGAATAATTTTTATATATACTACAGAGTATGTTATCTATTAAAAAATGGCTTCTGGCCCCAGTAATAATATCTAGTGGACTTATTGGTGCGCAAGCAGATACAGATAATGTAACTAACGATGAATCAAAATTTGCTGAACTGTCTCGTTATATTGCAGCAGTTGATGTTGATGGTCTTGCTGATAGCGTTATCGATAGCGTTGCCCAAGAGGGTGTTGGCGTCAGTAAATCTTATTTAGAAAAATATTTTCCCACAGTAGAGTTATCTTTTACAACTGCCGGAATCTATAGCAGCACTCATACAAAACCAACATTTTCGATTTTAGTAGTTAAGCCTCTGTCAGACGAAGAAGACATTTTTAACACCTATTTTACTCAACTCAGTGCTACCTACTCAGATAATCGTACGACTCTAAACGGAGGTTTAGGTTATCGAAAACTCTCTGAAAATAAATATATTCTGATGGGTGTAAACGCGTTTTTTGACTGGGAGGTTCCTTATAATCATGCACGTACAAGTTTAGGACTGGAATATCGAACGACAGTAGGAGAAATGAATGCCAATATATATAAAGCTATTACCGATTGGCAAAAAGGGAAAAATAGTTTCGATGAGCATGCTTTAGATGGTTTTGACATAGAAGCAGGTATGCCATTACCATATATGAATTGGGCTACTCTATTTGTAAAACATTCGAGATGGGAAACCGAGACTTCTAGTATTAAAGATCTTAATGTTAATGAAGTTCAACTCAGGGCAAAAATACCATCTCTTCCTGGTTTAGAGGTTGAAGCGGGTCGTAAATTTAACTCTGGGGCATCTACGATTCATGAAAGCTACATAACCTTAACCTATAATCTATTAGCGGCATTTTCAGAGGATTCTAATAAGAAAAACTGGATGAGTAATTACGCTTATAAACTAGAAAGTATGGAAGATCGACGATATGAAAAAGTTCGTCGCGAGAACAAAATTGTAAAACAAATTAAAAAGTCTGGTTCAGTTACAGTCATAGGATACTAAAGTCATGAATAAATTTTTTACTCTCTTCATTTTTTTGTTACTAAATACATTCCTTATTGGAAATTCGTTTGCTGGGGATTCTACTTGTATAAAAGATGCTGATGGTAAAATCATAACTGTAAGTGGAAATTCAACGACGCCAGTTTCGACTATAGAGTCAGGGGCAACCGATGCATGCAATGACACGCCAGATGCATATCAACTAGGCTTTCATATGATGGCATTATGCTCATCAGATCCAAGCGAACTAGACTTTTCTAGCTGTCAATATATGCTAGAACCAACTGATACTGCAGTTTCACACACAATAACATTTCCAGCTTCTGGATCCCTACCTATTCCACCATTTGAGATACTACCGAACACATACCCATATATGGTTGCAATTATAAGTAATAAATTAGGAATTAAGCATACCGTTGAAACGACCAATACTACAACAGGTGTTAGCAGCTCATCAGGTACAGCCTGCTGGACCACTAATGCCGGACCAAGTGGCGTAGCAAATGATGAAGAAGACACACCGCATGGCACAACAATCTCTGGCAGTACTCAAATGCTAACTTGTGGTGCAATAGCTGATGCAGCGCCAGTTTTTTCTTATGAAATAATTAATAATTTAAGTAATGGGGATTGTGATAGAGATAATAATAGCTCTGTAGATACTTATGCATCAAGTGGTGACAAACAGTCCATGGGAGCAGTCGGAAATGGTAATGGTTTTGGGAGCCTTCTTCAAAGTAATACAGATTTTGCCACAGATTGTGAAGATGCCGATCGGCTATTATGGACAATTCAACTAACAAATCCACTTGAGGTCAAACCTACATCTTCTTTTGTTTTAAATATGAGAACTGTAGATGCAGTGTCTGTAGATTTTAGTGGCTCAAGTGATACCAATATTATGAAAATGGGCGCTGATCCAATCCAATCTTTTCTTGAAGTGATAAATTAATTAGTTTTTTTTACTATCAACGCTACCCCACCGATCCTTCATTAAAAAATCCTCCTTACGATCATTTACCCAGTATTCACCTATATTAGTTTTTTCTTTTTTCCAAAAAGGTGCTTCAACTTTTAGGTAATCAATAATAAAATGGCACGCATCAAATGCATCACCCCTGTGTTTGCAAGCAACAGCAACTAAAACAATTGGGTCGCCAGGTAATAAAGCGCCTACCCGATGGATAATCTGAATATCCTCTAATATCCATCGAGTATTAGCTTCCAATTCTATTTTCAGCAGCATTTTCTCTGTCATTCCAGCGTAGTGCTCTAACTCCAATTGCTCTAGTTTTTTTTCTTCTTTATCATCATAGAAATCTCGAACAAATCCTGTAAAGGTAACAATGGCGCCCACTGATGAATTTAAATCTTTCATTTCTAAAATAACACTCTCTGTTGAAAATGTTTTCTTTTGTATACGAATACCCATCTATCCTCCAGTAATGGGTGGAAGAAAAGCTAGCTCGTCACCATCTCTTAGAGGAGATTGCCATTCAACTAATGTCTGATTAATTGCTACACGAACTATTTTTTTCTTATTTAAAAGAGTCAACCATGGACCTTTTTCAGTAATTGAAAAATTTTCAATTAACACATTTGGCGTAAGATTTTCGTCGTGCTTAATATCTACAATTTTTTCATGACAATCAAAAACTTCCCTTATACTTGCAAAGAATAATATCTTAATCTTCACTCTTTTCCTCCTTAGGAATAAGCGAGTCCTCAAACTCTAAAAGAGCATTAGGATCATCTTTTAGCTCTACCCTCTCAATTTGAGTGAAACGTCTTGAAATTTTTTGGCTTGTTACGTGAACGTCTTGTGCCTGTTCATGAGCCTGACGGATATTATCCGCCAATTTCTTCATTCGAGTATCAAATCTTTCAAACTCCTTACCAAGCTTGCCAAGCTCTGACTTGATAATATGAACTTGCTTACGTGTTTCAACATCCTTTAACACTGCCCTAGCAGTATTTAAAACTGCCATTAAAGTTGTAGGTGAAACTAACCAAACTTTTTGGCTCATAGAATCATGAATTAATTCTGGATGATAAGCATGTATCTCAGCAAATACAGCCTCTGCTGGAATAAACATAACTGCTCCATCAGAAGTTTCATCTGGGATAATATATTTTTTTGCAATATCACTAATATGTTTTTTTACATCTAATTTGAATTGTTTTTTTGCTTTATCTTTATCTGCATCCGAGTCACCAACCTTAAACATTTTTTGATAATTTTCCATTGGAAATTTTGAATCAACCGCTATAGTTCCTGTTGGTTCCGGCAAAAATAAAACACAATCTGCTCTCGCGCCGCTCAAGAATGTGAATTGAAGTGAATAGGCATCGGGGGGCAAAATATTCTTAACTAGACCCTCTAATTGCATCTCACCAAAAGCACCTCGTGATCTCTTGTCGCCAAGAAGCTCTTGAAGACTAACCATATTGGTGGTAAGGCCATCAATCTTTTTTTGAGCTTCATCAATAGTCTGGAGTCGCTCCATAACGCTAACAAAGGTAGCATTAGTTTTCTTAAAGCCCTCCTCTAGTCGCTCATGAACTTTTCCAGTAATTTCTTCAAGCCTTTTATCTACGGTCTTGGTTAACCCTTCAACAGATGTCATCAGTTGAATAGCTGTATTTTTAAGGGCCCCTTGAATAGTTTCCTGCTGAGACTTTCCTTGTTCTGAAAGAGTTGTATGTAACTTTTCAATTACATCCTCACGAATTTTAGATAAAGACTCTTGCTGCGAAAGTTGAAGAGTTTTTAATGAGTCTCGAGTAGATGTTAATTCGTCTGTGACAGTTTTATTAAAACGGTCTGATTGTTTATTTAATGAATCATTAATATCCATTAACATTTGCCGATGTTTTTCTTCGAGTAATTTTGGGACTGAGTCACTCTTAGAACTAAATGATCTCCATAAAAGAACAAGTACCCCTAATAAAATCAGTCCCAGGAAGAATTCAATAAGCATTAATGCTCAGAAGCCTTAAGTGCTTGGCTTACATCTGCAATGATATCGTCGATGTGCTCAATACCTACGGAAATTCGAACCATATCTTTGCTCACCCCAGCGGCTTTCAATTCCTCATCATCCAATTGTCGATGAGTGGTTGATGCTGGATGACAGGCTAATGATTTAGCATCACCAATGTTAACTAACCGTAAAATCATTTGTAATGCATCAATAAATTTACCGCCGGCCTCAACTCCGCCTTTAACACCAAAACTAATTATTCCAGAGGCTTTACCGCCTGTAATTTTTTTACACGTACTATTATATTTATCATCAGGTAAGCCAGCATAATTAATCCAAGCAATTTGAGGTTGTTTTTTAAGATATTCGGCTAACGCCATTGCATTTTCACAATGCCTTTCCATCCTTAAACATAATGTTTCAAGACCTTGCATGATCTGAAAAGAACTAGTAGCTGCAAGTACTGAACCTGTATTTCTTAATGGAACTACTCTGCATCGACCAATGAAGGCAGCAGGACCTAACGCCTCTGTATAAATAACTCCATGGTATGAAGGGTCTGGTTCGTTAAGCATTGGGTAGCGTGCCTTATTTTTAGCCCAATCAAACTTACCTGAATCTATAATCACTCCACCAACTGTAGTGCCGTGGCCACCTATGTACTTTGTAAGTGAATGAATAACAATATCAGCACCAAAATCTATAGGTTTGCATAAAGCTGGGGTGGCGACTGTATTATCAACTATTAAAGGAATACCATGCTTATGGGCAATAGTAGATAATTCCTTAATATCAACAACATTACCTAAGGGGTTTCCAATAGACTCACAGTACAATGCCTTAGTGTTATCGTCGATAGCTTCATCGATAGCTTTAAAGTCACTGCCATCAACCATCTTTACATGAATTCCTTGCTGAGGTAATGAGTGAGCAAAAAGATTATAGGTTCCGCCATATAGTTGGCTAGTACTCACAATATTATCTCCAACCCTTGTGATACATTGAATTGAATAAGTAATTGCCGCCATACCAGAAGCGAGAGCAAGAGAGGCAATGCCCCCTTCCATTTCAGCGATACGCTGCTCTAAAACAGCATTAGTTGGATTCATAATCCTTGAATAAATATTTCCTTCAACTTTTAGGTCGAATAGATCCGCTCCATGCTGCGTATTATCAAAGGTAAAAGAAGTAGTTTGGTAAATAGGCGTCGTTGCCGCCTTAGTAGTTTCCTCTGAAGTATATCCATGATGTAATGCAATTGATTCAAGCTTCATAACCAGGCTCCATAATTAAATATTTTTTTATATTAACAGAATCCAATTAGAGAGTGGTATATTCAGCAGATAGAAATAGTAAAAATTATTCGAGTAGATATAAAAATTAAGGAAAATTAAATGGGTAGTAAAGATAAGAAAAAAGAATCAAAAGGTAAACCTAAGAAAGCAAAAACTCCTGTAATTTCTTAATATAAAAAAGTTTAGTTGTTGCTTAAACTACTAATTTTGACTGTCGGGAAGTTGTCATTGATGTTCTCTGCTACCTCTTTTGTTAGCTTTGAAATAAGATGTATATTAGTATCAAAATTTCGGTCTAATATTAATCCACCACTCTCATAAATCAAATTAGATATTTTATCTAAGACATTGTATTTAATAGTTAAATTATATAAATATAGTGGGATAAAATTTTCTATCTTTGTTCCTGTTAGAGCCATCATCCCGGCTTTGGTATAAGCCCGAGCCAACCCTCCAGTACCTAGATTTACTCCCCCATAATAACGAACAACAGCAATTCCGGAGTTTACAATTTTTCTGGATTCTAAAATTTTTAGTAGTGGTTTTCCAGCTGTGCCGGATGGTTCTCCAGCATCATAAAAATATGCATCTGTACTATTATTTGATCTAATTTGATAAGCAAATGCAACGTGATTTGCCGTTTTATATTTACGTGAAATTTCCATGACATCCTTAAGAAATGATTCCCTAGAATCCCCCATCAAAGTATGCCCAATAAATTTTGATTTACTTACAACCCATTCATCTGCAGTCTTCGATTCAGAAAATATCAGCAATACTAACTTAATCCCTCAATTTCACCATTATTATTAATAGAAATTCCTTCGCTTGCTGGTTTTAATGGTAACCCAGGCATAGTCATAACACTTCCACAAATGGCGACTATAAAACCCGCGCCCCTAACCAACCTAATCTCTCTAATAGTAAGTGTGTGATCCGAAACAGCACCAATACCTTTTGGATCACCGGAAAAAGAATACGGTGTTTTTGCAATACATACTGGAAAATGTGCATATTCATCTTCAATTTTTTTAAGTTGTATTAAAGCCTCATCCTCAAATACAATATCTTTGGCTCGGTAAATTTTTTGAGCAATTGTTGATAATTTGGATGCGATAGAATCTTTTGTATCATAAAGAAATTTAAATTGACTTGGCTTTTCAACAAGATCCATTGCCTCTTGAGCTAATAATTCTGCACCTTTAGAACCATTTGCCCAATGTGAACATAAAATAGCCTTGAAACCTAAGCCCTCAACTTTATCTTGAACAAATTTTACCTCCTCATCAGTATCTGTTTGAAAGTGATTGATAGCAACTACTATATTCAAACCAAAATGTTGACTACAATTTTCAATATGGCGCTCAAGATTAGAAAATCCTTTCTCAAGTGCATTCAGATCTTGACCATTGAGATCTTCAACTTTTTTTCCACCGTGGTATTTCATAGCCCTTATAGTAGCTACAATGACAATCAAACTAGGTTTTAATCCTGTTTGACGACACTTAATATCAATAAATTTTTCCGCCCCTAAGTCAGCGCCAAAACCAGCTTCAGTTACAACATAGTCAGCCATATCTACTCCTAATTGAGTAGCAATATATGAGTTACATCCATGGGCAATATTAGCAAAAGGGCCTCCATGAATTAAGACTGGGTTATGCTCCAATGTTTGAACCAAATTAGGCATAAAAGCATCTTTTAGCAAAGCAGCCATTGAGCCTTGGGCTTTTAGATCCTTTGCATATATCGGTGATTTATTCTTATCAAGATTTTGTGCGACTTGTATTTCTCCCAATCTATTTGTCAAGTCATCTAATGAAGATGCTAAGCAAAAAATTGCCATCACCTCACTTGCTACTGAAATATCAAATCCGCCTTGATATTGGTAACGAGCATTATCTATAGTGATTTTTCTTAATGACCTGTCATTCATATCTAACCCTCTTTTGAAGGTAATTGCATCTGGATCAATCCCTAATTCATTTCCATGATAAATATGATTATCAATCAGTGCTGAAAGAAGGTTGTTTGCTGAGGTAATGGCATGGAAGTCTCCGGTAAAATGTAAGTTAATATTCTCCATTGGAATTGCCTGCGCATACCCACCTCCTGTAGCACCGCCCTTCATACCAAATACAGGCCCTAATGAAGGCTCACGCAAGCACGCTACGACACTTTTACCTTGACTTGCAATAGCATCAGTTAATCCAATTGTCGTTGTTGTCTTACCCTCACCTGCTGGAGTTGGGCTCATTGCAGTAACTAAGATCAGTTTTCCATCTTTTTTTTCTGATTGTCTTAACTCTTTGATATTAATTTTTGCCATATAAGGGCCAAAATTAACCAATGCCTCTTGAGCAATATTTAGTTTCTCTGAAACGTCTCCAATTTTTTGCAAATGTGCACTTTGTGCAATTTCTAGATCTGATAACATAGGCTCGCTTTGATTTATAAAAATTTAATCTTAACTTAATTTTTAATCAAACATGCCGTTTTTTTAAAAATATTTTAAGTTCTTTTTCTTCCATATGAGGCGTAAACATGCTAATAAAATCAAATGTAAAGCCACGTATAAAGGTATCCTGCCTCACGCCAATATAGGTTGTACTTGTAGGAAATAAATGACTGACATCGCGACTCACAAGATTTTTATCTTTATTTTCATCAAAAGCCATTTCAGCAATAAGCCCCACTCCAAGATTGAGGCTAACATAGGTCTTGATTACATCAGCATCAATAGCAGTCAACATAATATTAGGGTTAATATTAGCCTCTTTAAAAACTTTTGACACGATGGTACTGCCAGTAAATGCATAGTCATAAGTAATCATTGGATAACTCGCTAGATCCTTAAGAGTAATATCTTTAACCAAGAATAGTGGATGATCTTTTTGCATTACTAAACAACGGTTCCAAGAATAACAAGGAATACAAAATATCTTGTTATTCAAACTAATAGATTCCGTAGCAATTCCAACATCTGCATCACCATTTAAAATTTGTTCTGTAACTTGCGACGGATTCCCTTGATGGATATTTAAGTTAATTTTAGGATACTTTTTAACAAAAGACTCAACCACAACAGGTAGCTTGTAACGTGCTTGTGTATGTGTTGTTGCAATTGTGAATGAACCGCTATCTTTTTTTTCATACTCCTCTGAAATATTTTTTATATTTTTTACTTCACGCATGATCTCAGCTATTGATTCATATACCCTAAGACCTGGCTCAGATAGTCCAGTAAGTCTTTTTCCATTTCTATGAAATATCTGTACCCCAATTTCTTCTTCTAAGACCTGAATTTGCTTACTTACACCTGGTTGTGAGGTATGAATTGATTCAGCGGCTCTTGATATATTGAAGTTATTTTGCACGACTTCAAAAATACATCTTAATTGTTGTAGTTTCATATATTAAAAAGTTATATAAATAGTATTTATTATTATTAAAATAATATATGAAATTCTGTTATATTTCATCAAAATTTTAATAAAAAGTAACGAAAAACTATGGGATTTACAATATCAGGATTTATTATTGGTATGCTCGTTGGGCTTACAGGGGTTGGTGGTGGCTCATTAATGACCCCACTTTTAGTGATTATTTTCAAAATTAATCCCGCTATTGCTATTGGTACCGACCTTCTATATGCGGCTATTACTAAATCAGCAGGAATATTATCTCACGGGAAAATGGGGCATATTGACTGGAATGTTGTCAAAAAATTGATGCTTGGAAGCATTCCAGCTTCATTAATTACAACCTACTTCCTCAAAGAGATTGATTTAACCTCTCCTATTACCCTTCATTGGATTGAGGTGGGTCTTGGAATTGCACTTCTTTTGACTGCTATGGCAGTTTTTCTTCAACCTAGAATTATAAAAAAAGTAGCTGAGAAAAAGATTAAGCGCGCTAGTAATACAAAAATACTCACTATTTTATTAGGGCTCATATTAGGTTGTGTTGTTACCCTTACATCTGTTGGGGCTGGGGCACTAGGAGTTACAGCCTTGCTTTTACTATACCCAGGGATGAGAACAAAACGTATTATTGGTACAGATATTGCTCATGCGGTACCATTAACCCTTTTTGCAGGCTTAGGACATTACAACTTAGGGAACGTTGATTTAATGCTATTAAGCGCACTGCTTATAGGCTCCATACCTGGAATTTGGTTAGGGAGTTATCTAAGTGCAAAAATTGATGAGAACAAACTTCGATATATCTTAGTGATAATTTTATTGTTGGTTGGCGTAGAATTGATTTTGAATAATTAAAGGTATGTTGTATGTATAAATATGATCAGATTGATCAGAAATTAGTTGATGAAAGAGTTAATCAATATTCAGACCAGCTTCATCGCTATCTGAATAAGGAATTATCAGATGAAGAGTTTAGACCACTAAGACTTCAAAATGGTCTATACATTCAAAGGCATGCTCCTATGCTAAGAGTCGCCATTCCTTATGGAATGCTTTCATCAAAACAATTGAGAAAATTAGCAGATATTGCTGATAAGTTTGATCGTGGTTACGGTCACTTTAGTACACGTCAAAATATTCAATTTAATTGGCCAAAGTTAGAAAATACACCAAAAATACTTAAAGAATTAGCCGAGGTTGAAATGCACGCTATTCAAACCTCAGGAAACTGTATTCGTAATATCACTACAGATCAATTTGCAGGTGCAACTCCTGATGAAATAATTGACCCTAGATACATTGCAGAAATTATAAGACAATGGAGCACCTTTCATCCTGAGTTTGCTCTTCTTCCTCGAAAATTCAAAATTAGCGTAACTGGCTCAGCAAAAGATCGCGCCTTAGTTCAGGCACATGATATTGGTCTCGAATTTTCAAAAAATACTATAGGCAAGATGGTAATCAAAGTTTGGGTTGGTGGTGGTTTAGGTAGAACACCAGTTATAGGAAGTGTTATTCGAGAAGAGCTTGAATGGCAGCACATTTTAACTTATTGCGAGGCCATTCTTCGGGTCTACAATCTTTATGGCCGAAGAGATAACATGTATAAAGCAAGAATAAAAATTCTAGTTAAGGCTTTAGGTATTGATGAATTCAGGAGGTTAGTTGAAAAAGAGTGGGCTTTTATAAAAGACGGGCCAAATACTATTGATGAAAAAGAACTAAATCGTGTTGCCTCATTTTTTACTGCTCCTGATTACAAAAAAAGTAAGTCTATTAATTTAGATAAATTTATAGATAATAAACATTTTGTTAAATGGTTATCTCGAAATACTCATTCCCACAAAATAAAAGGATATCGCTCAGTTACATTATCTTTAAAAGCGAATCATAATGCTCCAGGAGATGCAACTGCAAAACAGATGCATGCAGTAGCTGAACTTGCAGATAAATATAGCTTTAGTGAGCTTCGTGTTTCACACGAACAAAATTTAATTTTAGCTGATGTTGAGGAATCGCAGCTGTATGAATTATGGGAACAAGCAAAATTGTATAATCTCACAACACCAAATATTGGACTTTTAACTGATATCATCTGTTGCCCTGGGGGAGACTTCTGCTCTCTCGCTAACGCTAAAAGTATTCCAATCGCAGAGTCAATTCAGACATTATTTGATGATATGGATTACCTTCATGATATTGGGGATATTAGTCTAAACATATCTGGATGTATGAATGCATGTGGACATCATCATGTTGGTCATATTGGTGTATTAGGTGTAGATAAAGATGGTAGTGAATGGTATCAAGTTACTTTGGGAGGCGACCAAGGAAATAATGCAAGCATTGGAAAGGTAATTGGACCTTCTTTTTCTTCTGAGGAAATGCCCATAGTAGTAAAAAAAATAATAGATGTGTATGTGCAACAGAGACATGAAGGTGAATTGTTTATTGACTGTGTAAAAAGAATTGGAATTGAGCCATTTAAATCTCGCGTCTATGGAGATGAAGTATGACAACAATAAAATCACAACTTATTTACGATAAAACTATTATTAAAGATGAGTGGCTAACAATTGAGCTTCCTAAAATTAACGTAGAAGTAAAAAAACAAGCCGGAAAAGTTGTACTTTTTAAGTTAACTGGAGAAGAGTACCCCACAGAGGAACAAGTTAATAAAGCAGTATTTCCAAGCTCAGGTAAAATTTTACTACATCTAAAGGTTTTAATTAAACATCAAGAGCTCTTAAAAAATCGGATTAAAAACCAAGATATTGGATTCTGGTTTGCAACACACGAAGAGATAGAAGATTCGCTTTTATTGCTAGGTGACATTAATCAATTTCCTTTGATTGCAGTCAATATTGAGAAATTCTCTGATGGTCGAATCTTCTCTCGTGGGAAGCAATTAAGAATTAAATATGGTTTTAATAAAACATTAAGGGCTTTTGGAGATGTTCTAAGAGATCAACTCTTCTTTTTAAAAAGATCAGGATTTAATAGTTACTTGATTAGAAAAGATCGAGATGCTATCGATGCTCTCAAAGGTCTCAATGACTTCAGTAATCCATATCAAGGTGCGTTAGACACTATTAATCCTGCATGGAAACGTATAAAGCGATAATCTAAAAATGAGAGAAAAATGAACAAAGACATATCTAACCTTAACGATGAGATAAGGGATAAAAAGCCGATAGAAATAATAAAGTGGGCATTAGAAAAAAGTAATAATCCTATACTTACTACAAATTTTCGCCCTTATGAGGCTGCGATAATTCACTTATGTACGAAAGTTATGCCTAATATCAAAGTTGTATGGTGTGACTCTGGTTACAATACTAAGGCAACATATATCTATGCTGAAAAAATTATTTCTCATCTAAATTTAAACCTTAAATTATATGTACCCTCACAAACATCTGCTCATAGAGAAATTTTTATGGGGCCGGTTCCAGGTATTGAAGATCCAAGACATGAAGAATTTACAGAACAAGTTAAGCTAGAGCCGTTTAATAGAGCTATGGAAGAAATTAAACCTGACTTATGGATAACAAATCTAAGAAAAGGGCAGACTGACTTTAGAAATAAAATAGATATATTAACTGAAACCAATCAAGGTCTTTTAAAAATAAGTCCATTCTACTATTGGTCAGATTCAGATTTAGATGTTTATATGAGCGAACATAGTCTAGATAATGAATTTGATTATTTTGATCCTACAAAAGTAGATGAAAAAAGAGAATGTGGTCTTCACAATCAAGGTGACAAATCATGAAAAAATTATTAACACATTTAGATTGGTTAGAGTCAGAAGCCATTCATATTATGAGAGAAGTTGCGGGGCAATGTAGTAACCCAGTTTTACTTTTTTCTGGTGGAAAAGATTCTCTATGCTTATTAAGAATTGCAGAAAAGGCATTTAGGCCCGGGAGATTTCCTTTCCCATTAATGCATATAGATACTGGGCATAACTATTCTGAAGTAATTAACTTTAGAGACAAAAAAGTGCGTGACTTGAATGAAAGATTAATTGTAGCCTCTCTTGAAGACTCAATGAAGAAGGGTACGATTGTTTTAAAGTCTAATGATGAACCAAGAAATAAATATCAATCCATTACTCTTTTAGAGGCCATCGAAGAGTATGGGTTTGATTGTTGCATTGGTGGTGCAAGAAGAGATGAGGAAAAAGCACGGGCGAAAGAACGAATAATGAGTTTTAGAGATGAGTTTGGACAATGGGACCCAAAAAATCAACGCCCAGAATTATGGGATTTGTATAACGCAAAAGTACACAAAGGAGAAAACATTCGTGCATTTCCCATCTCTAACTGGACAGAAATGGATGTCTGGCAATATATCGAAAGAGAAAATTTAGAATTACCGAGTATTTACTTTGCTCATAAACGAGATATTGTTAGAAGAAATGAATCCATTGTTCCTATTACTGAAGTAACTCCAATTAAAGCAGGAGAGAAAATTGAAAACATAATGGTTCGTTTTAGGACTGTTGGTGATATTACCTGCACAGCTCCTGTAGAAAGCGAGGCTGATGATGTAAATAAGATTATTCTTGAAACCGCAAGCACTGTCATTACAGAGCGAGGTGCCACCCGCTTAGATGATCAAACTTCAGATGCTGCGATGGAAGAAAGAAAAAAAGAAGGGTATTTCTAAAATGACAGAACAAAAAAATAATAACGTATTGCGCTTCATGACTTGCGGAAGTGTAGATGATGGTAAGAGCACTCTTATTGGACGACTGCTATTTGATAGTAAAATGATTCTTACCGACACCCTAAACCAAATTGAAAAAACCTCAAAGAAAAGAGGTATGAATGCTATTGATCTTTCTTTAATTACTGATGGACTTCAGGCTGAAAGAGAGCAAGGTATTACGATTGATGTTGCATACCGCTATTTTACAACCGGTACTCGTAAATACATCATTGCTGATGCTCCAGGACACGAGCAATACACCAGAAACATGGTAACTGCTGCATCTACTGCGCAGCTTGCTATCATTCTTGTAGATGCCAGAAAAGGTCTACTTACTCAAACCCGAAGACATACCTATCTCTCTAAATTAGTAGGAATCAAACATATACTAGTTGCAATTAACAAAATGGATCTAATTGACCATGACGAATCTAGCTACCATCAAATCTGTAAAGACTATCTGCAATTCGCAAATGATATCGACCTTGTAAGCCCTGGAGTTAATATAGAATTTATACCAATGTCTGCATTAAATGGAGATATGATTGTAGAAAGAGGAGATTCTCTCACATGGTTTAAGGGGCCAACACTATTTGAATTTCTTGAGAAACTTGATACTAGTGAAGATATTAAAGAGTCTACCTTAAGATTTCCAGTACAGTTTGTCTGTCGCCCCCATGCATCTGATAATAAAGAGCTGCATGATTTTAGAGCATTCATGGGCAGAATTGAGTCTGGTCTATTAAAAGTAAACGATAAAATTAAGGTCTTGCCATCTGGTCATGAGTCCAAGGTAATAGAAATTCGAGTAGGCGACCAACTGATAAATGAAGCAATCCCAGAGCAATCAGTTACCGTATCACTATCGAATGAAATTGATATCTCTCGCGGGGATATGCTAGTTCATCAAAATGACTCAATTAATGCAGTTAAAGATTTTTCAGCTATGGTTTGTTGGTTAGCAGAAGCACCCCTATCCCTAAGTCGCACTTACCTAGTAATGCATACAACTAGAGTCTCGAAGGTTAAAATTACACAAATTCATCATAAGGTAAATATTCAAAATCTAGAAATGGAAAACGCAGAAACACTAAAAACAAACGATATTGCGCAACTCTCATTCAAATTAGCCCAACCTCTAATTGTTGATAATTATGAGGATAATCGAAGTACTGGTGCTTTTATTATTGTTGATGAAAGTACTTATCATACCGTCGGAGCTGGGATGATTCAATCGATAGCCTAGAGATAGAAAATAAATTAAAATAATACTGAAGATTATATAGAGGAAGATTATGACGTATGTAGTAACCGAAAACTGTATTCAATGTAAATACACTGACTGTGTTGATGTTTGTCCAGTCGACTGCTTTGTTGAAGGACCAAACTTTCTTGCAATTGATCCAGACGAGTGTATAGACTGTACATTATGTGTCGCCGAGTGCCCTGCTGAAGCAATATTTGCTGAAGACGATGTTCCAGCTGACCAACAAGATTTTATTGAAATTAATGCAAGATTAGCTAAGGTATGGCCAATTATAACAGCTAGGAAAGAAGCTATCCCTGATGCTGATAAATCAAACGGACAGCCTAATAAAAGAGAGTTACTTAATGAAGGGTAATATAAACTAAGGTAATTTATTGGAGAAAGTTTTGATATTGTCTATAAAATATAAAGAAGTAACAAGCATCTTAATATCTTCACTAATATTATTTGGATGTGCAAAATTTATTGATATTGAGCCGGGCTCAGAAAGTATTAATATCGTAAATAAATTTAATAAAGATCAATGCGTCATAAAAAGTACAGTAATAGTTAGCGTCCTCTCTGAGGTAGGCTTTATTGATAGAGATCCCGACTCAATTAAACTAGATTTAAATCAACTAGCAAAAAATGCAGCTATTACTAACAAAGGTAATACCATAATCAAAATTGGCTCTTCAGAAAATGGAAAGGCTACCTATCAAATATTAAATTGTCAGTAATTAGTACATCTATAATCATAATTATAGCTACAATTCTTTTGAGATAAATAATGCAGTTATTAGAAAAATTTGAGAGTTTTATAGGGGTTTTATCTGGTTGGGTTTGGGGCCCTCCAATGTTAATTTTGCTTTTTGGGACCCATATCTATCTAACCTTCCTCCTAAGAGGTTTACAATTTAGATCACTTCCGCTCGCCTTTAAAATTATTTTTACTAAAGATAATGGTAAAGGAGATATTTCTCAATTTTCATCATTAATGACTGCTTTAGCAGCAACTGTAGGGATCGGTAATATAGTTGGAGTTGCGACAGCCATTACATTGGGTGGTCCTGGTGCTATTTTTTGGATGTGGTTGACAGGCCTCTTAGGTATGGCAACAAAATATTCAGAAGGATTACTAGCTGTAAAGTATCGCGAAAAAGGTCCGAGTGGTATGCGCGGAGGGGCAATGTACTATATTTCTAAAGGAGCCAACATGCCATTATTAGGGGCTTTTTTTGCATTCTTTACAGTAGTCTCTGCATTTGGTGTCGGGAATATGGTCCAAGCAAACTCATCTGCACATATCTTCGAAAGTGCCTTTAATATATCTACTCATTGGACAGGAATATTTTTAGCGATTCTCACTGGACTCGTTATCATTGGTGGAATTAAATCAATAGGACGCTTTGTGTCTGTACTTGTTCCTTTTATGATTATTCTTTATATCGGCACCATGCTAGTTACTTTATCATTACGTTTTGATCAAATACCACATGCATTTTCATTAATATTCAATAGTGCATTTAATGGTGCATCTGCAACAGGTGGCTTTGTAGGTGCAACTATTGCCACTGCAATTCGTTTTGGTGTAGCTAGAGGTCTATTCTCAAATGAAGCAGGTCTAGGGTCCGCCTCAATAGTTGCAGCATCGGCAAAAACAAAAGACCCAGTCAGTCAAGCACTTGTAACAATGACTGGAACCTTTATCGATACTATCGTAGTGTGTACTTTGACAGCACTAGTCATTCTTACTACTGATGTATGGACACTAGGAATTAGCGCAGGTGAATTAACAAGTAAAAGTGTAGAGGCTACATTAGGTTATGGTGGGGTTATTATTATTGCATTTTCAACAGCCTTATTTGCATTTTCAACACTTATTGGCTGGAGTTACTATGGAGAAAAAGGTCTAGAATTTTTGATGGGCACTAACATAATAAAATACTACAGAATTGCTTATGTGTTTGCTGTCTTTATTGGCTCGACAATGAGCTTAGGTCTAATTTGGAATTTGTCAGATATTACGAATGGCATGATGGCTATTCCTAATCTAATTGGTTTGTTGTTACTTAGTAAAATTATTAAGAGTGAAACGAACAAATATTTCATCAAAAGATAAATTTTTTTTTGCTTTGAATAGTGCAAAGAATAGGCTAACTGGACATTAACATCAGTAAGAGTAGAATAGCTATTCTAGAATATGACAATCGAAGTATATTCTAAAAAAGATAGTAAAATAAAAATAACCTTCCCGACCAAAAAAAATGGTTCCGCGGTAGCAAAACTTATTCAATGCTGTCCTCCCCTTGATTTAAATTCAACTTATCATTATTTAATACAGTCCCATTATTTCAATCAAACTTGTTCTGTTGCTTTTGAGGGTGAGAAAGTTATTGCATTTGTTTCAGGTTTTATAAATCCAGCAAATAAAAATTGTCTTTTTATTTGGCAAGTAGCGATAGATGAGAGTTACAGAGGTAAAGGCCTCGGTATCGAGTTGATCGAGTTTTTATTAGATCAAAATAAAGATGTTAATACTATTGAAACTTCCATAACAAAAAATAATATAGCTTCAAGAAGAATGTTTCAAAAAATTGTAAAAAAATATGAAGCCACAATGTATGAGGAAATTCTATTCGACAAGTATGAAGATTTTTCTAACGAGCATGAATCAGAAATACTAGTCACAATAAGTCAAATTAAATAAAGGTAAGGCATGAAAATATTTGAAGAGATCGAATCAGAAGTTCAAAGTTATGCAAGATCATTTCCAAGGATCTTTAACAGAGCGCAGGGGGAGTATCTATATGACCTTGAAGGAAATCAATACCTAGATTTTTTAGCTGGCGCGGGCACATTAAATTACGGCCATAATAATCCTGTACTAAAAAAATCTTTATTAAATTATATAGAATCAGATGGCGTTACTCATGGACTTGATCTACATACTAAGGCAAAAGGAGAGTTTCTTAAGACATTTAATGAGAAAATTTTAAAGCCTCGAAATATGGATTACATGGTTCAATTTACTGGACCCACTGGTGCAAATGCTGTTGAAGCAGCTATGAAGTTAGCCAGAACAATCAAAAAGCGACAAACCATTATCAATTTTACAAACGGTTACCATGGCGTGACAATGGGAGCACTGGCTGCAACTGGTAACCAACACCATCGTGGTGCTGCAGGTACACTATTAACTGGAATAGACACACTTCCCTATGATGGTTATATGGGTGATGATATTGATACATCGGCTTACCTTGATAAGGTTCTAACTGATTCAAGTAGTGGCATAGATCATCCAGCGGCGATTATTGTTGAAACTGTTCAGGGCGAAGGTGGGATAACTGCCGCTAGTTTTAATTGGCTGAGAAGTATACAAAAAGTTTGTGATAAGCATGACCTGCTATTGATAATTGATGACATACAAGCAGGTTGCGGGAGGACTGGTACATTTTTTAGTTTCGAAGAGATTGGTATAAACCCAGATATTATTACACTATCAAAATCATTAAGTGGGTACGGCCTTCCCTTTGCAGTAGCACTTATCAAGCCAGAGCATGATATATGGAAACCAGGTGAGCATAATGGTACCTTCCGTGGCAACAACCTAGCTTTTGTGACAGCTAAAGAAACAATTGACCACTACTGGTCTGATGAATTATTTACAAACGAAGTTAGAAAAAAAGGTAAATATATTTCTGAACGTGTTCAAAAAATTATTAAGACCTATGGAGAAGGTAACTTTTCGTCCCGAGGTCGAGGAATGTTTCAAGGCCTAAATTGTGTCAACGGTGATCTAGCTAACAAAATCACCAAGTTATCCTTCAAAAAAGGTTTAATGATCGAAACTAGTGGGGCTGATGATCATGTAATTAAATTTTTATGTCCACTCACAATTTCTGATCAAAATTTAAAAAAAGGTATTGATATATTAGAAGATGCAATTAAAGCAGTTTGTGCTTCAACAAATAATTTTGATGAAGAAGTAGATTACTTCCATAATGACTATGAGGTTGAGTCATGATTGTAAAAAAAGTTGAACAATGCAATAAAGTTGAAGATCCCAATGGACAATGGAATAGCATTCGTATGCTTCTAAAGGAAAATGGAATGGGCTTCTCTTTTCATATCACAACTATATACAAAGATTCAAAAATTAAAATGCATTACGTCAATCATCTAGAATCCGTTTATTGTATTTCTGGTCAGGGTGAGATTACTGATCTAAAAAATAAACAATCTTTTAAGATTGAACCTGGGGTCCTTTATGCGTTAAATCTTCATGATGAGCACGTATTGAGTTGTGATGAAGAAATGAAATTAGCTTGTGTTTTTAATCCGCCCATCAAGGGCGATGAAGTACATAACAAACAGGGCGCGTACGAGATTGATTAATCGTGATTTTTTCTTTTTTAATTATTTTATTTGTTATTGCCCTTGTTGGATTATCTGCAGGATTTCTTAGTAAACCAAATAAATCTGACTATTATCTAGCCGGAAAATCTCTAAGTCCATGGATAGTCGGCTTGTCTGCTATGGCAACTAACAACAGTGGCTATATGTTTATCGGATTAATTGGATTCACATACCTAGTTGGACTTCCCTCAATTTGGCTCATGATAGGTTGGATACTCGGTGACTTTTTAATCTCAAGAATTGTACATAAAAAAATCAATGAAGCTGTAACAAAAAATTCTAATGTCACCTACGCATCAGTTGTCGGTGCATGGTCAGAACAAGGTCAATTTATTTCAAAATTTATAGGATTATTAAGCCTTATATTCTTAATTATCTATGCCTCCGCTCAATTTGTTTCAGGTGGAAAAACATTAATGGTTGTGTTTGGTTGGGATCTTTGGCTAGGCATTAGCATAGGTTCATTTATTGTCTTTATGTATACGATGGTTGGAGGTATTCGGGCATCAATATGGACGGATGTGATTCAAGCTTTTGTTATGGTCCTCTCAATGATAATTTTAGTTATCTCATGCATTGTTAGTTTAGGTGGGATCGATATTGCATTCGATAAATGGCTGCTAATTGATAATTATTTAAATTTCTTTCCGCCTGAAATTCAGAGCTCTCTATTTTTAAAATTTATTTATCCTATAAGTTGGCTTGTCGCTGGTTTATTTGTTATTGGCCAACCTCATATTATGGTCAGATTTATGGCGTTAAAGGATTCTAGTTTAGTTAAAAAATCTCGTTATCATTATTACTTTTGGTATCTCCTTTTTTATTTTTTAGCTTTTTGTGTTGGAATGCTTTCTAGAATTTATTTGGATAATAATAGTACCTTTGACCCTGAATTAGCATTGCCATTAATGGCACTCGAATTATTAAGCCCTTTTATGATTGGAATAATTATTGCTGGAATTTTTGCTGCAACTATGTCAACAGCAGACTCATTGATAATAAACTGTTCAGGAAATATCTCACAAGATTTATTTAAGACAAAAAATTTCTCAACCACTCAAATCAAACTAATTACCTTTACGGTAGCATTAACAGCGGCAGCTATAGCCTTAATAAATAATAATAGTGTGTTCCATATTGTTATTTACGCATGGACTCTTCTAGGAATAACTTTTGCACCACTTATAATTATCTTATCAATGAATGATAAAATTTCAATTAAAAACTACATGATTGGTGTTGTTATTGGCACAGTAAGTTTTTTTATAATCAACTATTACGACATAAGTAAATTTATTTATGCTGGATTCATTCCTTTTGTCTTAAACCTATCATATGTTTATTTCCAGCGACAACCTAAATAAATAGTTTAATTATCCTCACGTTTATCTCCAACATAAATATCATAAAGAAGTACCCATCTTCTTTCATCACTCACTATTTTTTCTACTCCATGAAATGAATTATTACACTTTATAAATCCAAATACAGAGTTAGGTAGAAAATCATTAGTATGAATTTTAATAAAATCATCATGAAGGTGATGCGTAAGACCTGCACATGCAAAAGATCGATCTTTTGGAATATAAATTGAGGTGCCTAGTTCTATTTGAGATTCATCACTTGGAAGGTAAAAAAGAAAAGACATAACTTTTTTTGGGGAATCTGTATGTGGGCCCAGACTATAATTTAGAGTGTCATTAATTAATAATAGCTCATCATAAAAATATAATTCTTTAAAATTAGAAAATCTTGCTTCTACATACGCTGAAAATTTTGTAGTAAGTAAAAAATTCTTAATCCCACCAGACAAAAATTGTTTTCGAAAATTACTCCAGAATAAATAATTTTTATCACTTAAAACACCTAATGATTTATCGTCTAGATTCAAGGCAAACCTTTCTTTGTAGGCTCCCTTAGTTACTGGTCTTACATCGCTTAAAGTTTTAAGCTGATCAAAGTGTGGAAGATGATTAATAATCTGGCTATAAAATGAGTCTGTAAATATATTGTTTATATATAAATGTGGGTACGGAAAAATATTGATTTGTTTGTTAGCAATCTTATATGCTATTTTTAATTCTTCAGAAATATCCATATTTTATAATCTATATTTTTGTTTAGAAATTATACTGTCATCACTTATGTCATTATATATAAATTCACAAACGCTATTCAAAATATCGTTCGATACATGTCTCGATGCTGCATCTTCATTTCCAAAAATTGGTAGGCCAATTACAGGAGCGACCCACTTAACAATTTCATAGGAGGGAAGATAAAAAAGATTATCGTCTTTTATTATTTCAGCAGAATTCATAACTTCATATAAAGCAGTTCTTATAGTACTTTTACTTATACAGTCTATCTCAATTGCATTTAAATTTAATAGGTCTGTTATTCCTAGTACGCTATCGATTGGTACTGGTGAAACGGTAAAGATAAGTGTTGCTTTTGGAGCTAACTTTCTTACAAATTTATGAATATTTTTTATATGACTTTTTGTTTCACTAAAAGTTGACATCCTCATATAAGCTCCAGTTTTTTTTATTCTCGCGGCAGCATTAATTCTTGTATCAATATCTTCAGAATGATCTAAGCTTATAAACTTCGGGATAATCTCATCGTTTCCATCAATTGATTTATAGAAGTCAATTGTATTTCCTAATGTAATAATAATTTTTGTGCATGATTCTATTAATTCTTTAACCGCTAAAATTTCATTTGTTTTTGTTTTAATTAAAATATCTATTTCTTTTTGGTTCAGCGAACTCCAATAATGATTAATCAAACTAGGTAGTTCTTCAGTCAAAAGCTCCCTATTTTCTGTAGAAACAAAATCTAAAAAAGACGCATTAGAGCCCGGTGTATTTAAATCCTCTGCAAAACCTAGGTTTTTTGATTTGATTCCCTTTTCATTTAAAAAATTAGAAAAATTTCTTGCAAAACAACTACCCATAGTAAAGAAAATATCTTTTTTTAATATTTCTGGTAATTTACTCGTATCGAAAACTGACTCTAAAAATTTTCCATCAAGAGAGAATTCATCTGAAACATGAGGATAAATATGTTTTTTTGCTTTACCTAATCTTTTATCGCGCTTTTTTTTCAATATAGATTCTAGCTTTACAATTTCTTCTTTATTAAAATATTTATTAAATATTTTAGGTAAATTCCATGTAAATTTTAAATAATCAGAGCCCTTACTTGAAAGAACTAAATCTTCGAATAATTCAATAGCTTTATCTTTTGATAGGTTATTTTCTTTAATATGATCGATAAAGTTTCTATAAAAAAAACGTGGGAGTATTTTTCTATTATTTTGTTTGTCTTTATAAAAATTAATCATAAATTAAGCTAGGTAAAAAATTATCCAAATAACTTCTTAAACCAAAAAAATAACCTTAGGTAGCTTTTAATGGCTATGTATTAATGACTTACAGCAAGAGTAAATGTCTTCATAGGAACTATAACAGCTGTTGTAGAAGTAGTTTTAAAACGGTGATCATTAAGTATTTTTTCGTTTGGAGGCATTATCAAGTAATGGCTCTTGAGTAAGTCTATTTTATCTCTAAGAATCGAAACATTTTCAACTCCCTTAGCAAGACCTTCAAAATCATCAATAACAAATATAGTTTTTGGAGTAATTAAATTCTTTAGAAGTGGTATATCTTTATGCATAATCTTTCCATCAATAAATACAAGATCGTATGTACCAGAAAGTTGCTGCAGCATCTGATTGCTATCTTGTTTTGGAAATTGGGTAATTTTCGTTTTTCCTTCAAATGGAATTTTAATATCATTCGTCACATCACAGGTTACTATTTCACCTGCTTGAGAATATGTATCTATGGCAGATGCAATTGATACAGTGCTTTTACCAATCCATGTACCAATCTCTATTACCCTTAATGGTCTAAAATATTTTGTTATGTAGTAAAGTCCAATTGCTTGGGCTGGAGTCGTTGAACCTGTAGTCTCATTGTAATGTAATCGAACTTCAGCTTGAGAAGATTCATCAGCTATCTCTTGATACCTAAGAATGTCTAATTTAGAAATTGTGTTTAATAAATTTGCTCTGTCTAACGGGCTAAAATTTTCTTCTGTCCCATAAATTAGCTCCCAAAATATTCTACTAATATCTTTTGGTGTAATGTTGATTTGATTCATGTTGAGATTATATCAAAGTCCCTAATTTATGTCTTCTGTTATGCATCGGCTTTACCTATAAATACTTAACTATTGGAGTACTATATAAATTAATACGCTCAAGTAATGTGTATTTTATATATATTTTAAAATTAAAAATGGGGGATTAATAAATGAGTGATAAGGACCTAATTAGTAAAACTATAAGTCATTATATAAAAGGGGCAACATCAGGAAACGGAGATGATATGAAGCCAGCATTTCATAGTGAGGCAACAGTTTTTGGGTACATAGGAGATGATTTATTTTCTGGACCAATAAAAAATCTTTTTGATTGGGTTGATGAAAATCCTGCGGCCACTGAACTAAATGCAAATATTGCTAGTATTGATATTGAAGGAACGGTCGCGACCGTTAGACTAGAGTCTGATAATTGGTCTGGTCATAAATTTACTGACCTATTTACTTTGTTAAAGCTTGATAATCATTGGAAAATAATGAATAAAGTTTTCCACCTACACAAATAATTTTAAATTTTATTTCACAATAACTTTAATCTTTTTTGAGATTAATGGTGGCTGATGAGGCACATGCATGTGATTGCCTAGTATTAATTGTAGCGTATTAATTCCCTTATCTAATTTAATATCAGTTTCTGTCTGGCCCAAACCAAAGTGAATTAAATTTTTATTGCTAGGCAAGGGTAAATCTAGATCTGGAAGTACATCTAAGTTAACTAATAAATGATGATGGCCTGTATTCTTCCTAATCGTTCCTGCTGGTGCTACCCCCATATCTTTAAGGCCAAATACTACCTTCACTGGATTAGTAACTTCTTCTCCGTCTTTAGGGGATATTATATATATGGATTCATTCTTATCTCCATTTTCTGTTACAAAAGAAGATAACCTTGTTTGTTGCTCATATAAATTTTTGAAGTATTCGTGAGTAATGTATGAAGCTGTAGTGAAACCTGCAGCAAAAACTAGCAGAAAAATAATCGTTGTTTTTAAATTTTTCATTGTTTTACCGGGTGTCCTTTTTTTCCATGCTTTCCACATCCAATAGAGACCTGCCAAAGTCAATACAATAGCAAGTGCAATAACCCATGGATTATTGGCTATTGAGGCACCACTAGCTCCAAATATTAAGAATAAAAAGCCATTAAGATAGCATGCTGGACACATAATATTTCCGTTAAATATTGACCGTCTAAATTGTATAGTAAATCCCTCATACTAAGAATTTATTATGCTTTATAGTGAATATTAAGTTTGAAAAAAATATTTTTGTACTAAAAGTGTCGCCAAAATAATTCCAAGTGAAGAGACACCTAAGGATATGTAAAAATTAGTCCCATTTTTTAACATGTAGCTTAATAGAAATAAGAATGGAAGCACTGGCAATATAAACATAAGAGTTTCGTGCGTAAGCATTGCTATTTTATTGGCATCCTTTGATTCTTCCCATATTAGCGTGAAGGACACAAATAATACAATTGGCATTGCAAGTAAAATAGCTGCCAACGTTGTACTTCTTTTACTGAGCTCAGTAGCTGCAACAATTATAATAACTGCAATAATAATTTTAAATAATATAGACATATTTTTCTGACACCAAAAAAAATAATTAATTCAATTACAACCATAATCAATTTATTTATTAGAAAAATTTGATATATACCCCTATGGGGTATATTATGTATTCAAAATTATAATTAAGGAAAACTAGTGAAAAATTGTTCTGAAACAAAACATCCAAATTATGAAAAACACATTACAAGAATAAATAAAGTTACAGGCCAATTAAATGGAATAAAAAAAATGATTGAGGAACGAAGATACTGCCCTGAAATCATAACACAGCTAAAAGCTGTTAGTTCCGCATGCAAGTCACTGGAGATTATTATGCTTCAAAAACACCTTGAAAGCTGTGTTATGGAAGCATTTCATTCAAAAGATAAAAATATTCAAGATGAAAAAATTAAGGAATTAACAGATTTATATAAACGATAAAAAAATTTATGCGCTAGTACTTTTAGTATTTCTCACTTATCAATCAATGTTGTATGCAGCGCCGATGAGCTTCAAGGGATCTATAACTACAATGGCTACAGCCAGTAAAGACCATGTTAGCCTAGAATCTAGTTATGTAATAACAGCAAAAAATGCCATTGGAATATCAGCACATACAATTAAAGGTAATGGATATAAATTAAGAGCTGGGAACATATTTCATTTAAGGAGATTGATGAGAAAAAATGCAGTTAGCTCACAAACTAATTTATGGCTTTTTACTAATATTGGAAAAATAAATATTAAGAAAAATTTTAAGGATAAAGATCACTCTTACTTAAGCCCTACTTTGCAATTTGATTATGAGACAAAAAGATTATTTAGTTTATTTTCGCATCAGATCTTAAGAGTTGGGCACGAAAATTTTGATACAACTAAAATAGAGGGTGGATTTTCATTCTATGAAACAGGTTATAACGAAACACAGCCTTGGTTTATTTTAAAAGCTAAAAATACTAATAGCTTATTCAAAAAAATTGAATATACCCCAACATTAAGGCTAATAAATAAAGCTATATTTATGGACGCAGGAATAACGGATGGAGACCCATCTCTTCACTTGATGTATACATTTTAGGAGTTTAAACAATGAAAAAATTAATAGTAATAGGAGTCTTATGTTTTAGTGCCAATAGTCATGCACTAACGCAAAAAATTGAAGTTCTTGGAATGGTTTGTGCCTTTTGTGCACAGGGCATAGAAAAAAGTTTCGAATCAGTTAAAAATGTAAAGGCTGTTTTTGTAAATTTAGAGGATTACTTCGTCGCTATTGAATCAAATGATGAAAATGGTATTGACGAAAATTTTATTAGAACAGTTATTACCGAATCTGGATACGACGTCAAAAAAATTGAGGTTGTATCTGAATCTGTTAGTGAGATTAAAAGAAAATATGAGTCTAAATAAGGAATTAGATGCAATAAAGTCACATAAAATATTAAATTATCTAACTTTATTTGCCAGTAGCGGGACTATTATTTGCTGTGCACTACCTGCTCTTTTAGTTTCAATTGGTGCCGGAGCCGCATTAAGTTCTTTGATTTCGGTATTTCCACAATTAATTATTCTTTCTATCTATAAAATACCGATATTTATTAGTGCTTTTATCATGCTCATAATTTCTGGGGCAATTCAATACCTTGCAAGAAGCCTTCCTTGTCCTGCAGATAAAAAATTAGCAGATGCATGTGAAAAAACTCGAAGGTTATCCTTGATTATTTACTTTGTGTCGCTAGGAATTTTTACTGTCGGGATTTTTTTCGCCTTTATCTTCCCGTTTCTTATCAATTTATTTGAGATTTAGGCTGGTTAAAAATTACAATCCTAGAGTTTATCGTAATACATTGAAATTTTATGTGCCACAAAAAGTCTGGTAATTTGGATCCGGTCGAATAGCTGGGTTACGGTAAGCCTGATTGGATAATGTTTCCTCAAACGGATTCTTCAAGGCCTTAAGCAAAGACAAGAATGGCTTTAAATTAGCATTTTCTGCTTGTACCAATACCTCTTCTACATAATAGTTGTTCGGAATGATTACGGGATTACTCTCACGCATTAGACAAAAAGAAGCTTTTAGGGGCTTTGAGTTTCGAGTGAGTCTTCTTTTCCATAACGTGTGCCATTTTTTAAATTCCATTGAATTATAGATTTCATTTTCTGGGGTATTCTCTTGAGTCAGATGACGAAAAGTACTTGTGTAGTCTGCTTTCGAATTTTGCATCCAATCTAAAAGGCCCTGTATGAGGGAAACATCGTCGGCTTCCTCTCCAAATAATCCAAGCTTGCAACGCATACCTTTAATCCACGCCTCATTAAAGGTTATGCTGTACCCCCCAATCGCTACTTCTGCAAGCTTCACTGCTTTATCCGCATCCTTGTCTAAAAGTGGCAGTAAGCTATCCGCTAGCCGTGACAGATTCCATTGGGCTGCATGTGCCTGACTTCCATACTTATAGCGTCCACGAGAATCAATCGAGCTAAACACTGCCCCCATAGAAAAAATATCCATGAAAGCACAGGGACCATAATCAATCGTTTCACCACTAATCGTCATATTATCGGTATTCATCACACCATGGATAAACCCAACATGCATCCATGCAGCCACAAGCTTAGCCTGCTTCTCAATTACTGCATTAAGAAGGCCGAGGTAAGGGTTTTCGTGGTCATTTAGTTCAGGATAATGTCTCGCTATTGCATAATCAGCTAATTGCTTTAATTCCTCAAGACCCTGCGTAGCCTTGGCATATTCAAAAGTACCTACTCGTAAGTGACTAGAAGCAACACGTGTAAGAATTGCGCCATCTAATACTGATGCGCGCATGACTGATTCACCAGTTGATACCACAGCGAGACTTCGGGTTGAAGCAATGTTTAATGCATGCATCGCTTCACTAATAAGGTATTCCCGAAGCATTGGAGCCAGAGCTGCCCGCCCATCCCCACCTCGTGAATAAGGTGTTGGGCCAGAACCTTTAAGCTGAATATCGAAGCGTCTGTCATCGGGTGTGACTTGCTCTCCAATTAAGTGAGCACGACCATCCCCTAGTATAGAAAAATGGCCGAACTGATGACCAGCATAGGCCTGTGCAATAGGTTTTGCATCATCTGGTAGTTTATTACCAGAAAAGAGTTGGGCAAGTGTATCTTTGTCATCAATAGGTAAATCAATACCGAGAAATTTTGCAAGGTCAGCATTAAATAATATAAGCCGCGGCTTACTTACAGGCGTGGGATTAATACGAGTGAAAAAATGTTCCGGCAGATGGGCATAGCTATTTTCTAATCGCCAATTATACGAATAATTCATAAGGGATAAATTAGGTTCATTAGTGTTCTGGGTAGAGCTAATTTTTTCATAAGTTTAGTTTACGCCCGGACAATTAAGCGACCAATATAGTTACTAAGAATTTTACTAGGAATATTTAAATATAAATAAGATTTAAAATGAGACATTCGCAAATGATACGATAATAGAGTTTACTGAACAACTCTAATATATTAATTTAAGCCTAATTATGACAATCACAATCCAAATGCCTACAAAGCCTATAGTTTTTAAAATGTGCGGCTGCAATAATCGTTGAGCCAAGTAATGTTAAAAATACCTCTCCGAATTCCCCTATAATTTCTTTGTTTATTAAAAGTGCTAAAGAAAGAATAATGATACCAAATAGACCTAATACAAAAAATAAATATTTTTTATGATTTCTTAGCCCCTTAGTCAGACCATAAATACTAAATGGAACTATCGTCAGCAACAGTGAAAAATGTATCAACTCATTATCAAAATTAATAGAAACAAAATTTGAAAGAACTAATAAAATAGACGGAAAAAAAAGACAATGAAATGCACATGCCAATGACAAACTTATTGCAATTTTATCGGTAATCTCTTGTGTTGCTATCATCTTATTCCTCTCTTTAAACTCAAAAAATTTTTGTATTACTTTTAGCTTCTAATGCTTAGATCGTAAGTCTTCAGAAACATCTTCATGATCTCCAACAACAATATGGTGTTTACTTTTAACTACATATTTCTCAAATATTGGAACAAAGAGTAAAGGCAGTATTCCGCCAAGAACAATACCAAAAACCATACTTCTTAAATGTGGATCGATATAACTGGCAATTAAGTCGGCGACAATATGAGATAGTGCTGCGCCAAAAATACCAGCTATATAACCATTTGAAAAAATTTTTAAAAATCTATTTATACTCCACCCGGTATAGTATCCGAGTAGCATTATCGACACATGAACGAATCCAAAAACAAAGCCTCTTAAATTTCCATCTACTCCTGTCATGTAAAATTCTAAAATATGCTCCATGTTTTATTCCTTCATTTTTATTAAGTAAATTTAGTGACACAAATTACTTCACCACATCCTACCCACACTATATGAAATGCTCATATCAAAATATGCAGGATGCAGCTCAGAAATTTAAAATTTAAAAATACCCAGTAACACCAACTGTAATTGCCCTCTGACCAAACAAGACTTTATCTTTTAGGCTTGAAGCATGGTTTCTTCTTTCTTCGTCTAAAAGATTATCACCCTTAACAAATGCAGTAACTCCTCCCATAAATGGTAATTCGTAATTCATGGTTAGTGAAAGATTTGTGAAGCTGTCAGTCTTTAATTCTTTAGGTCCAGTATTAGTCTGACTAAAATTATGCTCTACATCTATACTCGCCTGCAAAGCATTAAGCTGATAAGACAATCCAGACCCCAGAGTTAATGGAGGAATTCTTGGGAGATCGCCACCATTTTTGTTCTTAGCTCTTACATAGTCGCCCCAATAATTAAAGCCATAATTACTAGATAATTCTATATTTCCTTGGAATTCAAAGCCATAAAAATCAGCAGGAACGTTTTGATGGAGGAAGACAGGTAATGCTTCTTCTTCACCATCGTGTTCATGCCATTGAACAACTCCCGTATCCAATAATGCAATATAGCTACTAAAGTCTATAAAGTATGGTGACACTGAAAAGGCATTACCTTGGTCTGCCCAACTTAATGTAACCTCTGCAGAGTTAGAACGTTCATCAGATAATGTACGATCACCGTGTTCAATAGTTTCTGTAGCATGGTGTTCACCGTAAACAAATAATTCATCATGATTCGGCGCTCTCTCAGTACGAGCAACATTAATTGCTAATGCCCATTGATCATTAATTTTTGAAGACGTACCAACCGAAAAGCTTGTGGCATGAAATGATTTTTCAGTTGCAGCAAAACTAGTACTACCTTCATCACCTCCCTCTGTCGGCGCACCGTCATCACTGGTAAAGGCATTAGCTTCATAATCATGATAGTCGTGCCTAAAGCCCACGGTAAATTTATGATTGCCTACTTCAATACCTTCTAAAGCATAAAATCCAAAATTTTGGCGTTTGTTGTTTGGTTCATATGGCTTAGTATTTTGAGAGAATTTTGATGTGCTTATATCAAGTCCCAATACTCCACCTGCTGTAGATAACAGTGAGTGAACTATCTCAAATTTAGCATCGGTGCCTATGTCAAAGTAATCCAGGCCAATTGCTGAATCCTCCATTTCAAAGTGCTCATAGTCAGTATGACTTACTTTAACCTTAAATTTATTGACAAAATTAGAGAGGTCACGCATTTCAAGTTCATATTTGAAGTTATCAGACTCTAAATCAATAAATGCATCGGCCTCAAGGATAGTTCCATATTCTTGCTCATGCTTAGCATACGAAAACCCTGTATGACCATTATTAAAGAAGTAAGTAGCACCTACCCCACCACCTATACTTTCGTTATAAGAATTTTGTAGAGTGTCTTTACCGTATTTGCCCGTAGGATATTCTGAGTCAGAATTAGCTAATTTTTCAGATACAGAAGATCCAGGAATTTTAATGTTCTTAGAATCACGATTATACAAATCAAGATGGAACATTAAATTATCGGTACCGATATCGATAAGCATAGAACTAGAGTTTGCATTGTTTGCGCCGCCCCTACTCACATCGTATTTCCCAACTATTCCATCAACAAATTCAGGATGGATACGGTAATCAATAATATTGACGACCCCGCCTACTGCACCACCGCCATAAATAATAGTTTCAGGTCCTGTTACAACTTCAATCTGTTCAGAAGATAAACTATCAAGAGAAATTGCATGGTCACCAGACAGATTAGAGACATCTTTAATCTGCATACCATTATTAAGTATTTGAACTCTATTTCTGTCCATACCACGAATAGTAGGCCGTCCAACATTATCAGACCAAGAGTTATTACTTAGACCTGGAACACTGTCAAGCATTGAGCCTAAAGAGGAACTTTTCTTGTTTTGCAATTGCACACCATTCATTATATGAACGGGGCGCGTCATTTCATCACTTGATAAATTAAGTGGGTTCGCTGTAACTGGTATTTCTTTGAGCTGTAATTCTTCTGCATTCACTAATTGCATTGGCAAACACATAAGAAATACACATAAAGTGCTTATATAACGCATAATAATTCCTTAAAATAAAAATAAAAAGCTTAATTTTTTTAAGGATTTTTTATGGGGCTTGGGACTGATAAGCAACAAAGGTGTAAGTAGTTTTTTTACCTACATCATAGTTGTAATTGAAATTAGTATAGTTTTGAAGATTGAAATAGAGGACATCATTTAAATCAGATGACTTAACTAAGTTATGAATTAAAAGACATTCCTCACATACTTTTGAATTTTCATGCGATTCATGGTCATTTGAACTTTCATGCGACTCATGATCATGAACTATATGTTCAACACCATGAGTAAATCCTGCCTGAATATTAAATAATAGGCCGAGAATTACAATTAAAAGAGACAAATTTTTTCTAAACATCAGCGGATATTAATAGAAATTTTATTAAAATACAAGTATTTAGAATACTTTTATTTCAGATTAATTTATCAAAGTTAAAAAATTTGACAGCTTCTGTAAAATAGAAAAGCTATGCGTTAATATTACAAAATATATTACGAATTCATGATTTTGGCTCTTTTTTTACTTTTTAAAAATTGCTAATATATTGTGTACTAATAATTAGTGGACTAAATTTGTGTGTATCATTACATCATGAAAACTAAAATTGAATTTTGGGTTAATTTGTTTGTCAATCAACATATTATAATTGAATGGTAATTAAGATGGAAAAAGTAGACGTAACCATTATTGGTGCAGGAATAGCTGGAATAACAACAGCTTATTATCTCCAAAAAAACTTCCCTAATATTACATATAAGATAATAGAGTCAAGAAGCGATGTGGGCGGTACCTGGGATCAGATGAAGTTTCCTGGTGTTCGTGCGGATAATGATATGTATACCTATGGATTTAGTTTTAATCCTTGGCAAGGTCCAATAATAGGCAAAGGTCAGGACATTAAAAAATATATAAAGCAAACTGCAGAAAAATTTAATATTAAAAAACATATATTATTTAATACACAGGTCACATCATCATCATGGAAAGATAGCCAATGGATAACAAAAACTAATCGTAAAAATTTTACTAGCCAACATGTTATTTTCTGCACTGGTTCCCGTGATCGTAAAAACCCTCATTTACCAAAGTTTAAAAACGAAAATAAATACCAGGGGAAAATTGTACATACCCAAGCATGGGGAGACACAGACTACAAAAATAAAAATGTAACTATTATTGGTAGCGGGTGCACTGCCATTACTATGGCACCATCAATAATAAAAGAAGCGAAAAAAGTAACATTGGTTCAACGCAGCCCTGCATGGATTATAAATATTGATAGTCAAGAAAAATCATCTCGAGGTTATAAAACATTTGAGGTCTTAAAAGATTATATATTTAGTAGATTTTTTAAAAAGTCACTAAGAAAGAAAATAATCGCTACTGATCCTTATTACAATGAAACAACTACACCCTCATATGATTATTGGGATCAACGACCAGCTTCTAGTTTAGATCAAGACTATTTTAGGGCTGTAGAGTCAGAAAAAGTATCAATAGTGCGCCAAGGTATTAGTAATTGGGAAACAACTGGAGTTAAGTTACAAAATGGTAAAGTCATCCACAGCGATATTACAGTGATGGCTACAGGTGGTAATGCACAATTATTAGGTGGCATTGATATTTTTGTTAACGATAAAAAAGTAAATATTAATGATACTAGTTGGTATAGAGGGATGATGTTTAGTGGAATACCAAATCTTTTTGCTCATGCAGGGTATATTAATTTCAGTTGGACTGCTAGATGCGAAATAGTGAGTCAGCGTATTTGCACAACAATCAACTATATGAAGAAAAAGCAATTAACGAGCTGCACTCCAAAATATTTGGGTGAAAAATCAAAGCCATCAATACAGGCAAATTATGTATTAAGAGCAATGGACAAGTTTCCTAATAGGACTTATAAATTTTATCAAAATTACTTAATAGAATATTTAAGTTTTAAATGGTCAAAAGTTAACGACGGAGCAGTAGATTTCAAATGATAATTAAAGGAATACACATATGAAACTTGAATCAATAGCACTTCATCATGGTTATGATCCAGATAAAAATGACCAAAAGTCAGCAACAACCCCAATTTATCAAACATCGGGGTTTACCATTGATGACACGCAGCATGGTGCAGATTTATTCGACCTTAAGGTCGAAGGAAATATTTATTCAAGAATAGGTAATCCTACTAACACGGTACTTGAAAAAAGAGTTGCGGAAATGGAAGGTGGAATTGCTGCTTTATCGCTTGCTTCTGGCATGGCTGCAATCACTTACGCTATTCAGACTATTACAAGAGCGGGTGATAATATTGTGAGCACCAATCAGCTATATGGAGGGACCTATAACTGTTTTACCCATAGCTTCCCTAAGTATGGCATTAATGTGAAAATGATTGATGGTGCAGATTTTAAGGGCCTTGAAGAGGCAATAGACGAAAAAACTAGAGCCATATATTGTGAGTCAATTGGTAATCCCTTAGGAAATATTATTGACCTAAAAAAGTTTGCAGATATTGCTCACAAGCACGGTATTCCCTTGATTGTGGATAATACTGTAGCCACGCCTTATTTATGCAGGCCTATTGATTTTGGAGCAGATATTGTTGTTCATTCCCTTACAAAATATATAGATGGTCACGGTGCGACAATTGGTGGAATTATTGTTGATTCCGGAAAATTTGATTGGACTAAAGATCCAAAAAAATTCCCAATGCTTAATGAGCCAGACCCTTCTTACCATGGAGTTGTATATACCGAACAATTCGGACCTGCTGCTTTTATTGCTTGTTGTCGCGTCGTTCCTCTAAGAGAAACAGGGGCATGTTTGTCACCTAATAACGCCTATATAATAATGCTAGGGCTCGAATCATTGGGTGTAAGAATGGAACGACATTGTGAGAATGCTCTTGCGCTTGCAAAATATTTAGAAAGCCACGAACGTGTGGAATGGGTAAATTATGCTGCTCTACCTAATGATAAATATAATGATGTTTGTAAAAAAATTACCAATGGCCAAGCTTCAGGCATTGTCAGTTTTGGTATTAAAGGTGGGGTCGAAGCTGGTGCTAAATTTATAGATGCACTTCAAATGATCTTAAGAGTTCTTAGTATGGGAGATGCAAAATCACTTGCGTGCCATCCAGCATCAACATTACATAGACAATTAACTCCAGAACAAAAAGTTTTGGCAGGCGTTAGTGAAGATTTGATAAGAATCTCGGTAGGTATTGAACATATTGATGACATTATTCAAGACGTTGAACAAGCAATTGAGGCTTCAAAAAAGTAACATACAAATCATTTAAGAGAGAAGTATAAAAAATGAAAAAACTACTCTTAATTTTATTTTTGTTTCCATGCCTATTGCTTACTAAAGAATCTAATTCGTTAGAAGTTAAATTACAGCCTCTGGGTTCAGATAGATATAACATATCAATAACAGAAAATAGTAATTCTAATAATTTAAGAAAAGAATTAAAAAAAGTAGTTAATAAGACTTGTGGGACTCGCTTTGAAATAGAGAGTATTAAATTAAATGAAATAAATCAGAATGGATATAAAAGACAGATTCTTCAAGGTAGTTTTAAATGTTATGTGAACAGCCAAATGTAATATAAGTTAGGAGTTGTAGTTTAGTCCTTCATAGTTGTGTATTAAGTCTCTCTTCGCCTACTTACAAGCATTATTAATCGCAGCTGTAAGATTTTTTTCAGCAGTATCTATTATTTTTTCTAAGACTCTTACATTCTTATCAATTATATTTAAATTCTCTTGCATCCTATCAATCTTTACATTACTTTTATTGAGCTCTACTACTAAATCCCAATCATTTGCATGAGCTTTATCTATAAACACATTACTAGCATTTAAGAACAAGCCAAATGCAATAGCACCTAGTAGTATCTTTGTTGTTTTATCTAATTTTAATTCCATGTTATTTCTCCTTGTTGAAAAAGAACTCTAGTTGAATGTTGTGTATCGCAGCATAGAAAATAGTATAGTTTTTTTATTTAATATTTTCTCTTAAATATTTTTTCCACAACATTTCTTGAATTTACGTCCGTTACCGCAAATACAAGGATCATTACGTCCAATTTTTGGAGTATCTCTTGTGATTGGAGGCTTTGGGGGGCAGCAGCTTGTGTCGCTACAACAGGATTCCTCGTCTTTAAGTATTTCGTTAGTTAATTCTTCGCTTCCTTCTCTCATATTTTTTCAACTTTATAATAGCATTTACATACATTATATTATTAATTCTAGCTGCATTTGTAGGAGTTTACTTTTTTTAACTGGACAGCTATTTACCCAAAAAAATGTCAGAAACTTTCTTAGGTGAGTCCAAAAGAAAATAGCTGTACTATCTAATTCTTAAATATTTTACCTACCAAGGTAAAGTTTCTTCTTTATGAAATAAACCCCCACTTGGACCATCATCACTTAATGTAGATAAATACAATGAGGTTTCATAGCTATCTTTTACTTCCATCGGGGCATTTGGCCCGCCCAACTCTGTTTTTACCCATCCAGGGTGGCCTGAGTTTACTTTAATATTTGTCTCTTTTAATTCTAGTGCAAGATGAATTGTAAATGCGTTTAATGCAGTTTTTGATGCGTTATATGCAAATTCTTTTGCTGGTGCAATCGGAGAATCTTTTGCTGAGTGAAGAGTTAAGGAACTCAGAATTGTCGAAACATTAACTATTCTTCCTGCATCAGATTTTTTAATGAGAGGAAGTAATTTTTGTGTGAGAGAGATGACAGAAAAAAGATTTGTTTGAAATGTTTCTTTTATATCGCTGTCAGAAACAGTTGAGGTATTAGTAACAAAAAGATTACCAGTTAAAAGCACCCCTGCATTATTTACCAATATATCTAATTTATTATATTTCTCAGCAATATAATCATAAACTTTTTGTGGTGCTTCAAGATCTGCGGCATCATATTGAATTAAGTCTGCTTCTATTCCTTGAGATGCTAATTTCTCAATGGCCTCTTTCCCCTTATTTAAATCTCTTGAGCCCAATATAACCTTTATACCTAATTCAGCTAATTTTTTTGATGTCTCAAAACCTATGCCCCTGTTTGCACCGCTAATAAATGCTACTTTTTCCATAATTTTCCCCTTATTGTTAATTTATTTTAAAATAATGTCAGAGACTTGCTTAGGTGATTCCAAAAACGAAAAATGGCCTGTGCTATCCAATGTATGAAATGAATCAAGATTCAATGCCTTCATAGTATTTAGTTTTTCATCTTGTTTGGACCAATCGCTTTCTCCATAAATTAAACTAACAGGCGTATTTAAATCCTTATATAAAGACCCATCGTTTAACCATGATTTATGGTTTTGAAAGACGTTCCTCTCATGATAGATAAACCCAGTTTTTTTTGTAGACGTACAAAGAAGTTTTATATATTCACTTGTTATAGCAGATTTCTTATGCACGCCTCCCCGAAAAATCATCCATAAAGTAGGAAAAGATTCTAGCGCGGCAAAAAATATCCCAAGTCCTAAAGGTAAACTTACATGAAATAATAAAAAAGTTGCCATAAAATTACCTCTCATGACTCCCTGAGCAAATCGCTTGTCATAATCATAAGAATTAAAACAAAATATTTTTTTTACCCGACTGGGTATTTTTTTTGTGATAGTTGCTGATAAAACAGCCCCAATCGATTCACCTGCTATTGTTAGATTTTTTAAATTTAAATATTCAATAAATGACACAACGGAGTCAGTCATAAACTCTTGATCATAGTTTGTTTTTTTATTGATAGGAGAGTCTCCGTGACCGGGTAGATCGATAACATAGACTTTAAATTTTTTTATTAAATACGGTAATAAGTTATGAGAGTACTCTAATCGGTTTCTTATTGTATGCAACAATATGAGAGGCTCACCGGACCCCTGCTCCGTATACCTTATGTAAGTCCCATCTTCTAATTCAAATTTTTTTATACTTTTCATTTTTTTACCTCAAATTATGTGTATATACACTTATTATTTAAATGTATACTATAGTAATTAAATTGTAAACAAATATATATATGAATTCACATAGAGAAAAATATTCAGAACTAACAAATTGCTTATGCACAAGCGTAAGAAGGTCTGCAAGAAATATCTCACAAATTTATAGTGAACATTTACAACAATCCGGCGAAAAAATTAATCCGAATCAAGTATCAATACTTGTCGTATTGTCACAGATTGAAAAGAAGACCATCAGTGAATTATCAAATATACTTAAAATGGAAAGAACTACCTTAACGAGAAATTTAAAGGTTCTAGATAAATTAGGCTGGATAAAAACTTATTGTGGAACTGATGGCCGTATGAAATTTACAAAGTTAAGTAAAAGAGGAAACCAAGTACTTAATAAAATATTACCTTATTGGAAAAAGGCACAAAGTAAGACCAAAAAAATACTTGGCGAGGATTTAAAATTATTTCAAGAAAATTTAACAAAAATATCTAATCTATAAAATAGGAGAATATTATGATTGCAAGATTGATATCAGCGTCGATTGGTTTAGTTTTGCTTAGCTCAGCATTTCGATGGATTTTAGATCCTGAAACTGCCGCAGCGGGTTTAGCCATGGCATTAGTTGAGGGCCCTGGAGATACCACTATGGGTATGAATACACAAATAGGAGACTTTACTGCCTTCTTTTTTACCGCAGGATTGATGTCTTGCATCGGTGCATATAGAAATCAGCATGTTTGGCTCTATACAACATTAAGCTTATTAGGCTCTGCTGCAATTTTCAGAATTTATGCAGGGTTAGTTCATGGAGCAGACTTCCTAATTAAGGCAATAGCTATTGAGGTCATTGTTTCTTTATTTTTATGTCTAAGCATCTATCTAATGAAGAAATCAAAGTCCTAGTTTTGGAGGTAAACTGAGTATATGAAAAAACCTAATATTGTTAATTTTTTAAAGTTTTCTTTTGCTGCATTTTTTGTATTGTTATTCTTGACAAGCTGTAGTGACTCCGACGTAGATCAACTGATTGATAAAGTTTTAGCAAGCGAACATCGAACACCTTCTAATGTTAATCGGGATAAATTTCGTCATCCCAAAGAAACATTACTATTTTTTGGTCTTTCGCCAGAGCAGTCAGTGGTTGAAATTACACCCGGATTTGGTTGGTATGCCGAGATATTAGCTCCTCTTTTGCGTGACAAAGGACAGTATTACTATACATCTTACAAGTTGCATAAAGATATAAATCCTTTTTTTATTAAAATGGAGAAAAAATTCAAAGAAAAAATGAAATTAAACCCTAATATTTATGAGAAACTCCGATGGGTACATTTCAAATCAAATCAACCAGATTTTATACCAGATGGCCCCGTTGATATGGTTCTGACATTTAGAAATGTTCATAACTGGGCAAAAGCCGGTACAGCTGAATCTATGTTTGCTGGCTTTAACAAAGCCTTAAAACCAGGTGGCGTTCTAGGGCTCATCGAACATAGGGCTAAGCCAGCTACCCCTATAGAGCAGCAGATTAAAAGTGGATATATGACAGTTGAGTATGTTGTTAAATTAGCAGAAAAAAATGGTTTTCGATTAGAAGCCTCATCTGAAATAAACGCTAATCCTAATGACTCATCTGATCATCCGGGTGGTGTTTGGAATTTACTGCCAAATTTAAGAGACATTTCAGATGAAAACAAAGAGGTGATGATGCGGATTGGCGAGTCTGACCGAATGACTCTAAAGTTTATAAAAGATTAAGTTGTGTCCATGGCATTGACGGATTCGGCTATATTAAAATTTTATGTGATTCTTCACTTAAATGTCTATGTTCAATCTTGGAAAATTTATTAATACATTAATAAGTAAGATCATCTTTTAATTAATTGAAAAGCTTTCATCTCTAGATTTTTTGAGGCTTCATTCTCACCACAATTTGAAAAATGATCTTTATCGGCGAATTGAAAACAAAGGCTTGAATCACCACTCTTAATAAAGGCCCTACTATTAACCTTATAAATTTCATTAAATGAAAGATAGTCAAAACTTTTTCCATCTTTATTTAAGACAGCCCCTATTTCGTCTTCCAGCAAATTAAATAATCTAATACTAGCTGGGTTTATTTTTAATTTACTTATAAATTCGGTTTTAGATAGCCTTACAATTTCCTTTGGATTATATCTATACTCTACAAATGGTCCTACCCACACTATATCTGCAAATGTTTTTTTTGCTAATAGGTTTAGGTATTTTCTAATTATATCTAAATTTTCATAATCAACTTTGAAATAATCATCATCAAATGTCTTTTGAGAATCAACAGCTCCGTTTACATCCCGCAAAAGATAAGAGCCACTTTGGTGATATATGATTAAATCATCCTTACCTAGATACTGAAGAAAGTTATCTAAAAGAAATCTGTAGTGGTTATGTTTTTGATTACAACCATGCGGTCTACAACTTCCCTGAGCAACGCTTACCAAAAATTTATTTTTATTTGTTCCATGGAAAATTTTGAATAAATTTTCTGCATGAGAATCTCCAATAACGATCGTTGCTTTTGTGTATTTTTTTTTGCATGAATTAAATTTTTCAATAAAGGCATTATTGAATGTTTTACTCAAAATAATACATTCACCGTTATCAGTAAATTTAATTGGCTTAATATCTTTTATTATCTGAGATCTAAAAAGGAAATCATTATCAGTTATATAGCTTAATTCATAATCTATAGAGGTTTTTGTATCAGAACCAAATATAGTCGGCAGTCTATTTTTCAAACCATCCGAGGCTATAATCATCCAATTAGTAATAGATATGGAAAATAATAAGATCATAATCGTAATTATAAATTTCTTGGTACTTACAAACTGATTATTACGAAAAGGCTTTTCAACCAAAAAGTAAGAAATGACAGATAGGATTAGTGTCGCTAGAATCAGATAATATTTCTCATAGTTTTGTAAGCCATCAAGATCACTCACTCTTGCAAAAGCAAATAAAATATAGTGCCATAAATATAAAGAATAAGAAATTAATCCAATACTAACAAAGAATTTTAAACTTAAAAATTTACCTACTATGTCAATCTTGTTTCCCGTATATAGAATGATCAGAGCAGTTCCAACTGTTGGCAACAATGTTATCAAACTTGGATGTGGAGTTTGTTGGCTAAAAAAAACTATAGAATATATGATTAAGGATAACCCAAGTAATGGCATAGTCTGATTTAATAAATTATTTTTTACTCTGCCATATTTCAGCTCATAAAAAGCCAACAAACTACCAATACCTAATTCCCAAAAACGAGTAAAGATAATGAAAAAATTAAATTCCTGATTTTCACTACTCATCCATTCTGCATAAAGCAGACTTAATATGATTAGGATGGTTATTATGGAGATGAGATAATTTTTAAAAAACCGATAGCCAAATAAAACAAGTAAAGGAAAGAAAATATAAAATTGTTCTTCAACGCCCAAGCTCCATGTATGTAAAAAGGGTTGTAAGAGAGAATCTTGAGCACCATACTGTGTATTAGTCAGATAAAAAAAGATGTTTGACCCAAAAAAAGTAGCCGATAATATGCTTTGTGCATACTCAATAAACTGGCTAGGTAAAAGGTAACTATAGGCAAACGGAAAAGAGACTAAAAAAGTTACAAAAAGAACAGGGATGATTCGACGCGCTCGACGCTCATAAAAATTCAATAAGTTAATTTTACCTTTATCAAATAACTCACTTAGTAAAATTCGTGAAATAAGATAGCCGCTTATTACAAAAAAAATATCTACACCAACGAAGCCTCCCTTTAAAAATTTATCTCCAAATATAATAATCTGAGCGTGGTAAAAAATTATACTTATAACAGCAATAGATCGTAGTCCATCAATTTCTGAGCGATAGTTTGATTTCATATATATTTCGGATTTAAATTAGCAAGCATTATATATTATCTTATTGATTAGTTAATATCTCAGTATAGGTATTAATATTAGAAAAAAGAAAAACCACAGCAGAGAGGAGCTGGGATGTATCAATTTTGTCTGTATAGTCGCCCATAGTTGTGTATTAAGCCAACGAGATCGCCCTACTCATAATCTTACGAAGTCCATAGTAGTGATTGTTGTGTATTGCTATCTCATGTCAAGTGGTACACGAATAGGAACACGAATTTAAAAGTGGTACATGAATTTGCCCACTTAATTGTCTAGGGGTAAATTGGGGTTATTTTCTTCGTACGCCTTTAATTTTTCTTGATATTCCTGTTCAGACAGACTATGCCAACCGATACATTTACCGTTCGGACTTCTACCGCAACCACAATCATCCATAATTTACTCCCTAGTTAATTAAGTTGGTATTAGCCATGTTATACCCGCCAAGATTATTAAAACAAGAGCCAATACTAGTAATAGTTTTTTAAGTTTCAATCCCCCATCACCAGATTAGGTATTAAGAATAAGAGTAAGAGTAGTTTTTTCACTTTTTATATTTCTCTCTTAATTGAATAAAGTCTTTATTGCACAATATAGTCAGAAACTCCTTGATGAAATAAAGTATATACCCTTTCTCTCTTCTTTAAACTTTGACATGTTTTGATAATATTTTTAAATTATTCTTTTTAACTTTATTACTTTTCTTCCATTGCCATAATAAATCTTTTGTTTTTTTTATTCTCTCTTGGAAATTATAAAGTGGTTGTGGGTAATGGCTTTCAGGCTGGGAAAATAAATCATAATTTTTACTAGGTAAATTAAGTATATATCCTGGGTCATACCCACGAAGCTCTTCAACCCACTTTTTTATAAATAATGCATCTACATCATGTTCAAGCGCTTGCTTCATAGGATTATAAATTCGAATAGTATTAATACCAGTGACGCCTGCTTGCATTTGTATTTGAGGGTAATGAATACCAGGTTCAAAATCTAAAAATAATGTCGCTAAATATTCTGCGACTAATTTCCAGTGAATCAAGTAATAATGACATGCAAAACTAACTAACATTGCACGCATTCTAAAGTTAAGATAGCCGGTTGACTGCAATGCTCTCATAGAAGCATCTACAAGAGGATATCCCGTTTTACCTTGAGCCCATAATTGAAAATTACTATGGCTTTTATCAATAATTAAGTATGGAAAATTTTTGTAACCGCTATTTACAGGCTCGTTTTCAATTGTTATTTCACTTTCGAATTTTTGAATAAAGTGACAATGCCAATGAAGTCTTGATGAAAATGCTTTTATTGACCTTCTCCACCCAGGCTTATCCCATGAATTTAATAATACTTTATAAATCTCTCTAATACTTATATTTCCATAGCTAATGTATGGCGAGAGTCTTGAACAGGAATAGCGACTTTTTTCTGGTTTAGAAATATTCTTAGAATATTCGCTACCCCTATCAATAAAAAAACTTTTTAACTCAATATGCGCACTCTTAAACCCACCTTTTTGATAGGATTTTTTAATAGGAAAAGTTGGTAAATTTTTTGTACAAAAATCATGGTTGATAATTTTAGCTTTTAGCAAATTAATTCGCTCAATAGGGTCACGCATTACATTATTCCAATGCTTTTCCCAATTTTTACGATTAGTTAAGCCTCGAATAACTGCATTAGAAGGATACTCATTCCATGTAATATTATATTTTTTAAATAGTAGGTTAAGCTGATTATCCCTAGAATAGGTAATTTTTAAACCAGTTTCCTCATGACTAAAGATATTTTTAATACAGTATTTATCTAATAAGAGCTTAAATACTCCAGCTACTTCCCCATGAGCAACCGTCAATTTTTTATCATACACTTGAAGTTCTTCTTGAATATCAGCTAATGATTGTTCTATGAATCTCCAGTGACGCTCATCATAATGCACATCCCTCATTAATGAAGGTTCATAGATATAAAGAATTAAGAAGTTTTCTTGTTCTTGAATTGCATGATGCAAAGGGAGATGGTCGGTAAGTCTTAAATCTCTTTTAAGCCAAACAATATTTGTATTTTTTTTCTTAGGCATATGCTTTAACTACCCACAAATATATCAAATAAACTCAAAGTTATTCCTTAAAAAAATTACACTTACTTACAAAATTTGTTGGCCCACAAAAACTATATTTTTCACTATAATAAATTATTGACCATTAAATTAATAATTAGTTAATATTAAATTTAAATAAATGAACAACGAGATGTTTTCTAGGACTAAAGATATAACTAAATAAGGATTAGGTATGAATATTTCAGAATTTATCTTGATGTCACTAAAAACAATACAGCGAGGTACAGTTGATCGAAAATCATCTTTTCGACTCCCAGTTTTTTCAACCGCATTAAATAATAAAGTTTTTCAAAGAATTGTTGTTGCGCGAAACTTTGATGAGTATGATTATTCATTATTAATTTTCACAGATCGTGAAAGTCAAAAATATTATCAATTGCATCATAATAAAAACTGCTCGCTATTATTTTGGGACCAGAAACAAAAGCTACAGGTGCAAGTTGATGGAGAAGCGTCTATTGTAGAAAATAAAAAAACTCATTGGAATAAATTAAATGATAAGCAAAGAGATGACTATAAGATTATTCCTTTTCCAGGCAAGGAAATATCATCTGCTAGAGATTATGAATTTAATAGTTCCGATGATAGATTTGAAGTTATTAATATTAAATTTAAACAAATGGATGTCCTGCAATTATCTTCAAGTGGCCATTGTCGAGCTAAATGTATATTCACAAAAAATACTCGTAAAGAATATTGGGTGTCGCCATAATTGGTGGAGCTGTGCACCCTCGCCTCTTATTTATTATTCATTAAATAGGAAGGTTTGTGGGTTTTGGGGTGGGGTGTATTAAAAAAAGCCCAACAATTTTGCTGGGCTTTCTGATTAAAACTTAATTAATTAAATCTTTATTACAAGGTTAAATATTACTAATTAATTATTTAGGCATGACCACTGCATCTATTACATGAATGACACCGTTGTCTGCAACAATATCAGCTATTATAACAGTTGCATTATCTACTTTTACAGTAGTAATACTCTCACTGTAAGGTTTTTTTGTACTATTGACCGAGACATTAAGTTCGGAACCTTGAACGGTTTTAACTTTTCCAGTTTTTACATCTGCTGCCATAACTTTTCCAGCGACCACATGATAAGTTAATACCGCACTTAATTTTGCCTTATCTTTTAGAAGTGCTTCTAAATCTGCTTTAGGAATTTTAGCAAATGCTTTATCCGTAGGTGCAAAAACGGTAAAAGGACCTGGTCCTTTAAGTGTGTCGATAAGATCTGCTGCAGTAAGAGCAGTAGCTAGTGTTTTAAAATTGCCATTAGCAACTGCTGTATCAATAATATCTTTAGCAAAAACAGAGGTTGCAAAACATAGAGATAGTGCAAAAACGATAATAGTTCTTTTCATATTTGAATCCTTTAAGTTGGAGCGCTGTAAGTGAGGTTAACTGTTTCACAAAAAGTATTTAACATATTGTTAAATACCAGAAGTAAAATTAAGAGTGAAGTAAACTTTTAAAGTTCATTATTTAGAATCACTAGAATACAATGCAGTTTAAATGTTAAGTGGCATACGAATTTTCCCACTTAATTAGTCGGTTGGGATGAAGAGATGACTCCCCTCTGTCATTGTTAAATAACCAAGAAGTACAAATATGGAAATCCACCAATATCTAAAGATGAACTGACGTATATGTTTAGATGAATAGCGAAATTTATCTGGATGTAACAGTATAACTAAACCTACTCCTACCAACACAACAACACCATATATATTCTCTAATGACATATCAGACATCATCCTTATTTCTTTTCCAACCATAGTAAATAGCAACACAGACTATGAGAAACAATATGCCTTTCCAAATAACTTCTGGTATTCCTAAAAACTCTTCAGAGAAAGACTCCATAATCTATATCAGTCCTTTTATTTATCCTAAAAATTATTTTAAATCATTAAAATATAAATCTAATAATGAGTCGTCTAATCCTTGACGAGGTTTTTCTTTGCAGATTTGTAAAACCGAATAATAAATAATATAAGAAAAAACCCTAGATAATCAAGGGTTTAACAATTGGTGGAGCTGGGGGGAATCGAACCCCCGTCCGCAAATCCTCTACAGATAGGTCTACATACATAGCTATGTTGTTTATGTTTAACTTCTACTCCACCAACAAGCAAGCGAATATAAAAGCGAGTTACCTTAGTTTAAGAAATTATTAAGTAACCCAATAATCTCCGAGTCTCTCTTTATGACGCTGTAACCCGAGCGAGTGACAAATCGGGACAGCGTTTAGCTGGAATTAAGCAGCTAAAGCGTAGTTATCGTCATTTGCGATTACTTTTTTTTCTAGTTTATTTACGAGGTACCTAGAAGCCTCGGTATGCACTATTCTGCTTTGTAACCCACGTCGAAACCTGGTCAGCCCCAAAACAAGTTTCCATTATACTACTTTCCTTTGTTGGCTGCCCTCATGATCCTATTTTTCTCTCTATTCCAGTCTTTCTCTTTTTCTGTAGCTCTTTTATCGTATTGTTTTTTCCCTTTTGCTAAACCTATCTCACACTTAATATAACCTCTCTTAAAATGTAAATCTAATGGAACTAGCGTATAGCCTGAGCGCTCTACCTTGCCTATTAACTTTGCAATTTCTTCGTCTTTGAGAAGTAATTTTCTTGTACGAACATTCTCTGGATTAATATGAGTTGAAGCATTGCCCATAGGGGTTATATGGCAACCTAGAAGATAAATCTCACCTCTTTGAATAATCACATAAGACTCTTTAATATGAGCACGATTATCCCTTATTGCTTTAACTTCCCAGCCTTCAAGGACAATACCTGCCTCATACTTGTCTTCAATGAAGTAATCATGAAAAGCTTTCTTATTTTGAACAATACTCATTAATATATAACCAATTAAACGTATAATTGTACTCCAACTTTAATATTATAATTCCATGGTCACAATTAAAAGACATGCCATAGTCCTTCACCCCAGAGCAAAGCTTTTTAAGTTAGTTGATCAAGTTGAAGATTATCCCGACTTTCTTCCATGGTGCGGAGAAACAAAAGTGTTAGCTAGAACTGATGAAATTACACGCGCAACTATTCTAATAAACTACAAAGGCGTAAAGCAATCATTCACCACTGAGAATTTCAAAACTTATCCTGAACAAATGCTTATAAAGCTTATCAATGGCCCATTTAAAAAGCTCGAAGGTCGTTGGCAATTCTTTGAGATAGAAGAAAATGCATGCAGAATAGAGCTTGAGTTACATTATGAATTTAGTAATTTAATTTTAGATAAACTAATTTCACCAGTGTTTAGTATGATTGCAAACACATTTATTGATAACTTTGTTGCTCAGGCCAATAAGGATATTGATGCCTAACCAGATTATGATTGAAGTCGCATTCGCAACACCAGAAAAGCAACTAATCATCGCTGTAAAAGTCAAGAATGGCATAACAGTCAAAGAAATTATTGAGCTATCAGGCATTCTAAATGAATTTAAGAGTATAAATCTCGATGATCAGCCAGTTGGAATTTTTGGAAAACTAACAAAGCTAGACCATGTTCCACGAGACCGTGATCGCATTGAAATTTATCGCCCTCTTATCGCAGACCCAAAAGAAATTCGACGGAAAAGAGTCGCAGAAGATAAGAATAAAAAAAAATACAAATAATTTATTACTTTTACTCGATTCAATACAACCTTTTCTGTATAATCTCTTTTTGCGCGAAAAGGAAACCACATGCGTCCAATAATACAAGCACTTACATTTGATGATGTTCTTCTAGTTCCGGCTCACTCGAATGTTCTCCCAAAAGATGTTTCACTCAAAACACAGTTAACTAAAAAAATTGCATTAAATATTCCCCTCGTTTCTGCAGCTATGGATACTGTTACCGAATCAAACTTAGCTATTGCTTTAGCAGAAGAAGGTGGACTTGGTATTATTCATAAAAATATGTCACCTGAACTTCAAGCGGAACATGCGGCCAAGGTAAAGCGTTTTGAATCTGGTGTTGTAAATGATCCAATAACAATTGATCCTGATATGACAGTAGATGAAGTAATTCAACTAACTCGTAAATATAAAATATCAGGGCTACCCGTCATAAAAGACTCAAAAATTGTAGGGATCATTACTAATCGAGATTTAAGGTTTGAAGAAAACCTTAAACAACCCATTAAAAATATCATGACTCCTCGAGAGAGACTTATTACAGTCAAAGAAGGCGCTAAAAAAGATGAAATAATGAAACTTCTTCATCAACATCGCCTTGAAAGACTCTTAGTTATTGATGACAAGGATAATCTTAAGGGGCTTATCACTGTTAAGGATATTCAAAAATCAACTGATCACCCTAATGCCTGTAAAGATAGCAAAGGTAGGCTTAGAGTTGGTGCTGCAGTTGGAGTTGGAGTTGATACCGATAAACGTGTTGAGCTTCTTGCTGCTTCAGATATTGATATTATTGTAGTTGATACCGCTCATGGACATTCTCAAGGAGTTCTTGATCGAGTTAAATGGATCAAAAAACATTTCCCAAAAATTGAGGTCATTGGTGGAAATATAGCTACTACCGAAGGTGCATTAGCACTAATTGATCATGGTGCTGATGGTGTAAAGGTTGGAATTGGTCCAGGATCAATTTGCACAACTAGGATTGTGGCAGGCGTAGGTGTTCCCCAGATTACAGCTATCACTGATGTTGCTAAAATATTAACAAAAAAGAAAATACCATTTATTTCTGACGGTGGCATTCGTTATTCAGGCGACATAGCCAAAGCAATCGCCGCAGGTGCTTCATCAGTAATGCTTGGTAGCATGTTTGCTGGTACCGAAGAGGCGCCAGGAGAGGTTGAACTTTATCAAGGGCGATCATATAAATCATATAGAGGTATGGGATCCATTGGTGCCATGCAAAAAGGATCAAGTGATCGTTACTTTCAAGATTTAGAAGAAAATGAAGAAAAACTTGTACCAGAAGGAATTGAAGGTCGAGTTCCATTCAAAGGGCCTGTGATTAATGTAATTCACCAATTAATGGGCGGCTTACGAGCTTCTATGGGTTACGTTGGGGTAAAGAGTGTTTCTGTAATGCATAAAAAAGCTAAGTTTGTTCAAATTACGAATGCTGGCATGAAGGAGTCTCATGTGCATGATGTTCAAATTACCAAAGAAGCCCCTAATTACAGGGTTGATTAATGATTACAAATATTAAGTTTTCAATCCAAGCTTATTAGATGGATAAAATTTTAATTCTTGATTTTGGCTCACAATATACACAGCTAATTGCTAGGCGTGTTCGCGAACTAAACGTCTATTGCGAAATTCTGCCTTACGATGTTGATATTAAAAGAATTGAAGAGTTCTCACCAATATCCATCATTCTCTCAGGTGGTCCTAATTCAGTCTATGAAGACGAGACGCCTCAAGCTCCAGATTCTATCTTTAATATGGGCATACCCATGCTAGGAATATGTTACGGAATGCAGGTCATGACAAATCAATTAGGAGGTAAGGTTGAGACCAGTGATAAGCGAGAGTTTGGCTACGCAGAAATCCGTGCTCAAGGTCACTCATCATTACTAAAAGATATTCAGGACAAAACTAATAATGATGGTCACGGTCTCCTTGATGTCTGGATGAGTCACGGTGATAAAGTTATAAGCCTCCCAAATAATTTTAAAGTTATTGCAAGTAATCAATCGACCCCTATTGCTGCCATCGCAGATGAGGAAAGAAAATTTTATGGGGTGCAGTTTCATCCAGAAGTTACTCACACGAACCAAGGCAAAGCCATAATAAAAAGATTTGTATTTGATATTAGTAAATCTAAGCCAGAATGGAATATGCCAGATTATATTGAAACAGCGGTTCAACATATTAAAAAAACAGTAGGAAATGACGAGGTTCTTCTTGGTCTCTCAGGCGGGGTTGATTCTTCTGTTGCTGCCGCATTAATTCATCGAGCTATAGGTAATAAATTGACCTGTGTTTTTGTTGACCATGGCCTCCTCAGACTTAATGAAGCTGAAGCGGTAATGGAAACCTTTGGGAAAAATCTTGGGGTTAAAGTTATTCATGTAGATGCAACAGAAAAATTTATGTCAGACCTTAAAGGTATTTCTGATCCTGAAGTCAAAAGAAAGATTATTGGTAGGGATTTTGTAGAAGTCTTTCAAGACCAATCAAAAAAATTTAAAAATGTCAGATGGTTAGCCCAAGGAACAATATACCCAGACGTTATTGAATCGGCAGGAGGTAAGACTAAAAAAGCACATAATATTAAAAGCCATCATAATGTTGGTGGTTTACCAGATACACTTAATTTAAAGCTTCTCGAGCCTTTAAGAGAATTATTTAAGGATGAGGTTCGCGAGCTTGGAGTTGCTCTAGGGCTTCCCAAAGAAATGGTTTACCGACACCCCTTCCCTGGACCTGGTCTGGGCGTTAGAATTTTAGGTGAAGTAAATATGGAATTTGCAAATCTATTGAGAAAGGCAGATGCTATATTTATTGAAGAGCTTAAGAAAAGTGGTTGGTATGAAAAGACTTCGCAGGCATTTACTGTATTTTTACCTGTTAAATCTGTTGGTGTTATGGGAGACGGACGTACCTACGAATATGTTGTTTCACTAAGAGCTGTTATTACTTCAGATTTTATGACCGCTCATTGGGCAGAATTACCTTATAACCTTTTAGGTAAAGTCTCAAACCGTATTATCAATGAAGTCAAAGGCATTAACCGTGTTGTGTATGACATTTCAGGTAAGCCTCCAGCAACTATTGAGTGGGAATAGAAATAAGCAATAAAAAAAGCTGTAATTTTTTTTATTGAATAGAATATAATTACAAATATATGAAAAACTTAACCCTTTCTGAAAAGCGTAAACAGATCGCCGAAGCAAAAAAAATAAAAAAGGCTAAGAGCCCTCCTCAGGAATTATTAATTAAGCTTCTTGAGCTCTATCAAACTGGACAAAACGATGATGCGGAAAAGCTAGCGGTATATTTAACCCAAGAATTTCCTTATCATCAGTTTGGCTGGAAAGTACTGGGGGCAATATTAGCGAAAACAAAAAGAAAATCTGAAGCAGTAAATGCTAATCGAAGAGCTATGGAATTAGCTCCACAAGATGCCGAAGCCCATAGTAACTTGGGTGCGATTCTTCAGGAACTGGGTAGATTTTACGAGGCTGAAGCATGCTTTACTCAAGCGATAGTACTGAAGCCTGACTATATCGAAGCCCACAACAACTTAGGTTTGTGTCTCCAAGAACTGGGTGGATTGGAAGAAGCTGAGGCAAGCCACAGGCGAGCAATAGCGCTGAAGCCTGACTTTGTAGAAGCCTATAACAACTTGGGTAACACGCTCAAAAAGCTGGGTAGATTAGATGAGGCTGAAGCAAGCTATGCCCAAGCAATAGATTTAAACCCTAACTATCCCGAAGCCTACAGCAACTTAGGTATCGCGCTCGAAGAACTTGGCAGATTAGAAGAAGCTGAGGTAAGCACCAGGAAATCAATTAAGTTAAAACCCGATTTTTCCCTAGCATACTATAACTTGTCTCGAATTCTTTATAAATTGGGTTATAAGGATTTAGCGCTAGAAAGTGCACAGAACGCACATGACATTAGTCCAGAATTAAAAGAATATGAATTAATATTGACTGTTATAAAGTCAAGAATTTCTCGAGAGGAAAGTAAAGCTGTGGGTACTAAGGCGAATGGCACAGATGCCTTGAAAGAATTGCCCTCCAGTCCACTTATCTTGAATAGAGAAGTAGAAGAAGGACTTATCAACAGACTTTATGAAATGAGTTTTTTAGAAATAGAAAAATTAAAAAGAGGAGGACTGTTAGCCTCTGGAAGAAGTGATGCTCGCTATGGAAATGGTAAGTGCTCACCAGATTTTAACTTATTTCAAGACAGCAGTTCTACCATTCAAAAGTTAGCAGAGGATTTAACAAGAATTTTGATGGAAGCTGTCAAATCAGACGTCTTCATACTTGATTCTTTCTTTAATATTTTGGGTGCTGGCGGAGGCTTAACTCCTCATAAGCATATAATGGATTTTGACAAGGATATCGGATTCAATTTAGGTAAGCAAAAGTACTCCCTTGTGTATTATCTTTCTGTAGGAGATCAAGATTGCAAGGAGCCGGGCATTTTAAAACTTTACGAGCCCGACGAAGATATTCTTCCCAATAACGGTATGATAATAATCTTTCCCTCTAGTAGGTTACACTCTGCAGTTTATGGTGGAAAAACCGATCGGGTTATGATTGGTGTTAATTTTTATAGTCTCTGATGCTATCTTATTAATATGAAAATCCTAACACTTTCTGAGAAGCGTAAGAAAATTGCAGAAGAAAAAAAAAGGAAAAATGCTAAGAGCCCTCCTCAGGAATTATTAATTAAGCTTCTTGATCTCTATCAAAATAGAAATTACGAAGATGCTGAGAAGGCAATAATCCAAACTATACAACAATTTCCATACCATCAATTTGCATGGAAACTTCTGGCAGCTGTTCATAAGGACACGGGTAAACTTACCGAAGCATTAAATGCTAACAAAAAAGCAGCTGAACTTGGCCCTAATGATGTCGAGGCCCATAGTAATCTTGGAATTATTTTATACGAACTAGGTAACCTAGAAGAGTCTATAGCGCCCTTCAAAAAAGCCATTACAATTCAATCAAACTATATCCATGCACATTTCATGATGGGTAAAGCGCTTTCAGAACTTGGGAGATTAGAAGAAGGTGAGGTAAGCTTAAAAAAAACAATAGCACTGCAGCCAGACTTTTCCGACGCCCACTGCATCTTAGGTATGACACTTCATGACCTAGGTAGGTTAGATGAGGCTGAACAAGGGTATAGGCAAGCTATAGCCTTAAAACCAGACTATGTAGTAGCTCATTGCGGTCTGGGTATCACACTAAAGGATTTGGGGAGGTTAGACGAGGCTGAAGCAATCTGCAGGCAAGCATTAATTTTGGAGCCTGACATTGCAAATGTCTACTATACCTTAGGTATTATTCTTTATGGTAAAGGAGATATAGACTCTGCAATCACAAGCATAGAAAGAGCAAACCATATTGATCCTGAGTCAGGATCCTATAGTTTTTTATTGAGCGTTTTGCAGGCAAGAAAGCCGCAAAAAACTTTCGAAGTTAGTGCTGCCAATAAAAAAAACATGGATTGTAATCTTGACCTTCCCCGCAAAGTATTTATGTTGGAAAGAGCTGTAGAAGAAGAACTACTTACCTGTCTATATGAATTAAAATCATCAAACTTAGAGAAAGAAAAAGATCCTAGTTTTGGAAATACTAGAGGCTCTCTTTATGAACTATTTCGAGATAATCAACATCATCCTATTATAAAATACTTAGCAGAAGACTTCGAAAGAATTTTAATCAAGACTTTTAATTCGAAAATTTTTGTAGATGAGTCTTTTTTTAGCATCTTTGGAGCTGGGGGTGGCACGAGGGTCCACAATCACATTAGCTCGAGAGACAAAGACCCTATTCTTAATTTAGCAAAACAAAAGTACAGTCTTGTTTATTACCTTTCAGTCGGAGATCAAGGCTGCAGTGAGCCAGGTATTTTGAAGCTTTACGAACCAAACAAAGATATTCTTCCTACTAAAGGCTTAATAACAATCTTCCCTTCTGATAGAAATCATTCTTCGGTTTATGGAGGAAATAAAGATAGAGTTATAATAGGAGTTAATTTTTATTGTCTTTGAAATCATAATAAATGATCGCTTTACGTTAAAAAAAACTTAGCGTTTGAGAATACAATATAATAAAAAAAATCGAATAGTATTAGCTTTTGATGTAATGCAAAAAAAATAATCAAGGATAAATCATGTTAGCTTGTATTGATCTAGAAGGAGTTTTACTCCCAGAAATTTGGATAAAATTTGCCGAAAAATCAGGTATTGAAGAACTTAAGCTAACCACACGAGATATCCCAAATTATGATGTCTTAATGCGGGGTAGGATTAATATCCTAAAGCAACATAATTTAAAACTTAATGATATACAGTCAGTCATCGCAACACTATCTCCATTAGAAGGTGCTCAAGAATTTCTTAAATGGTTAAAATCAGAATTTGAAGTAATTATTCTTTCTGATACCTTTTATCAATTTGCAGGGCCATTAATGAAGCAATTGGATTATCCAACCTTATTTTGTCATAATTTGATCGTCAAAAATAATGGTGAAATTTCAGGGTATAAACTTAGACAAGAAGACCAGAAAACTAAAGCTGTAAAAGCGCTCCAAGGACTTAATTTACAAGTAGTTTCAGCAGGAGATTCATACAATGATATTGGAATGTTGAGGCAAGCAGATGCAGGGATATTATTCTGCCCTCCAGATAAATTAATCACCGAATTTCCTCAATTTCCCGTAGCAACTGACTATATTCAATTTAAAGAGCTGTTCCTGAAATCTAGAACTAATCTAAAAAAAGCCCACTAACGATGGATCCCATAAGTCAGGGAGTTATTGGAGCATCCGTCGCTCAATCAACAGTAAAAAATAAAAGGTACTTAGTTAGTGCAGGTATTCTTGGATTTTTATCAGGTATGGCTCCCGACCTTGATATTTTTATTCGATCAGAGCAGGACCCTCTCCTCTTTCTAGAATATCATCGTCAATTTTCACATTCCTTAGTTTTTATACCCATTGGTGGTTTAATTTGTGCATCTATATTATTTTTTATTTTAAGACTTAAAAAAAGCTTATCCTTTAAGCAAGCATGGATCTTCTCGACACTCGGCTATGGAACTCATGGTCTGTTAGATGCCTGCACTAGTTATGGGACTTTATTGTTATGGCCCTTTAGCTATAATCGTATCTCATGGAATAATATTTCTATTATCGACCCACTCTTCACATTACCAATACTAATATTAATATTAATGAGTATATTTTTTAAAGAAACACTTCTTGCAAAACTAGCATTAATTTGGGGTCTGCTTTACTTAGGGCTAGGTGTAGTTCAACATAATAAAGCTAAAAATATAGCAAAAGATCTGGCTATAGATAGAGGGCATACTATTGAAAGAATTCAAGTAAAGCCAACAATTGGTAATCTCTTTCTATGGAAGTCCATATATGAAACAACTAGTTATTTTTATACTGATGGAATAGCTCTGCTGCCCAAACAAATAATATATGAAGGTGAAAGAACAAAAAAGCTTAATATTGATCAAGATTTTCCATGGCTTAACAAAAACTCACAACAAGCAAAAGATATAAAAAGATTTGAGTGGTTTAGCAATGGTTATATTGCTGTGTCAAAAAATAATCCAAATCAAATTTTTGACATTCGATACTCAATGCTACCAAATGAAATTAATGGGTTATGGGGTATTGAATTAAAAAAGAATGCAAATGAAGATGAGCACATTATCTATATAACAAATCGTAGTCCATCAAGATCAAAACTTAAAGAATTTTGGGAGTTATTACGAAATTAATATACTAAATGCAAACTGAATTTAAGGCAGGATAATGAATATAGTAAAATAACAGATAACAAATAAAATCAAAATTTAATGTTATTTATACATATAATAAATAACATTAAATAAATTAAATAAATTATTGAATAAAAAGAAAAAATGAGTAGAGCTTTTGTTAAAGAAAATGATTTAGAACATGCTGGGATTGATATTCCAGAGCGAATTATTAGTAAAGAAATAAATTACGTAACACCCAATGGTCTAAAAATGCTCCATGAGGCCGTCACAAAAATTGAATCCGATCGAGCTTACTTATTGAGCGATGACAGTCCTACTTCTAAAGAAAAAAAAATGCGGATTGAACGTGAAATTCGTTACTATTTAGCTCGTATAGATTCGGCAATAGTAATAAATCCAGAACATCAACCCAAAGATATTGTTTTATTTTCTGCGAATGTTGCAATTGAAAATTTTAACGGAGACACTCTCAGCTTTATTATTGTTGGCGAAGACGAGGCAGATATTAAGCTTAGTAAAATTAGTTACGTTTCTCCTCTTGCAAAAGCATTAATTGGCGCTAAAATTGATGATGAAGTCATATGGCATAAACCCTCAGGCAATGAACATTTAATTATCACGGGTATTACCTACCCTAACATTTAAGGAATATATGGAACTCAAGGACACAATCAAATTAAGGCGATCGCATAAAGCTTTCGACCCAACACATGAACTCACAAGATCTGAAATAGACCAACTAATGAATTTAGCGATACTTTCACCTACAGCTTTTAACATACAGCATTGGCGATTTCGTTTAGTTACTGACAAGTTATTAAGAGAGGAAATAAAGAAGGTTAGCTGGGATCAATCGCAAGTAACAGACGCTTCATTACTCATCGTGCTTACTGGAGATCTAATGGCATGGAATAAAAATCCAGACCGTTACTGGAAGAATGCACCAGTAAATGTAAGAGAAAATCTAGTCTTAGCAATATCAAGTTATTACAAAGATAAACCTGAAGCGCAAAGAGATGAAGTTATGCGCTCATGTGGGATGGCAGCAATGAATTTAATGTTAGTCGCAAAGGATTTAGGGTATGATAGCTGCCCTATGGATGGCTTCGATTTTGATGCAGTGGCTAAATTACTTAACCTCCCCAATGATCACATACCTACTATGTTTATCGCTATAGGGAAATCAATTCAGGAGCCATGGCCGAGGCCAGGACAACTGCCAATCGAACAAGTTGTTCAATATAATAAATTTCAATAAACGAAGTTAAGGAACTAGTCAGTGCTAATAACAAACAGCATTTCAATGCAATTTGGTTCAAAACCATTATTTGAAGATATTTCAGTAAAATTCGGCGATGGAAATCGCTATGGGCTCATTGGAGCTAATGGATGTGGTAAATCAACATTTATGAAAATACTAGCAGGAGAGCTAGAACCTTCTGGTGGGAGCACTGCGCTCGATACTTCTGAAAGAATGGCATGGTTACGTCAAGATCAATTTGCTTATGAAGAACTAAGAGTTATTGATGTCGTTATGATGGGGCACCAAGAAATGTGGGATGCTAATGAGGAGAAGAACCGTCTCTATGCTAACCCAGAAGCAACTGAAGATGACTATATGAAAGCAGCTGAGTTAGAAGGAGTTTATGCTGAATATGACGGATATACGGCGGAAGCCAGGGCCGGAGAGCTTTTATCTGGAGTGGGAATTCCAAATGATCAGCATGAGGGTCCTATGAGTGAGGTGGCACCAGGATGGAAATTAAGAGTCTTACTTGCACAGGCACTTTTTGCTGATCCAGATATTTTATTACTAGACGAACCAACCAATAATCTAGATATAAATACTATTCGATGGCTAGAAAATATATTAAACAATAGAAATTCAACCATGATTATAATTTCACATGATCGCCATTTCTTAAACCAAGTATGTACACATACAGCTGACATGGATTATACAAAATTAACTATCTACCCAGGAAATTATGATGACTTTATGGAAGCTAGCACCCTTGTTAAGGCTCAGCAATTAAAGGCTAATGATAAAGCTAAACAGCAAATTTCAGAGTTACAAGATTTTGTTAGAAGATTTTCTGCTAATGCATCAAAGGCTAGGCAAGCCACCTCACGAGCAAAACAAATTGATAAGATAAAAGTAGAGGATATGAGACCATCTAGTCGTCAATATCCATTCATTCGTTATGAATACGATGATAAAGATAGAATTTATAGGCAAGCACTAATTGTTAATAAAATGTCACATACATTTGATGAGCCACTCTTTAATAACAAAAACTTTATGGTGGAGGCTGGAGAAAAGATTGCAATTATTGGTGAGAATGGAATCGGTAAATCTACGTTGCTCAAGATTATTGGTAATATGATCACACCAACTGAAGGCTCAATTAAATGGACAGATAAAGCAAGATTAGGTTACTTTGCTCAAGATCACACTGAAGAATTTGAAAAAGACAATACTGTATTTGAATGGATGTCCCAATGGAGTAGACCCGAAGATGATGATCAAGTTATACGAAGCATGCTTGGTAGGCTTCTTTTTTCTGGTGAAGATTTTAAGAAAAAAGTTAAGGTTCTGTCTGGTGGAGAACAAGGTAGAATGATTTTTGGTAAATTAATGCTCTCAAGATCAAATATTCTACTTCTTGATGAACCTACTAATCATATGGATATGGAATCGATAGAATCCTTAAATACAGCACTTGATAAATTTAAAGGTACTCTCTTTTTTGTAACTCATGATCGAGAATTTGTTAGCTCTATTGCGACCCGAATTTTGGAGATCAAAAAAGATGAAATTATTGACTTTACTGGTAACTATGAAGATTATGTAAATTCTCAGGAATCTTAGTTAAGTTACTGATTTATTGTCTTTTTTTCTTTCATGTTCAAGTAAATATCTCTTCCTAATTCTTAATGATGTTGGGGTAATTTCCACTAACTCATCGTCATCAATAAACTCAACTGCATACTCCAAGCTCATTATAATTGGAGTAATTAATCTTACTGCTTCATCAGTTCCTGATGATCTAACATTAGTAAGTTGCTTACCTTTTATTGGGTTAACAATTAAGTCGTTGTCTCGAGTGTGGATACCAATTACCATGCCTTGGTAAAGTTTTTCGCCTGGGCTTACAAACATTTTTCCCCTATCCTGAAGTTTCCATAAAGCAAATGCTACAGCTTCTCCTTTTTCTGAAGAAATTAATACCCCATTTCGACGTCCTGGAATTTCAGATTTTACTGGAGCATACTCATCAAAAATATGAGACATAAGACCAGTTCCTTTTGTCATAGTTAAAAATTCACCTTGGAATCCAATAAGACCTCTTGCTGGAATTTTATACTCTAATCTTGTTCTACCCAATCCATCTGACTCCATATTAGTTAACTCACCTTTTCGTCGGCCTAGCTCTTCCATTACCGAACCTTGAGTTTCATCTTCAATATCGACTGTTAAGCTTTCATATGGCTCACATTTTTCGCCATCTATTTCCTTAAAAACCACACGCGGTTTCCCAACTGCTATTTCAAACCCTTCTCTGCGCATATTTTCTAGAAGTATAGTTAAATGAAGCTCTCCCCTTCCTGATACACGAAAAACAGTTTCATCGTCCGTATCTTCAACACGCAATGCAACGTTTACTAATAGTTCTTTAGTGAGACGTTCACGTATTTGGCGACTGGTAACAAATTTACCTTCTTTGCCTGCCAATGGTGAACTGTTCACCATGAAATCCATATTTAGTGTGGGTTCATCTATTGCAATAATTGGAAGTCCGACAGGATTTTCATTGTCTGCAATTGTAACGCCAATTCCCACGTCATCAATGCCTGTAACAATAACAATATCTCCAGCTTCTGCCTCGTTTACTGTAACTCTCTCAAGCCCTTTAAAGCCAAAAACTTCATTGATACGTCCTTGTCCAATCTTCTTATCACCCAACATTACTGCTACTACTGTTCCAGGTTTTAATACACCATTTCTGATTCGACCTATTCCCATTCTTCCTGTGTAGGTTGAGTAATCTAAAGCAGAAATTTGAAACTGTAATGAAGCTTTAGGGTCTCCTTCAGGGGCCTTAACATGGTTAAGCACTGTCTCAAATAGGGGTTTCATTGTTTCAGATTCATCTTTTTCATTAAGCTTAGCGTATCCATTTAACGCTGAAGCATAAACAACAGGAAAATCAAGCTGTTCATCTGTTGCTCCTAGGTTTGCAAACAAATCAAAAGTTTTATTAATGACCCAATCACATCTTGCTCCAGGTCGATCAATTTTATTAAGAACTACAATAGGCTTAAGCCCTAATGCTAATGCTTTTTTGGTCACAAATCGTGTTTGCGGCATTGGTCCATCAACTGCATCAACTAATAATACAACTCCGTCTACCATACCTAATACACGCTCAACCTCCCCACCAAAATCAGCATGGCCAGGTGTATCAACAATATTGATATTATGACCATCGTAGGTCACAGCAGTATTCTTAGCAAGGATTGTAATACCCCGCTCTTTTTCAATATCATTTGAGTCCATTACCCGCTCAGTGACCTGTTGATGGTCTGCGTAACTTCCAGATTGTTGAAGGAGTTTGTCGACAAGAGTCGTTTTACCATGATCAACGTGAGCGATTATGGCAATATTTCGTAACTTACGGGACATGTGAGACACCAAAAATTTTTAATAAGGCGCGAATTTTAGCACAATTAATTACTAAAAATTCTAATATGACATTACTTTATTATGGGGATTATTAAGGCCTGTGCTTTAGTTGCATTTTCTCTAGCTAAAGTAATATTTTCTGATGATGCTAAAACAACTCCCATTCTTCTCTTTTTAAAAGACTCAGGCTTTCCAAATAACCGTACATCAATACCTTTAATAGATAATGCTTCCTCTACCCCACTAAAATTAATATTCTTGGCATCATGTTGTCCATATATTACTGCACTTGCGCCTGCGTTATTAAGTGAGGTGTCAACAGGAAGCCCTAAAATAGCTTTAGCATGTAATTCAAATTCAGATTGTTTCTGCGTAGCCATCGTCACCATACCTGTGTCATGAGGCCTAGGACTTATTTCAGAAAACCAAACATTGTCATCTTTAATAAATAACTCAACTCCAAACAAACCCAATCCTCCTAAAGCCTCAGTTACCTTTTTAGCTATAACTTTCGATTGATTTAATGCTTCAATTTTCATTGGCTGGGGTTGCCAACTTTCTATATAATCTCCACTTTCTTGACGATGTCCAATTGGCTCACAGAAATTTGTTTGGATTTCTCCATGGCTATCTTTAGATCTCACTGTTAATAATGTTATTTCATAATCAAAATCAATCATAGCCTCAGCAATTACTACTCCTTGATTTACTCGGCCCCCTGAAGCCGCGTAATTCCATGCATCTTCAATGTCAGACTCAACCATGACTTTTGACTGACCTTTACCCGACGAAGACATAGTTGGTTTTACAAAACAAGGAAATCCAACTTTACTCAAGATACCCTCTTTGAGCTCTTCAACACTTCTGGCAAAAATATAGGCTGAGGTTGAAATACTTAATGTTTCTGCTGCTAGCTTTCGAATACCTTCACGATCCATTGTTAATTGAACTGCTTTAACGCTAGGTACAATAATTGATTGTTGTTTAGCTTCAACTTCAGCTAACAAGGCTGTGTTTATTGCTTCAATTTCAGGAACAATATAATGAGGATTTTCAAGGTCTATGATATTTTTTAGGGCTTGTTTGTTGGTCATGTCGATTACATGAGAGCGATGGGCTACCTGATGTCCAGGAGCATTTAAATATCGGTCAACTGCAATAACTTCTACCCCCAACCTTTGTAAAGAAATAATAATTTCCTTTCCAAGCTCGCCACTTCCTAAAAGCATAACGCGAGTAGCACTGCCAGACAGAGGTGTTCCAATTGTCATAATATGCCTTTAAAAAAACATATTATACAATATCTAACTTAAGAAAAAAATATTAGAATTCGTGACGAAGCCCGATCCAGGCTGCTTGTGGAGACCCTGGAATCAAGCTGGCAACTCCTTCGGCTTCATCGCCTGAATGGAGCCTATCAGAAGTATTCACTGAACTTTCTGCTAAGCGTCCACCAGTGTAATATGCTTGATCAAGAACATTAATGGCTTTAAAGTAAAGATTCCACCCATCCTTGAAATTGTATTCAGAATCCATATTAAGTATTGCATATCCCGGAGTTTCTCCCTGTAGTCCACTACCAGTAGAGGAATCATGCTCTTGATTTTCATTTCCCATCATATAAGATTTTGTGAAAGCAGAAATAGTTGCGCCAACCTTGAATTTTGAGCTAAATTTATAATCAGACCTAATTTTTAAATGATGTTTTGGCATATTAGGTAAGTAGTCGCCTTTTTTTACTAAGATTAAATCGTTCGAAGCTGAACTATTTACTTCATTTGGTAAATTAATTTCACTTCCATAACGAGCTAGAAGGAATCCATAATTAATATTCATTGATGCCTTATTGATATCAAATGCTAAGCCTAGATCAACACCTTGTCTTTTTGTCTTTGAAACATTTGAAAAATAGCCTGCTCCGGAGGCGGAACTCGCATTTACAAATATAATGTCATCATGATTAGCCGCACTATAAATAGCTGCATTCCATTTTATACCATTCGATAGCCGGCCACGAGCACCAAATTCTAATGTTTTAGCAACCACCTGGTCTAGTGGTGGATCATCAGCCATTTGTGTTGGAAGATTACATGGTTGGTCTGGATTTGCACAACCTAATTCAATACTCGTTGGCGCTCGACTCGACACATTATATGAAGCATAAGTAGTATAGTTTTTCGTTGGAGAGAAGGTTATACCAATTGAAGGATTAAATCTTTCATAATGATGCTTCCCAGTTAAGGATGCGTCACCGCCAGGAGTATTAAAAGTATCATGATTGTCTACCTGAATAAAGTTATATCTAACAGCTGTATTAATACTTAATTGATCTGATAAAGAATGCGTGTTAGTTGCAAAAATACCAAAAGTTTTAGTTTTTCCTGTAAGGCCTGTCGATTGCTCTTCTTCCTCCAAAGCACCGGTAAAGAAACCACTCGCATCTAATGTTGCAACTTCTTGACCAGATTGTTTGAATTTAATTAGTGAGTATTCAATACCAGAACCAATAACTAACTGGTTTTTTCTCTGCTTGTAATCATGATCAAATGTAATTTGAGCATTTGCTCCATAAGCATCTTGTTTTGTAATAGTTCTATTAAAGACACCTTCTTTTAAGTTTTGGGTGCCATCAAAATCGAAAGCCTCGAGTGACTCAGTAGAACATTCATCTTCATTTCCCATATCAGTCGAACAAAAATCATCATTCAGGTCACCATTAAAGGTTGTTCGGTCTGAACGAAGATAATAGGCGTTCGAGGATAGCATAGTCATTTCATCAATGAAATTTGTTGAGGTTAGCACCCACCTCCCAAAATTATTATCAGTTTGATCTTCTAGCGTATGAATACCTGTGCGGTCATTACCCAACAATTCTTTTGGTGTTAGGCCATTACCAATCATTAAATTATGTGCTCCCGTATAACTAACCTCATAACGTGCTTTTTCAGTATCCCAGCCTATTTTTGAAAATAATTGATTAACATGTGTCGGAGAAAAGTCTCGCCATCCATCTTCTGAAAAATGCTCATAGCCAAGGTAATAGTCAAATTTACCGTCTTTAGAAACCCCACCCGACTCTAATAAACCAACCTTTCTTCCCCAAGAACCAGCCGAAATATCAATTGCAGATTTATTAAATGTTCGACCAGATTTAGTTTGCATTGACAATGAGCCGCCTAGCGTATTTAAGCCGAAAACTGGATTTGAACCACCAATCATTTGCATCTTATCTACTGAGAAGCTAGGGATCAAATCCCACATAACAGTATTACTAAATGGCTCATTAACCCTAACACCATCAACATAAACTGAAAGCCCCTGTGGATTTCCTGCAATTGGGGTTGCGTTATAGCCATGATAATTTATCTCAAGCTGATATGGATTTCCTGCAATTTCATTAACGGTAACTCCTTGAAGGTTGTTTACCATATAATCTGCAATAGAAACCCCACTCTGCTCCGATATTTTTTCCTGATCGACTATTTGAATGTTTGCAGGGACCATATCCATTGGAAGTCCAATTGATGGAAGTGGAGTCGCTGTATAAACATCAATTTTATCAAGAACTAGATTTTCTTCAGCAATGAGTAAATTTGATATAAAAATTAAGGTTAATAACTGTAAAACAAATTTCATGATAATTAATCTTTTTTAAAATATAGACGGAATTGTACATAAGTATGACTATGATTAATATAGGAATTTTTCCTGAAAATCTAAAGGCATGAATTATTCAATTATTATATTAAATCATTATCTTTTGCTATTTTAAATAAATCCATCGATGTTTTTAATTCTAATTTATGTTTTATTGACGTCTGATAATTTGCTGCTGTCTTATAGCTTATATTAATATCAGTAGCAATAATTTTTAGGTCATTACCCTTGGCTAAAGATTTCAATATTTCTAACTCTTTATCATTTAGACTGCTTAAAATATTTTTACTCTTAGATGCTAGGGATTTTTTAATTGATTCTGAGAAAACAGCCTCTGACTTGCTTACGGAATATATAGCGTTAATTAAATCATCTGCAATATCATTTTTTAAAATATAACCAGTCGCTCCTGCATCTAATACTTTTTTTGCCATTGTTGAATTATCATGCATCGATAAAATTAAAATATTAATTTTTGGGAATTGTTTTTTTATTTGCCGAGTAGACTCAATACCTCCTTTTCCCGGCATAGAAAGATCCATCACGATTACATCAACCGTATTTTCTCTTAAAAACTGATAGGCAAGTTCACCGCTTCCAAAATCTCCTACTATATTAATATTTTTTTGATTCTCAAGGAGCCTTCTGAGTCCAGCTCGAACGATATCATGGTCATCAACTAGAATTAATTTAATCATGAGGCAATCTTTAAAATAATAATAATTTCGAAATTATTTTTTTTCTTAAAATAGATAGTACCGTTCATTTGATTTACTCGCTCAATCATTCCCAACAGTCCAATGCCATTTTCTTTATTTAGTTTATTTTTTACGCCATTATTAAAAATTTTAATTTCAAGATTTTTCTTATTATTTTTTAAAAGAATACTAATATTAACTATTTTAGAAATCGAATGCTTAGTAATGTTTGTAAGTGCCTCTTGGACGATACGGTAAATTTGACCCTCAAATGATGATGGAATTAAATTATCTAAATTTCTATCATAAAAAAAATTTAGCTTTGAACTTGAGTTCCTTTTAGACCAATTATTAACTAGGTCAGTAATAGCAATTTCAAAGCCCATCTCCTCAAGAATGCCTAGACTTAATTTTTTTATAAGCTCCCGAGTTGAAAGCATCATATTTTTTGAAATCTTAATAATGCTATTCAGTGCCAGAATCGTAGATTCTTCTTTTTTACTCTTTTTTATTGAAGCAGCTTCAGCTTGAATTGCAGTGAGTGATTGCCCGAATTCGTCATGTAGATTTCTTGCTAATTCTTTTTTTTCTTGCTCCTGAACATTAATTAAATCCTGACTTAACTTATGAATCTTAACGTTTCCTTCCCTTAATTTTTTAACCATTTCATTAAACTTCTTACCAATAATATCTAGTTCTTTGATATTTGTTTTTTTAATTCTCGCTTTATAATTCTCATCTTCTAATTTTTGAAACCCTTCAATGATCGAATTTATTGGTTTTAGTGTGTGATAGAAGACTACAAATATCATAATATTTACAAGACCAAAAAAAAGTAAAATGACCAAAAAACCACTTATTATTTGTTGCCATATTTCAGAATATTCATATGTAGGTTCCGGATTAATCAATATATAGCCAAATTCTTTTCCTTCTATCTTGATATTAATTCTCTTTTCAGGAAGTATTGTTGAAAAATCTTCCATAATAGAAATAAACCAATTAGGGGGTATAGTTAGCATAGATAAATCTGAGCTTGTTTGGTCCCTTAATTGATTATTTTTATTGAAAAATTGTATCTTTAGGTGCCGTAATTCATTCAGGTTTGCCAATCCTAGTGAGCCCTCTTTTTCTTGACGCAAATAAATTTCAGGATTTTTTTCTATTCCATTTTCTATTGCAAAAACTGCAAGGGATTGGGTTGATAATATTTCTTGCCTTACATTATTTTTTGCAGATGAAATTATTGCAAAAAGACCAATAAAGATTGCAACCAAAAGTAATAAATTAATATATATAAGTAATCTAAATTTGAGGCTCATTATTTATCCATTTAATAGTTAAGCCTATTTTATCTTTGTCTGCAACGAACCTGTGATGAATTCCGAAATTAGGCACCGCTACTAATATATCTTCTGAAAATATTAATGGAATTTTTTCTCGCTGCCATGGGGGAATTTTAGATTTTTGAAGGAGGTATTTAAGAGTTCTTGAGGGCTGATTTAAGCTGGGCTTAAATTTCTCACCTCCTATTCGATTTTGGATCCTTAACGCAGTAACTCCCAATTTTTCTAATGAAAACCCAGCCCCTTTTACAGGCTGAAAAATTAACTGGGATTGATCTGGAAGTAGAACTTTATCTTCGCCTCGCCAAATAATTTCATATGGCTCTAGAAGAGGTTCAAATTTTACTAACCAGAGTTCGTTTTGAAATGCTCGTACATTCATTTTCTCTGAAATTTTTATTAAAAGTGAATTATCTTTTTTAATTTTTATGATTTGTTCATAAAGATTATCTATAGTTTTCTTTGAAGGCATTAAAATATTATTTTTATTTAACCACCAACGAATTAGATTAATAACCCTATCCTTTGGCAATTCTTTTATCATCATTAATGAAAGACGGCTAAGATCATCTGAAAAAAAACTTTTAGCATCTTCCTTAGCAATAGTCTCAGTTAAATTCAATCCCTCTGCAATATGATCTACTGATCGACTAAGGGTTTTAACTAAATGAGGGAAACGCTCTGTTAAAATAGGAAATATTTCATGCCTTAAGAAGTTTCGATCATAATGCATATCTAGATTGCTCTCATCCTCAATAAATAAAACGTTATTTAATTCTGCATATTCTTTTATAGTTTCACGATTAACATTTAATAAAGGCTTCCATATATCCCGCCTCTCATGATAATGAGGCATCGACGCTAACCCCTTTAATCCACTTCCACGAATTAATTGCAAGAATAATGTTTCAGCCTGATCATTTTGATGGTGTGCACTTGTAAGTGTTTCTTCTCGTAATTTATTAAGTGCCTCGTACCTTAATTTTCTTGCTGCACCTTCAACTCCAAGATGCCTTTCTGATTGAATATCAATTTTTTTTTCTTTATGAGTTACCTTTATTTTTTCACATTCATTAACACAAAAAGATAACCACTTATCTGCATTGGGACTAATACCATGATGAATATGTATTGCATTTAGTTTGAAATTTAATTCATCTTTGAGCTCATTTAATGCATGAAGAAGGACCATAGAGTCACAGCCTCCACTTAATGCAACACTAATTACTTTAGGCTTTTTGAATTGAACAAGAGATTGTTGATAAGACTGCCGAATAGCATTTAGAAGAATTTCTTGGTTATTTACCAATTTCTTCGACTTGGCCAAAGCTCATTAATTTTTGATATCTATCTAATAATAATGTATCTATTGATAGCTTTTTCAGTTTAATTAGCTCTTTTTTAAGAACAGCTTTTACGTTGTCCATAATTTTTATTGGGTCGCGGTGTGCACCACCTACTGGCTCAGATACTATTAAATCTACCAAACCTAATTTTTTTAATCTATCAGCTGTAATACCTAGTTGTTCTGCTGCTTTTTCTGCCATTTCTTGTTTTTTCCATAATATAGAGGCACAGCCCTCAGGAGAAATCACTGAATAAGTTGAAAATTCTAGCATTATTAAAGAATCAACAACCCCTAAGGCTAGGGCTCCACCTGAGCCACCTTCACCAATTAATAATCCAATGATTGGTGTTTTTAAATCCGCCATTACATATAAATTTCTAGCAATAGCTTCTGACTGACCTCTTTCTTCAGCTCCAATTCCTGGATAGGCTCCTGGAGTATCAATTAGTGTAACTATAGGAAGGTCAAATTTCTCTGCAAGTCTAAAAAGTCGCAGAGCCTTCCTGTAGCCTTCGGGTCTTGGCATTCCGAAATTACGCATTTGTCGCTCTTTAACATCGCGTCCCTTTTGATGCCCTATCACCATAATTGATTGCCCTTCAAAGGTAGCTAAGCCCCCCACTATAGCTGGATCATCACCGTATGCTCGATCGCCGTGAAGCTCCTGAAAATCAGAAAATATATGATTAATATAATCTAATGAATAAGGCCTTTGAGGGTGTCGTGATACTTGAGAAATTTGCCATGGAGTTAAGTTTTGATAAATTTCGTTAGTAGCATTAAAAGCTTTTTCCACTAAGCTTTTAAGTTCTCGAGAAATATCGAGAGAAGGGTGCTCCTCATGTGCCTTTTGTAGACTATTAATTTTTGTCTCTAGAGCCTCTAGAGATTTTTCAAATTGCAAATAGTGACGCTTCATATTAGATAGTTTTAATTTTTAATTTGATGCTAATTATAAAGGATTTTTACATTTTCATCGTGAAAGGATTTAGAAAGTCCTGAGATTAAATCCTCATGAAGGCTAACATCCCATTCTGGGCCTAAAAGTAACTCCACTTTTCCATTGCTATTTTGATATTCTACTTTTACTTTGCACCTTTTTAATGAAGTATGAAAATTTTCTCTCGAATAAGGTCTTAACAGTACTTTTAGTTTTTTTGCATCCGCCTGGCCGTTCATTGATATAGTTAGGAGTGCTGCTTTAGAAGATTGGATGCTCATCAGATCATAAACCTTAATTGCACTTACACGATTTCCTCCTGAAAAATCATCATGACTGACTTTTCCCTCAGCAATCAATAGTTGGTCTTCTTTTAATAAGGATTGAGCTTCATTGAGAACAGCATTACCTACAAACATTTCAATCCTTGCTTTGCCATCATCAAGCGTCACAATTGCGATTTTTCCTCTAGAAGTCATTCGAATTCTAATAGCAGAGATAATTCCAGCTATAAGATAAGAAGATTCTCTAGGCTTGAGATCAGTTAAATTTTCTGATACAAATCCACTAATAATTTTTTGATAAAACTTAAATGGATGGCCACTAAAATAAAACCCAATCGCTATTTTTTCTTCTGAAAGTTGTTGCTTGTCTTCCCATGGCACCATTTCAATCAAATTAATTTTTTGAGTATCAGCTTCAGCAAAAAGACTATTTTGTCCAAGATTCGCATTGGCTTGATCGGCTAGACTTATTGCAAGATTAACACTGGCTAATAAACTTGCTCTATTCGAATTTAATTTATCAAATGCACCTGCACGAATCAGTGACTCAATGGCTCGCCGATTAACTTTTCTTAAGTCTAATCTGGACGTAAAATCAAATAGAGAAAGAAAGGGACCGTTTTCATTTCTTTCCTCTAAAATAACATCAATTGCAGAAAGACCCGTTCCCTTTAAGCCACCTAATCCATAAAGAATTTCTTTTTGAGTAACTGGCATAAATTTAAAGTCACTAAGATTAATATCTGGGCCGAGAAGCTCAATGCCATTCAAGGAACAATCATCAAATAATAAATGAATATTATCGGTATTATTCATATCAGCAGACATAGATGCTGCAATAAAAGCAGATGGGTAATGTGCCTTTAAAAAAGCTGTTTGATAAGCAATTTTTGCATATGCAGCTGCATGAGATTTATTAAACCCATAGCCAGCAAACTTTTCTAATAAATCGAATAAATCACTAGCCTGTTTGTTGCTCAGGTCATTCTTCATTGCTCCTTCAATAAAAATTGTGCGTTGCGCATCCATCTCCTCAGGCTTCTTTTTTCCCATAGCTCGCCTTAAGAGATCTGCTTCCCCCAAGCTATAACCAGCAACAACCTGTGCAATTTGCATAACTTGCTCTTGATAAACCGCAATACCATATGTTTCCTTAAGGATTGATTCAGTTGCAGGATGAGGATATGAAACAGTTTGTTGTCCATGCTTTCTACGACAAAAATCTGGAATAAGGTCCATAGGGCCTGGACGATAAAGGGCAACGAGAGCAACAATATCTTCAAAACAATCTGGCTTAGCTTGTTTTAACATATCCTTCATACCTCGGGATTCCAATTGAAATACTGCGGTAGTATTTGAAGACTTCAAAAGATCAAAGGTAGATTTGTCATTAATAGGTAGTGTTTCTAAATTAATTAGATCAAGATTTTCTTTTACTCTAATATTGTTAGCATTTTCTAAAGCCATAGATAAAATAGTTAGAGTTCTAAGTCCAAGAAAATCAAATTTAACAAGGCCCACTGACTCAACATCATCTTTGTCAAATTGACTAATAACTCCTTCGCCGTCAGGCTGGCAATAGATAGGTGAAAAAGCAGAGATTTTACTTGGGGCAATTAATACTCCTCCTGCATGCATACTGACATTCCTCACTAGGCCTTCAAGCTTTAGAGCAAGCTCAAATAATTCTTTAACCTCTTCCTCTTTTTTGATTCTTTCCTTAATTTGAGGTTCTTTATCAATCGCATCTTTTAAGGTTATTCCTAGTTCATTTGGAACTAATTTAGCAATACCATCAACAAAAAGATAAGGTAAATCGAGAGCTCTCCCAACATCTCTTAAAACTGCTCTGGCAGCCATTGTTCCAAATGTTGCAATCTGAGAAACTGCATTAGCCCCATATTTTTCTTTGACATAATCGATTACCCGATCTCGGCCTTCTTGACAGAAATCAATATCAAAATCAGGCATCGATACACGCTCTGGATTTAAAAAACGCTCAAATAGTAAGTTATATGCTAATGGATCTAAGTCTGTAATGCCCAAACTGAATGCAACTACAGAACCTGCACCTGAACCTCGACCAGGCCCAACTGGAATAGCATTAGTTTTTGACCAATTTATAAAATCAGCAACAATCAGGAAATAACCAGCGTAACCCATTTGATTAATAACCTTAACTTCAAAATTAAGCCTCTCTAAATATTTAGGTAACTGATCCTCGCGCTCAGAAATTTCTGGATAGAGTAATTTCATGCGCTGGTCTAATCCTTTTTTTGATTCAATTAGAAGGTAATCATCTATTTTTATACCATCGGGTATGGGGAAATTTGGAAGATAACTATCTCCAAGAGTGAACTCAAAGTTACAGCGCCTACTTATTTCAATGGTGTTATGAATTGCAGAGGGAATATCTTTAAATAATTCCTGCATCTGATCGCTGTCCTTAAAATACTGTTCAGAGGAATATAGTTTTGGCCTTCGTTGGTCTCCCAAAACATAACCATCAGCAATACATGTTTTGGCTTCATGCGCCATAAAATCTGTTTCAGCCATAAATTGAATTGGGTGAGTTGCTACTACAGGAACACCATGCTCGACTGCTAAATGTAGCGCTTGATCAATATACCTCTCTTGCTGCTGTCTAAAATTTCCTTCGCCGTGCCTTTGCAGCTCCAAATAAAATCTGTCACTTAAGATACTTTTCCATTCTTGAAGGGCCAAATGAGCCTGATCTAATTTTCCTTGAATAATTAATTGCCCTATTTCTCCTGAGGTAGCCCCAGAAAGCATAAGTAATCCAACAGTGTTTTCTTTATTAAACCATTCTTTTTTTAGCTCAGCTCTCCCACGATACTGATTCTCAAGGTACGCTTTTGATAGAAGTTCAGATAAGTTTAGAAAGCCATTTTTATTCTGACAAAGTATTAAAAGACGATAAGGCTGATCACGAGTAACTAAATTTTCTAACCACACATCACAGCCAATGATTGGTTTAATACCCGACTCAAGGGCAGACTTATAGAATTTCACAGCTCCAAAAGTATTACTTAGGTCAGTTAATCCTAATGCTGGCATACCAATTTCTTTTGCTTTTTTTGTATATTCAGGAATCCTTACAATTCCATCTGAAATTGAAAATTCGCTATGGCAGCGAAGGTGGATATAATGAATGTTATCGATTTGCGACATATAAATTATTTTACCTTAGAAGCTTTGATAGAATGATTGCAAATCCAATATTTATTATAAATTTTAAGGAGAATCATTATGAGTCAAGTTATGTTAAAAGGTGATCCAGTCTCAATTGGTGGAACATTTCCTCAGGTAGGGGACGATGTTAAGGATTTTAACTTAGCAAATAATAAGCGAGAAGACGTTACGTTAGAAATCTTTAGTGGGCAAAAAAAAGTAATTAATATTTTTCCAAGCATTGATACGCCAACATGCGCTTTATCCGTGAAGCGATTCAATCAAGAAGTTAGCCACTTATCTAATACAGTAGTTTTATGTGTTTCTGCTGACCTACCATTTGCACAAAAACGGTTTTGTGGGGCTGAGGGTACAGATAAAATCATCACGCTTTCATCCTATAGAAATAATGAAAAATTTTCAAACGATTATGGTGTTGCAATTTTAGATACGAGTCTTAAAGGCCTGACTTCACGAGCAGTAATTGTTCTTGATGAGAATAATAAGGTTATTCATAGCGAACTTGTTTCTGAGATTACTGAAGAGCCAAATTATGAAGCAGCACTTAGTGTATTAAAATAAAGTTATTATTTTCGGTTGCTGCCTGCAACCATCTTTATTTCAAATAAGCGACAATCTAAGGCACCGTTATAAAGCGGTGTCTTTTTACTAGGTGAAAGTCGCATAAGTTTTGGCATTCTCAAGTCACTAGTCAGAAAGTATGTTCTCCAACCAGCAAAAATATTTTTTAGTGTAGAGGCCCATAAAGGGTAGATCTCAGCTAAATCATCATCTTCCCCAATACGAATCCCATAAGGTGGGTTAGCAACTAGAACGCCTGCGTCTTTAGGGGCTTTTATTTGATTAAAGTCCTTACAGCTTAACTCTACGGAATCTTCAAAACCGGCTGCAGCAAGGTTTTTCTTTGCAACACGAATTGCCCGTATGTCTTTATCAGATCCAAATACCCTTAATGGCTCTCCCTTAATAATTTGAGCTTCGTAACCTAACTTAATTTTATTTAACAGGTCAGAATCAAAATTCTTCCAACTTTCAAAACCAAATTTTCTTTTTAGCCCCGGCGCTTGATTTGCTGCAATCATTGATGCCTCAATTAGAAATGTACCACTTCCACACATTGGATCTAAAAAAGATTCGCCTGGTGCCCATCCAGACAGATATATAATACCTGCTGCTAAATTTTCCCTAAGGGGAGCTTCAACGCTATCTTTCCTAAACCCACGTTGGTAAAGGGCTATTCCTGACGAATCTATATACAACTGAAAAGTATTCTTTTCTAAAAATAAATGAATTCTAACGTCTGGATCTCTGACAGCAACATCTGGCCTACGATTAATTTTATTTCTAAACTGATCGCATACAGCATCTTTAATTCTTAATGTCATAAAATCAATGCTTTTCAAAGGGCACTGAATACCAGTTGTGCTTACCTTGATTGTTTTTGATATATCAAAAAGATCTGTCCATTTAACAGAAAGCGCAGCATTATAAATATCATCTTCCTTGATATAGTTGCCTTCCTTAACTCTACATAAAATTCTTGTAGCTATTCGACTAGACAAATTAGCTTTGTATAGAGTTTCGAGTGAACCAGAAAAACTAACGCCACCATCAGTTTTCTTAATTTCAGATGCGCTAATCTGGTTCAGCTCTTGAATAAGAATGTCTTCTAAACCCCGAGGGCAGCTTGCAAAATAATTATGATTCACTAATATCCTATTCGAATTTAATACGACGCTCATTACTGTTAGAACTACTTTCTATCAGGCGTTTGAAATATACCATTAAATTCAAGTTAAACTGCTTTTCTAGGTCTTTTATTCTTAATTTTAAAGAGGCAATTCTTAACTCTGATGGAAGCGAATTAAATGCAAATACAATGATATTACCTGGATTGTCAGTAGCGGCATAAAGAACTCTTCCATCAAATACAGATTTAATGCGGTCAATATAAAGCATTGTCTTTGGGTCTGAGCCCCACAAGTTAATCATAAAAATTCCATGTTGGCTTAACCTACTTTTACATAATGAAAAATATTCCATCGTACAAAAATTCTCAGGTATCCCAATATCATCAAAGGCATCAGACAATAAAATATCATATTCCATCTCATAGTCGAATAAATATCGAATTGCATCCCCTTCAATGATATTAAAGCGTTTAGATTGTGGGGTTTTAAAATAAGCTTTTGCCACATTTATAACTTGTGAATTTAATTCCACAATATTGATTACTGATTTTCTGGAATGTTTATAAAAGAATTTTGCTATTGAACCTCCGCCTAACCCTACAACTAAAATTTCCTTTGGTGACTTATTAAAGACAAAACAAAGACTCATAGCTTTTGTATAGTTAAGTTCTAAAAAAAATGGGTCGGCAATATTCATTGAGCTTTGAATAGTCTCTGAGCCAATATGCATAGAACGTACGCCATTTAATTCGCTTACATCTACGGAACAATTTATAAAATTACTATTCCTGAAGCTACAACTATCGTTATCAGTCATTCGATAATTAAAAAATTTACTAATAATTTTTTTCTTTAGTGCCATTATTGAAGATCCACTAACTCTTGCCATTGACGATCCATTCGTTTAACTGAAATTGGATAAGGAGTTTTAAGTTCCTGAGCAAATAGTGAAACACGAAGTTCCTGAAGTGCCCACTGAAATTCAATAAACTCCATTGGAATAGTTTTATCTTTTTTGACCATTTCTTCAACTTTTTCGATCCACTTATCTTGCAATCTAATAATATCCTTTATTAACTCATCATCCTTTAGTCTTCTTTGTGAGTATTTATCGAGACGAATAATTACCGCATTAATGTATCTTGGTATGTGTTCGATATATGTAAATAAAAACAACGGTTTTTCAAATGGTGGTAAAAGAATATCTATTTGATCATTACAGTCCTGCAATAATTCTTTTGGAAGCTTTTTGAATTGATTCATAGTCTTAACTAACGAATGATAGCTTTCAGCAATTGCAACTAAGCCTAACGATAGTTGCTGAGTAAGTTCTGGAATTAATCTTTTACTATTCAAAACTAATCGATCAAATTCATTTTGATTTCTAGGAACCTCAGAAGAGAAATTCATCAACTCTTCAATAATTACATCAATAAAATTTGCTTTAAGTATGTCTGAATTAATATGGCCTTGCATTGGAAGTGCAATGCTCTCAAAGCGAGGTGGAGTTTTTGATAAATTTCTTAATTTATCTTTCAATTGAATACATAATAATCTTTTTACTCCATCATAATGAAAAGCATCCGCTTCATTAGCATTATCTAAAACAACTAAATCTACATGAGTCTCGCGATCTATTAAAGCAGGATAGCCAACTATTTGTTGCCCTCTCAAAGACTTCTCAATATTAATAGGAACATTAATATCTGGCCAGTATTGCAGTTCAGTTTGCTCAATTTCAAATTGAATCTCTTCAATTACTTCTGTCACTAATTCCTTATAATCAAGTTGCAGTTTTGAAAGATTTTTTCCTTCATCTATAGGAATATTTTCTTCGTCTAATAATACATAATTAACTTTTAAATGGGCTGGAATTTCTTCTGTGCCCTTTTCCGACATAGCAAATTGTGATTTTGTTTTTTTTCTTACAAATCTAGTAAATTCTAAATCAAATTCATTATTTTGGTCTGCAGCCCCCAAGAATTCTGTAACAGCCTCTTGCAGTGAACCGCATTGATTACGAACATCTTTTGGAAGGCCTTTCATCATAAATGTTACTTTTTTCTCTAATCATTCCTGGAACTAACCAATCAAAATTTTCTGATTTTAATTGGCTCAAAAGTGGATAAGGAAAATGTATAGACAATCCATCATTTTTTTTACCTGGCTCAAAATGATATTTAAGCTTAATGGGGGTACTATTAATCTCTATTTCTTCTGGATATT
>JAOKFJ010000028.1 GCA_028247015.1 Methylophilaceae bacterium | reverse complement strand
GAATGCGCGTGCCATGACGGTTGGCTGGGCCTTTGGGCCATGAGGGTTGGGTTGCCCGGAGGCGGTTGCTTCAAGGACGTGCTGCCACTCCGGTGGTGCTGTCAGGCGTAGCCTGAAAAGAGGGAGTTGCCATGGACCATCCGCTGCTGCAGTCATACGGACCACTCGATGGCTGGCACATCTTGCTGCTCATCGGCGGCCTCTCGATAGGATTCTTCCTCTACCAGGTGCAGAAGGCCATTCGTCTAGTGATGCTAGGATAACCGGGGAGAAGGTCGTAGGCGCTGCCACGATTACTATCGATCCGGATGTTCATCAGGTGGATCTGGTGGCACGCTCCGAGGGCGTCACTGTTGAGAGGACGAGGGGCAACAGGACGGTGACGCTCGATTCGAACATAGGATTCAACGCGATTTCCGGAGACCAGCTGATATTCAGTGTACCAGTCCTCAATAGAGGAATTATCGACTCACCTGGGACCACTCTGATGATAGAGTCCCCTGATGGCTCGACCTCCTCGACCTCCGTGCCTAGCCTGTCGAGTCTCGAGGAGTCGAGGGTGAACGTTAGTTGGACGGTTCCCGAGAACCACCTCTACGGCGACATCAGCCTATCCTTCGTCGTCGACCCCGACGAGCAGATTACGACCGACGGCAACCGCTCGAACAACGAAGGTTCGTTCTCCCTGTTCATCGGGAGCATGCCAACCGCGGTACTGTCGATTGTGTCCGAGGCGCTCACGCTTGCCGAGGTCGTGTTCAACGGGCTTTCATCGTACGACCCCGACGGGGGCACCGTTACATGCGAATTCACTGTTCAAGGATTGGACGGATGGTGGACCTCAATCGAGGAGGACTGCGTCCACGAGCACACCTGGGACGACGACGGTACCTTCCTCGTGACTGTGACCATCACGGACGACGAGAGCGATCAGGCTTACGCGGAGGCGCCCATCGCCGTCCTGAACCGACCACCTGATGTCGCTATCGGCTCCAATCTGGACTCCGTCCCAGTACTGTCTCCCGTGACCTTCGATGTCATAGAGAGCGGCGATCTCGACACTCAGAATCCCGATGCCCCCGTCGACATTCAATGGCACTCGCCCTGTGAAGAGGGGCAGGTCGGCGTTAGATGCACCATCACACCCGATGCAGAAGGAACCTACACGATCACGGTCACGGCCATGGACGATGACGGGGCGACGACAGTGGCCAGTCTCACCCTCGATGTGACCAACATCGCCCCGACCAACCCGCAGAACGAGGTATGGATAGGTCCGAACCGACTAATCCCGGACAGTGTAGGCAGGTACTTCGTCAACGAGGGCGATGTCTTGATCCTGAGGGGCTGGGCGGATGACTCGGAGAACGATCTTGACGGCCACCAGCACCACTGGTCGCCCGATGCGGAGCTTGATCCCGACCTGGTGATCAGCAGTGTCGGCCACTACAGCACCATCGAACACACCTACCAAACCTCAGGCCAGCATCTGGCCGCCTTGCAGATAGTCGATGATGACGGTGCGAGCACAGAGACGTTGATTGTGCCAATCACGGTCAACAACGTGGTCCCGTCTATTGCCCCTATAGCGACGCTGCTTCCGGTCGCAGAAGACCAGTTGGTCCAGTTGTCGGTCGAAGTCACCGACACCACGGGAGACCTGCCTAACCTCATCCACTGCTTCGACCTCGACCCGTACACCGACTCTGATTCCGAGGGCAATGAGAGCGATGACTGCGACGTGGAGTCGCGGCACCTCGCTCATGCATGGGCCGATGCGACCACCGCGCCCGACTACATCGTGTTCCACGTCACCGATGACGACGGTGCCCGCGACTACATCGCCATCTCGTTAGATGTCAACAACCTCGATCCCGTGGCACGCGCCACTACTAGTGATGACAACCCGACCGAGGGCGATGTGATATTCCTCTCAGCCAATGGGACCACGGACTCCGAGTACGACATGGAGAACATGATCTACATCTGGGATCTCGATATACACGAGGATAGTGATGGGGACGGAGACCCCGCAAACGACCATGACAGGGCCGGCATGTGGGTAGAGGTCAGTTTCGACGGCGAGGGCACTAGGACGGTGCAGATGACCGCCTTCGATGAGGGCGAGGGGTCTTCGGTCACCCTAGTCATCCAAGTCCAGAAAACGCCATTCAGCCTTGGCGGCTTAGTCTCCGCCTACGGGATATACATCGGACTGCTCGGTGTGATAGTGATACTCGGTGCACTGCTGATGCAGAGGCTGCGTCCGCCTGAAATCGTCATCGAGGCCCCTGTGTTCGAAGACGCGCCGCGCCGCAGGGGTAAGCGCATCTCGATGGACGATGCTTTCGACGACCCGGAATACGACCCCTTCGACGCCAAGAAGGGGAAGTCAGGACCGAAGAACTGGAGA
>JAOKFJ010000027.1 GCA_028247015.1 Methylophilaceae bacterium | reverse complement strand
CCCTTATATCCTCAAAAGAAATGGCTGATGAGCTGAAGAATTCTTTAAGTCGCTTACCAAAAAAAAATCGAGAGGAATTATATAATCATAGAAAAGTATATAGACCATGGGGGTGGTTTGATGTAATAGATGAGGGTAATTTTTATAAAGTTAAGAGGCTCTATGTAAAACCCGGTGGAGAATTATCTTATCAATACCATAAAAAAAGATCGGAGCATTGGACTGTGATTGATGGAGTTGCAACAATACGAATTGAGGATACGACTCAAAAATTAACTTCTGGAGAATCTATATTTATTGCTCAGGGAGAGAAGCATAGCCTTGTAAACAATAGTAAAAAGCATTTAGAGATTATTGAAGTTCAAAGTGGTAAATACTTTGGAGAAGATGACATAATTAGAATTAATGATATCTATGGAAGAATAAATAAATGAAAAAAGCTTTTATTACAGGAATTACTGGTCAAGATGGATCATATCTAGCTGAATTACTTTTGGAGAAAGGATATGAAGTTCATGGCATTATTCGTAGGTCATCTATTTTTAATACACACAGAATAGACCACCTAATAAAGCAATCAAATTTTTACACTTATTATGGTGATTTAACTGATTCTAGTAATTTACATAGATTATTAACTAAAATTAAACCAGATGAAGTTTATAATTTAGGAGCACAATCACATGTTGCAGTTTCGTTTGAGGTGCCAGAGTATACTGCAGAAGTTGATGGAACAGGTGCTATCCGATTGCTAGATGCTATTCGAGATTCTAAGGTTGATTGCAAGTATTATCAAGCATCAACATCAGAATTGTTTGGTGGTATTCCTGGTACGGAGCCTCAGAGTGAATCTACGCCTTTTTATCCAAAATCCCCTTATGGAGCTGCGAAGCTCTATGCTTATTGGGTGACAGTTAACTATCGCGAATCGTATGGACTTTTTGCATGTAATGGAATTTTGTTTAATCATGAATCTCCTCGACGTGGAGAGACATTTGTAACTAAAAAGATTACTCAAGCTGTTGCACGTATTCATCAAGGAAGACAAAAGGTATTAAAATTAGGAAATATGGATGCAAAACGTGACTGGGGCCATGCTAAAGATTTTGTTTATGCACAGTGGCTCATGCTTCAACAGGATAAGCCACAAGATTATGTGATTGCAACTGGAGAAACTCATACAGTTCGTGAGTTCGTGGAAGTTGCATTTAAAGAAATAGATGTAGATATTGAATGGCAAGGCAAAGGCATTGATGAAAAAGGTATTAATAGTAAAACTAAAGAAGTTCTGGTAGAGGTAGAGGCAAAATATTTTAGGCCGGCTGAAGTAGAGTTACTTCTCGGAGACCCAACTAAAGCTGAAAAAGAACTAGGCTGGAAAAGAACAGTTTCTTTCCAAGAATTAGTTTCAGGTATGGTTAAATATGACTTGGAAAATGATCATTTTGGCGGGCAAGAATGAGCATAGAGTTTGATATACAAGAGTCTACCAAGGTAAAAGGAGTCTATATTCTAGAACCGTCAATTTCTGAGGATTTAAGAGGGAATATTTGGACCTCATTTTTAAAAGATAAAGTTGAACAATTGTTACCAGATGATTTATATTTCAAGCATGATAAATTTTCCGAGTCTAGATATAATGTTTTAAGAGGGTTTCATGGTGATAGTAAATCATGGAAGTTAGTTACTTGTGTTTTTGGAGAAGTGCATCAAGTGGTTGCAGATTTTCGAGAGGGATCACCTACATTTATGAAATGGGAAAAATTGCTTATCAATAAAAGTAATCAGCTTCTAATGCTAATCCCTCCTGGTGTAGGGAATGCATATTATGTGTCAAGCCCACAAGCTGTCTATCATTATAAATTAGCGTACACGGGAGAATATCTCGACGCTAACAACCAGTTTACTCGATCATGGGATCACAAAGGTCTTAATATTGATTGGCCTGTGAAAAAACCAATACTCTCTTCAAGAGACTCTCTTTAATAAAGACCTATTGCAAATTAACTATTAAACTTTACCTAGGTAGCAAGATAAATATTTATGAGTACTGAAAGAATCAACAACATAAAAAAAAATATATTAAAGGTTTCTTATTCGGCAAAGGATGGGCATGTAGGAAGTTCTTTTTCGATAATAGATATATTATTTGTTTTATATGATCAAGTTATGAATTTAACGCTTGATAATATAAATGATGATAATAGAGATTTTATGGTTTTAAGTAAGGGCCACGCCTCACTTGCGCATGCCTCAATTTTAGAAGAAAAAGGCTTCATAACTAAGAAGCAATTAATGAGTTTTTGTTCACGCGATAGTATTTTAGGTGGGCACCTAAGCAGAAAAAAAGTTCCGGGGGTGGAGGCTTCCACAGGCTCTCTTGGTCATGGGATTCCTATATCCATAGGTATAGCCTTAGCATCTAAGATCAAGCGCTTATCTAATAGAATT
>JAOKFJ010000026.1 GCA_028247015.1 Methylophilaceae bacterium | reverse complement strand
TTCCCGATAATTACTTTTTGACTCGCAGTTGTTCCATTTTCAATTACTGCAATTGGCATATCTTTAGACATTCCGTTTATTATTAGTTTATATGTTAAATCTCCAAGGCTGAGAAGCCCCATATAGACAACAAGTGTTTGTTTTTCGACAATAAGCTTAGGCCAGTCAAAGGCAATCGTACCATCTTTAAAGTGACCAGTTAAAAATAAGCAGCTTTGGGCATGATCTCTATGAGTAAGAGGAATTCCAGCATACGAAGAAATACCATTAGCGGCAGATATTCCAGGTACTACCTGAAATAATATTTTGTGCTTCATTAAACTTTCAATCTCCTCTCCTCCCCGTCCAAATATGAAAGGATCTCCACCTTTAAGCCTAAGAACTCTTTTACCTTGCCTTGCATATTTTACTAAAAATTTATTAATTTTGTCTTGAGGGATTGTATGCTGATCCCTTTTTTTTCCTGCATAAACCATATCAGCATCACGCCTAACAAGTTCAAGAATATCATCTGATACTAAATTATCATAAATACAAATATCACATTTCTGCATTAAATGAAGAGCCCTTAGTGTCAAAAGATCTCTTTCACCAGGCCCTGCTCCAACAAGAAATACCTCGCCACAATTCTTTGGTATTTTCTTTTTAAAAAAATCAGTAAAAGCTTTTTTAGAAGGAGTATTTCTTTTAGAATTAAATTTATCTACAAAATTACTTTCAAAAAAATTTTCCCAGAATATTCTTCTCTTATTTCCTGATTTAATATTTTTCTTAATAAATCCCCTCAAATTTCCAACATAATTCACAAGACTTGAATATGAAGCGGGTATAATTGTCTCAATCTTCTCTCTTAACATTCTTGCCAGCACTGGAGCCTTTCCTCCGCTAGTAATTGCTATAACTAGTGAATCTCTTTCTATAATTGATCCCATTGTGAAAGAACAAAGCTTTGGTTGATCTACAACATTTATGGGTATATTTTTTTTATTAGCTACACGGTATATTTCTTTATTAACTTTAAGTATGTTTGTAGCTGCAACAATTAAAATCGGATTTTTTATGTCTTTTTCGCTAAAACTTTTTTTAATAAATTTGCCTTTGTGTTTTTTTAAAAACTCCTTAAGCTCAATGCAGATACTCTCTGAAATAACAGTTATTTTTGGGTTAGCTTTAGATAATAGGATGACTTTTCTTAGGGCAATAGTTCCCCCTCCAATTACAGTAACTGGCTTAGACTTTATATCTATAAATATAGGAAAGTTTTCCATTACAAAATGTTACTCTATTCGAGTCACTATATACAGATTCAGCTAAAAAATTTCTGGTATAACGTATAATGCTAAACATTAAAAAATTTAAAATAAATTAATGACACACAAATACTATATAAAAACATTTGGTTGCCAAATGAATGAATATGATTCTGAAAAAATTGGAGGCGTCTTAAATATAAAAAGTCAGCTTACTGAAACATCAGCCCCAGAAGATGCAGACCTTATTATTCTGAATACTTGCTCCATTAGAGAAAAAGCAGAAGTTAAAGTATTTAGCGATCTAGGTCGTTTTCGAGAATTAAAAGAAAAAAATCCGAGGCTCAGAATAGCTGTAGGCGGTTGTGTTGCAAGTCAAGAAGGTGAAAATATTATTAAAAGAGCGCCTTATGTAGATCTTGTTTTTGGGCCTCAATCACTGCATAGAGTTTCAGAATTACTAAATAAAAGAGAAAGCTCCGGTAAACCACAAATTGATATTTCATTTCCAGAGATTGAAAAATTTGACCATCTTCCCATAACAAATAAAAATTGTGTGTCTGCTTCTGTTTCAATTATGGAAGGTTGCAGTAAATATTGCTCTTTTTGTGTTGTCCCATTCACTAGAGGAGAAGAAGTATCTCGTCCTTTAGAGGGAATTCTAAGTGAAATAGTAAGGCTAACGTTTAATGGAGTAAGTGAAATTACATTGCTTGGGCAGAATGTTAATGCCTACCGTGGATTAATGGGCAATGGCGATATCGCAGATTTTTCACTTTTACTTGAATACGTTGCAGAAATTAATGAAATAAAACGTATCCGCTTCACCACAAGTCATCCTAATGAAATGACTGACAGTCTGATAAATTGCTTTAGAAGTATTGATAAACTTGCAAAAACTATACACCTACCTATACAGTCTGGGTCTGATAGGGTACTTTCAGCAATGAAAAGAAATTATACGACACTAGAATACAAATCAATAATTCGAAAGATAAGGAAGGTCTGCCCAGAGATCTCGTTAACCTCAGATTTTATTATAGGATTCCCGAATGAAACAGATAATGAATTTAGGTCAACAATAAAATTAATGAAAGATCTTGAGTTTGATTATAGTTTCAGCTTTCTATACAGCCCAAGACCAGGTACACCAGCTTCGTATATTGATGACAATATTACCAATGAAATTAAGCAACAACGCCTTGAGGAGCTACAAAATCTTAATGTATCTCAAGGAAAAAATTATACTAAGATGATGAAGGGAACAGATCAGAGAGTGCTTTTTGATCACTATTCCAAGAAAAACAAAGATATTCTGTTAGGAAAAACAGATAATAATCGTATCGTTGAGGTTAATGCGAACTCTAACCTACTCAATAAATTCGTGAATGTAAGAATTGCTCAAACTGATAAAAAAAATTTACAGATTGAGCCTCTAATCTGATGAAAATTAATTTAAATCTTCCAGATAATGACAATAAAAAACTAGCTAATTTGTGTGGAGTACTTGATGAAAATTTACAGCAAATTGCTGTTGGATTTAATATTTCTATTTTAAGAAAAGGCTCACTTTTTACGCTTAATGGTAGTAAGAATGAATTAAAACTAGCATCACAACTAATTGAAAGTTTTTATCATCGAGCAAGTACCCCTATATCACAAGAAGATATACAGCTCTTAATGGTCGAAGTTAATAAAGTAAATTCAGATCAATTAAACACATCGCCACAGCTACTAACGAAGAAAAATGACTTACAAGGAAGAACTCCGCGCCAAATTTCTTATTTAAATAATATTCAGAAGCATG
>JAOKFJ010000025.1 GCA_028247015.1 Methylophilaceae bacterium | reverse complement strand
ATTTTTTTAATGCCAATTTAATTCGACTTACTTCTACTACGTCTGTTCCAATACCGTAAATCATTGACCTGAATATTCCTTAATAAGTGACTTCATCTCACGGACCGCATTTTCCCATCCTACAAAAAGTGCATGGGAAACAATAGCATGACCAATATTTAACTCGTCAATACCTTTAATGCTAGCAATAGGCTGGACATTGTTGTAGTGTAAACCATGTCCAGCATTCACGACTAATCCTTTTTTTTGAGCATAATCTATTGCTTCGTGAATTATTATTAGTTCTTTATCTCTCGCTCTTCCCGCTTCAAGATTTGCATAATGACCGGTATGAATTTCAATTACTGACACTCCTGCAAGGACAGCCTTTTCAATTTGGGAAATATCCGGTGCAATAAATAATGAGACTCTTATGCCTTCGTTTACCAGGCGATCACTAGCCCTCTTAATTAAGTCAAAATTACCTTTAACATCCAAACCACCCTCAGTAGTCCTCTCTTCTCTTCTCTCTGGAACCATACAAACATCTTCTGGCATTAAATCCATTGCAATCTGGATCATTTCTTCTGTAGGCGCTAATTCTAGGTTCATTTTAGTTTGAATTAATGGCTTTAATGCGTAAAGATCTTCATCTTGCATATGACGCCTGTCTTCTCTTAAATGCAAAGTAATACTATCCGCCCCAGCTTTTTCTGCTCTTAATGCAGCGTCAATAATACTCGGATAAGTTGTTCCTCTAGCTTGCCTTAGGGTTGCAATATGATCGATATTCACACCTAATTTCATTTGGTTTATTCGCCTTCTAAATGTAAAAAAAGTTTCTTAGAATTTAACGGTTTTTCGCCTATATAATGGCCAATCAGATACCGCATTAATTGCTTACTCTGCATTTCTGTTGTGGGGTCTTTATAGTCATCTCCAGCCATATCAATAAGTGTTTTTCCTATTAAAGAAACACCCTCTGAAGAATTTTTAGTTTCTGAAGGGCCATAAGCAACTTCATAATTATAAATCCTATTGGGCTTTATCGGTTCTCCATTTTCATCATTAACTAACGGTAACTCATAGCCCAACTCTTGCAATAATTTTAGCTCAAATCGTCTTAATGTAACGCTCAAATGATTTTTCATAGAAAGAAGCTCCATTGTTTGATGATAGAAATCAAACAGTTTTTCATGAGGATCTTCTTTTGGAAGTAATCGCATTAATAGTTCGTTAATATAAAAGCCGCAAATTAATGCATCTCCTTCAATCTGCAAAAGTGCATCACACCAATCAATCGAATGTAGCGTTTTCATTTCACCTTGGCCCGACCAAGTTGCCTGTAATGACTGAAAGGACTGTAACATTCCTCGAACCAAAGACCGAGGTCGTCTTGCACCCTTCGCTACTATAGAAATACGCCCATGAACCTTGGAAAAAATTTCGACAATAAGACTAGTTTCCTTAAATGGGTATGTATGTAATACATAAACAACTTCATTTTCTTGCTTGGTTGATTGACGTGCCATTAATCTAAAGTCCTAAGGACTTAAGCGCCCTTTGGTCATCTGCCCAGCCTTTTTTAACCTTAACCCAGGTTTCTAGCCATACCTTCCCTCCAAATAGTCTCTCCATATCTAATCTTGAACTCATAGAAATTTCTTTTAAACGGGCCCCTTTTTTTCCAATAATCATAGGTTTATGTGATTCACGATCTACAATAATGGCAGCAAAAATTCTACGGGTGCCTCCTTCATGCTCAAATTTTTCGATTTCAATAGCAACTGAATATGGCAACTCTTGACCTGTTAATCGAAAAACTTTTTCACGGATAATTTCTGAAGCTAAAAATCGCTCATTTTTATCTGTAATCTCATCCACCTCGTAAATAAAATTCTGAATAGGCAAGAAAGACTTTAAGGACTGCAAGAGCTCTATTAGATTTTTTTTCTTCTTTACACTAGTTGGGACTATAACCTCAAAACGCTCAAGCTTATCAAAAGTCCTTATAAGCCCCAGAAGTTTTTCCTTGTCTTTCATTAGATCCACTTTATTAATTACAAGAACAATAGGGATATCAGTTGAGATCATACTTAATATTTTTTCATCAATATCATCCATTGGACCTGGTTCTATCAAAAACAAAACTAAATCTACCTCTCTTAGTACTTGTAAAACTGTTTTATTTAAGCCCCGATTCATCGTATTAAGATACTTTAATTGATAGCCAGGAGTATCTACAAAAATAAATTGAGTATCTTCAGTTGAGTGAATGCCTACAAGTTGATAACGAGTTGTTTGAGCTTTTTTAGATGTAATACTTAGCTTAGTGCCAACAAAATAATTAAGTAATGTCGACTTACCAACATTCGGCTGACCAACAATAGCGATTGTTCCACAACGTCTTTCTTTGGCTTTTTCACTCATAAATCTTTTTGTTTTCCTAGAGCTAATAATGCAATTTTTGCTGCTGACTGCTCCGCAATTTTTCTACTATCCCCATCTCCCTTAACATTAATACCTAATGAAGGAATATGACATTGAACAATAAAATTTTGTGCGTGGGCTTCACCTTCAATTAAGCAAACTTCATATTTGGGCAACGCTATCTTTTTTCCTTGTAAAAATTCTTGAAGTAATGACTTTGGATCTTTTTTAATTTTTTTTGGATCAATCATTTTAATTCGCTTATCCAGCCATCTTTCAATTATTGATTTTGCTTCACTCATACCGCTATCAATAAAAATTGCCCCAATTACAGCTTCAACGGTATCGGCTAATATGGATGGCCTTCTCCAGCCTGCACTTTTTAATTCACCCTCTCCTAATTTTAAATAATCACCTACATTAATCTCAATGCCAATTTCGCTTAATGTTGATGCTTTTACAAGTTCTGACCTTAATCTACTTAGATCCCCCTCAACTGACTGAGGAAACTTTTGAAATAATAATTCTGCCACAACAAAATTTAGAATACTGTCACCTAAAAATTCTAATCGCTCATTATTTTGTCCTTTAAAGCTTCGGTGAGTTAGTGCTAATTCTAGTAAAGATTTATTCTTAAATTCGTAATTAAGTAAGCTTTCAAATTGATGAAGTTGTGATGTGCTGCTCATAATTTATTTAATTGATTGCCCAATACGGGATGGTTCGGAAAAGTTAAGCCAAATACCAAATGCTTTACCCTGTAAATACTTGTCGGGAACAAATCCCCAGACGCGACTATCAGAAGAGTTATCGCGATTATCACCCATTACCAAATAATGGTCAGAGGGCACATTAAACGTGTAATTTTTATCAGGAACATCATGAATCAAAATTCCATGCTCCTCAGTTGAAACAGATTCATAATATAGTTTAGCGTTCATTGGCCCGTAAGCCGCATCGTATAAATAATCTGAGTTAAATTCTTGTTCTATTGCGGTACCATCTATAAAAATTTGTTTATTTTCGTAGCGAATCTCATCGCCAGGCAAGCCAATTAATCTTTTAATATAATTAATTTTTGGATCATCTGGAAAATTAAATACCACCACATCACCCCTATTTGGGCTGCTAATTTTAATTAAGGTTTTATGAAAAACAGGAAGTCGGAGGCCATAACTAAATTTATTAACAGCAATAAAATCACCGTTGATTAATGTTGGCATCATTGATCCAGATGGAATTTTAAAAGGCTCGACTACAAATGACCGAATAATAA
>JAOKFJ010000024.1 GCA_028247015.1 Methylophilaceae bacterium | reverse complement strand
CACCAAATATGACTGGGAAGTATTTGAACCCGCAGCATTTGATCATGATTTGAGGTTAGCCCTGGCAGAAAAAGCAATTAACAATCTTGGTATTAACCATGGCGCTAATATAGCATTAGTCTATTCAGACTGTGCTTACATTCTATTTAAGTGGACAACAGAATCAGTAAACGCTACTTCGATAGCTCAACACAAAGTTAATTTCCAAATGAACTATGGGGATAGTTTTAAATGGGCCGCCCCTAATCAACGTCTAATTTGGGAAGCCGATGACGCCAACATAATTTTAAAAGAGCTAAATTTATAAATGAATAATATTTTTATTATAGGTAGCAACTCATTTTCTGGTGCTTCTTTTACAGGCTATGCATTAGAGCAAGGTGCTAATGTTGTAGGGATTAGTCGTTCTAAAGAAGCTAATTTTCCTTTTTTACCATATAAATGGAAGAATCACGATAATTTTACATTTCACTCATTAGACCTAAATCAAAATCTGAAAGAAATCATTGGACTCATTGACGATTTGAAACCAACACATATCGTTAATTTTGCAGCGCAAAGTATGGTTGGAGAAAGCTGGTTAAATCCTCAAGATTGGTTCATGACTAACGTAGTCTCAACTATAAATCTTCATGATAATCTTAGAAAATGTAAATTTTTAAAGCGATATATTCATGTTTCAACACCAGAAGTTTATGGAACATGTACTGGATTTGTTGATGAAAAGTTTCCATTTAATCCCAGCACCCCTTATGCCGTCTCAAGAGCAGCAGCTGATATGAGCCTACGGACTTTTTATGACACGTATAGTTTTCCTGTGGTGACAACTCGTGCAGCTAATGTTTATGGTCCAGGTCAGCAACTTTATCGAATTATTCCTCGCACCATATTCTTTATCTTATTAGGAAAAAAAATACAGTTACATGGTGGTGGAGTGTCAACTCGCTCCTTTATTCATATGAACGATGTATCAAGAGCTACCTGGAATATTATGGAACAAGGAAAAGCAGGAGAAACATTCCATATTTCAACCAATGAGGTTATTTCAATCCGTGAACTAGTTGAAACTATTTGTGTAAAATTAAACGTAAATTTTGAAGACCATGTCGAGATAGTTGGTGAACGTGCAGGCAAAGATGCTGCGTATCATCTTGATAGCTCAAAGCTAAGAAAAGAGATGAATTGGAAGGATCAAATCAACTTAGATCAAGGACTAGATGATTGTATCTTATGGGTAAAAGAAAATTTAGAAGTCCTTAAAAAAGAATCATATAATTATCAGCATAAAGCTTGATTAAACCAAAGGATTAGAATGGGAAAAGAAATAGATCTACTTGAGAATTATCCAAAAGCAAAACGTAATCTAGATGAACGGCTTGCCTCTAAAAATGAAATTGATAGGGCTATAGCGAGAGAATTTGGTCGTGAATTTTTTGATGGGGATAGGAATCATGGCTATGGTGGATTCAATTACATGCCACGTTTTTGGCAGCCCGTCATTCCAACATTTAAAGAGTACTGGGATTTAACACCAGATTCATCGTTACTTGATGTAGGTTGCGCTAAAGGTTTTATGCTCCACGATCTTACAACATTGATTCCCGGAATAACTGTCAAGGGCGTTGATATTTCAGAGTATGCAATTGATAATGTTATGGAAAATATGAAGCCACATACGCAGGTTGCAAATGCAATGCACCTTCCTTTTGCTGACGATGCTTTCGACGTAGTAATTTCAATTAATACTGTACACAATCTTGGCCTTAACGAATGTGGCAAAGCCTTACAAGAAATTGAAAGAGTTAGTCGTGGAAAATCATTTATTACAGTTGATGCCTATCGAAACGAAGAAGAAGAAGAACGAATGTATGCTTGGAATTTAACTGCGAAAACTATCATGTCAGTTGATGAGTGGATCAAATTCTTTAAAGAGGTAAATTATAACGGAGATTACTTTTGGTTCATCCCGTAAAAAATAGCTCCATTGAAAATTCACTTAATCTTTTTCATCATATGTATAGAATTCGAACGGTTGAAGAAGAAATTTCTCGTCGTTACTCTGAAGGAAAAATGCGTTGTCCGGTGCATTTATCAACTGGGCAAGAAGCTATTCCATCGACGTTTGCATTAACGATTACTAAGGATGATTTTACTGTTAGCACTCACCGCGGCCATGCACATTATTTAGCCAAGGGAGGGGACCTGAATGCCATGATTGCTGAAATTTATGGGAAATCTACCGGATGCTCAAAAGGCAAGGGAGGCTCCATGCACTTAATAGATCGTAATGTAAATTTTATGGGTACCTCAGCAATTGTTGGCAATAGTATACCTGTGGGAGTTGGCTTGGCTCTCTCTTCAAAGCTTAAGGGTACTGATCAAATTAGCTGTATATTTTTAGGCGATGGTGCAATTGAAGAAGGTGTCTTTTATGAGTCTGTCAATTTTGCAGTTGTTAGAAAGCTACCTGTTCTCTTTATTTGTGAAAATAATTTATATTCAGTTTATAGTAACCTTTCTGTAAGACAACCCATCGGGAGAAGTATTGCAAAGATGGTAGAGGCTATGGGAATCGATATGAGTTTTGGTAACGATAACGACATTTTAGCCAATCAACAATTAATGAAAAAAGCTATCAATAATGTTCGCTCTGGAAATGGACCTCATTTCCTTGAATTTTCTACTTATCGCTGGCGAGAACATTGTGGGCATAATTTTGATAATAATATAGGCTACCGTAGCCAAGATGAATTTTTAGAATGGCAAGCGAAAGATCCGTTAATGCTTCTAGAAAAAAGTTTAACTAAAGATGGATCGGATACAACTACAAAACTCTCCTCTATCAAGGAGCAAATTGACTCAGAGGTTGCAGCGGCATTTGAATTTGCAGAGACATCACCCTTCCCTAACCAAATAGAAGCGTATGAAGGGGTTTATGCAGCAATAGAAGGGGTGCCAAAATGAGTCAAATGACCTACGCTGAAGCTATCAATGTAGCTTTACATGAAGCCATGCAGCTAGACTCTTCAGTGATTTGTTATGGGTTAGGAGTAACAGACCCTAAAGCCGTATTTGGTACAACTATAAACCTAGAAAAAAAATTTGGTCCAGAACGAGTTTTCGATATGCCAACTTCAGAAAATGCTATGACAGGCGTAGCAATTGGAGCTGCACTCAATGGAATAAAATCAGTTATGACACACCAACGTATCGATTTTTTCCTCTTAGCAATGGACCAACTCGTTAATGGTGCGGCTAAGTGGCATTACATGTTTGGCAGTCAAAATTCAGTGCCTATTACTATTAGGTTAATTATTGGTCGAGGTTGGGGGCAAGGACCCACACACTCACAGAACCTTCAGGCATGGTTTTCTCATATTCCTGGTTTAAAGGTTGTTATGCCAACAACGCCTGAAGATGCAAAGGGGATGTTATTGTCTTCTATTTTTGACCCCAATCCAGTAATTTTTTTGGAGCATCGTTGGCTGCATAGTAGTATTGGTGAGGTTCCAGATGGTGACATCAGAGTACCGCTAGGTAAAGCAAAAATTGTTAAATCAGGAAAAGATATAACATTAGTTGCGATGTCATATATGTCTATAGAGGCTATACATGCTGCAGATTACTTAGAGAAGCAAGGAATTTCTTGTGAAGTGATTGATTTAAGAACCATTAAGCCTTTAGATTGGGAAACTTTAATGGAATCAGTATCAAAGACTGGTCACTTATTAGCGCTCGACTCTGGATTTTCAACTGGTTCGGTCGCAGGGGAAATTATTGCTCGGGTATCAATGGAAAAATTTAATGCACTTAAATTAGCTCCTGCAAGATTGGCGATGCCAGATGTACCAGAACCAACTAGCCCTGCCCTCACTAAAGGCTTTTATGTTAGAGCTGCTGACGTGGCAGAAAAAGTAATGGATATGCTAGGAAAAGACACAGGTCAGGTCAGGAAGGATCTAACAGAACCAAGGCCTCATGATATTCCAGGAAAATGGTTTACAGGGCCTTTTTAATGCCTAAGAAAATATTTAATATAGCAATTTTATTTTCGTATTTAGAAAATTACTTTAAGAGGATATATAATGCGTCTCAATGTTTACTATGATTTAAAATATGCTCCAGCAACCTTCGATTTTGGAAGCTATTTAGTGCTTTGCAATGCGGTTAGGCAAAGTATGGGGGCTGAATCCATGGGGGTAACTATTGTTGCTGACCAATTTAGAGAGTGGTCTATTAGAGAAAAAAATACCCCGAAAAGAGAAATGAAATTTAGGGTAGCTCACATTTTATCCAGGCTTCCGTTTCTTATTCCAGAAGTTGACAGTCTTAATATTACTTATGCTCCATTAACCAATGTTCAGTTTCCATCATTTCCTGGGGGTTACCCTGGTCACCCTGATGACACAAAACAAATACCCTACCAACATGAACACCTTCACTCATTCTATGGAAAAGAAGGTATTAATTTAAAGCCTTATAAATCCTCTGAGCAGGCTAGGTATTTTGTAGATAAAATTTTTG
>JAOKFJ010000023.1 GCA_028247015.1 Methylophilaceae bacterium | reverse complement strand
GCTACCTAAATTTAAGTGGGGGTATTGTTGCAATTCATAAGGGATATAAGTTTTGATAACAAAATTAAAGATCATATTAATTAATCATCTACTGAATCAGAATGATTGGATGCAGAGTAAACTAAAGCCCTATAGTGGAATGATAATTCAGCTAGAAATTGATGCATTATTGTTAAAATTTGCGGTTGATAATAAAGGACAATTAAGCGCTAATAGTTCGGAGATATTACCAGATGCTTGCATTCAAATGACTATAAAAAGTCTTATTGAATTAATTACTCAAAAGAAAAGAAATGGAATTACTGTAAAAGGAAATCTAGATTTAGCTAATGACTTTTCAAAAGTAATTGAAATGCTTGAGTGGGATATAGAAGAAGATCTAAGTCATTTTATTGGAGATATTCCAGCAACGGAAATAACAAAAATTAGTAAGCGTTTACTTAAGGATACAAAAAATAATATTAGAAATTTAGCAGAGAATTTTATTGAATACTGGCAAGAAGAAAATAAAATTTTATCTAAAAAACATGATTTAGATATTTTTAATGGACATGTGGATGAGCTTGCAGAGGACGTAGATAGAGTAGAGGCAAAAATAAATAATTATATTAAAGATTTATCCAGATGAATATATTAAGATTTATTTTTGTACTTTATATTGTTATTAAATTTAGGCTTGATGAATTCATAGTCTCTAAACCAATAAAAATTATACAATTTATTCTATTACCACTTCGGATTCTAAGTAAGGAGAGATCTGGCCGTTCTGTTAGATTAAGATTAGCATTAGAAGCTCTTGGTCCAATTTTTATAAAATTTGGTCAAATGCTATCAACAAGAAGAGATTTATTACCTATTGATATTGCAAATGAATTAGCAAAACTTCAAGATCAGGTTCCACCATTTGATTTCAATAAAGTTAAATTAATTGCTGAAAAAGCATACAACACAACAATTAAGAAACAATTTTTAGAATTTGATGAAGTTCCAATAGCTAGTGCATCGGTTGCTCAGGTTCATTTTGCAAAATTACATTCAGGCAAAGAAGTTGCAGTTAAAATTCTAAGGCCTAACATTCATATAGAAGTTAAAAAAAATCTACAATTACTCAAATGGATCGCAACAATACTTCAGTATCTATGGCAAGACGGAAAAAGATTAAAGCCAATTGAGATTGTAAACGAATTCTCTAGACATACAGATTCAGAGCTTAACCTTCTTTTGGAAGCAGCACATTGTAGCCATCTTGCGGAGAATTTTAAGGATAAGAAATTACTACTTGTACCAGAAGTTTACTGGGACTATTGTAATGAAAAAATTATGGTTATGGAGCGAATGAATGGCATTCCAGTGAGTGATATTAAATCTCTAAAGAAAAATAAGATTGATATGCAATTACTAGCAAAAAATGGTGTTCAAATATTTTTTACTCAGGTCTTTAGAGATGGTTTTTTTCATGCTGATATGCACCCTGGGAATATTCAAGTAGCAAAAGACGGACGATATATTGCATTAGATTTTGGAATCATGGGAACATTAAACAATGAAGACAAGCATTATTTAGCTCGAAATTTTGTTTGTTTCTTCAAAAGAGATTATAGAGGAGTAGCAGAGGCTCATGTAGAGTCAGGATGGGTTCCACCCGAAACCTCAGTTGATGATTTTGAAAATGCTATTCGTTCAGTTTGCGAGCCTATTTTTGAGAAGCCCTTAAAAGAAATCTCCTTTGGAAAACTTCTTATTAGACTTTTTCAGACATCCAGAAAGTTTAATATGGAAATTCAACCCCAGCTAACCATGCTTCAAAAAACTTTACTAAATGTTGAGGGTTTAGGAAGAGATTTAGATCCTGAACTTGATTTGTGGAAAACTGCACGCCCATTTCTTGAAAAATGGCTTAAGGAACAAACTGGACCAAAAAATATTTTAAAAGTATTAAAAAAGGAAATTCCAAGCTGGGTTACACTTGCCCCAGAACTGCCTAAGGTCCTTCATGCTTACCTTAAGAATAATGAATTTAATAATAATGCTCAATTAATTAATCAGCTTCACAAGTCTATTGATGCGCTTATTAAAAGTCAAAAATTTAGTAAAGTAATTTTTGTAATAATATCAATATTACTCATAATTTTATTTTTTAAACTTCTTTAACCCTTTATTCATTTATATTTTAATTTCTGCTCAGCTAGTCGGTTTGATAATAACTATTATTACAATGTATACCATTAACATTCTAGGCAAAAAATATAATCCACCAGTTTTTTAATATTATTGCTGGCATTTTTTACAATAAAAACTAGATCTTTGTCCAAGTATTATTTGCTGAATAGGGTTTTTACATAATATACAGGGCTTATCTTTTCGACCATAAACCTGATGTTCATTCTGAAAATAACCATTCTTCCCGTTAACATCAAAAAAGTTATTTATTGAGCTGCCTCCTTTAAGGATTGCATTTTTAATGGTCTCTTTTATAGCTAATACTAAATTATTAGCTTCAGTCATAGATACTTTATGTGCCTCTCTTTGAGGTCTAATCTTGGCATGAAATAATGCTTCACTTGCATAAATGTTTCCGACTCCAACAACGACGTGACTATTCATAATTGTATTTTTTATAGAAGCAGTTTTTTTTCTTAGTTTTTGAAAAAAATAATCAACATCAAAATCACTAGAGAGTGGTTCAGGCCCTAGATTATCCAGAAGTTTATGCTTTAATGGGTTTTTTTCTGTCCATAATATACAACCAAACCTTCTAGGGTCGTTATAGCGTACTATTTTATGACTCACATTATCAAATACGATATCTACATGATCATGCTTCATAATTTCTCTATCTTTTGAGACGATACATAGATGACCCGACATTCCCAAATGAATGATTAATGTTCCGTTCGGGAACTCTGCAAGGATATATTTTCCTCTTCGTTTGAGGCTAATCAGCTTCCTTCCTATTAAGATTTTATGGAGAGATCTGTCAACAGGCCATCTTAATGATGAATTACGGATAACCACTTCAGAGACTTTATAATTAATTAATGACTTTAATCCTAACCGAGTTATTTCAACCTCCGGAAGTTCAGGCATTATTTTTCCTCTTTTTTACTTACATTTGGATTCAGCATAGTAAATCCAAGGTCTCCAGGGAAATGATATAACAAATTTTCGTCTTTTCTTAAAAGTAATAATTCGGGAGATTCTTGAATACGATAAAAAGTAACCTTTTTATTACCTTTCAACAATACATCAAAACTTTTATAACCAATACGCGGATCTAGCTTGTAGAATTCTAATGATTTAGAAGGGATGGCATCCCATGTCAGTTCAAACCAATCTCTCATATCATCCTGGGTAATAATTAAATCTCCGGCCGAGGCGCTCCATGAATTTTTTGTAAAAGCTAATTTCAAACCAACTGCTTGCCATTGTTCAAGCCGTGAAAAATCAAACCCCTCAATTTCTTCATAGGAAGCAATAGGCTTCTTATCAATAAGTTCTAATGGTTGATAAGATGCTGTTTCAGAATAGCCACCATTAATAATAAATATATTACCGTTATAAAAAAGATATTGATCTTCGGTAATTGGATTATAGGTACCAAATAGAAATTCTTCATTTAAGGTTGGACTTGAAAATGTAATCTTGAGTCTTGGCTGATCTAAACCATACTTTCCTAAGTCATTCGCACTTAATTTCTCAGAGCTTTTGGCTGCTAATAAGGAAAGAATACGGTAGACATAAAATTCATCAGCTCTTGTTTGGTATGGTGCAATCATTTTCCATCCATTTTTACTTAACTTAAAGGAAGTTTTAGCTCGACCAGGAAAATTTATATTTATTTCATTAAAATCTGAGAGTTTAAGGTTAGAGACTTCATATTGAGTAGATTTTTCTGGAGCCTTATCATTTATAGTCAATGCAAAAATTCCACCTCCTATTAAGAGGGCAAACATTAAAATATTGACTATCCATCGGCCCTTCATAGCTTATGCTTTTCTTCTTCGGTACCATTGCCAAAATCCATAAATTAATAGACCTATGGGTATAAAGTACTTAACGGAACGGAACACTGACCAAGCAATAAGAAATGATTTGCTATCTTCAGGTATCGTAATATTAATATCCTTAAGCGGCATTGGCTGAATTGTTATAAGTTTATCATTACCAGATAACCAGTTTGTCATATTAACTCCTAGATCAAGGTTACCCCCAGATGTGATAAAGTTATTCGATAAAAATGAAGCATTACCAACAACAATAACTCTTTGTCCTTTTTCTCCATATTTTCTTTTAAGTGCAACCGCAATATTAATTGGCCCTTTTTTATCTATATTAGGATCAAATTTGAGCTGTTTATTCTTATCTTTTTTAGAGCTGATCCAGCCATTCGGCGCAACATCTATTAAGTTACTTACATCCCATCCATTTTCGAATGTTCCCTTAGCTTTAATTTCGTATGCATCTAAATATTGAGTTCGTAACATAAAATTATTTGTAATTGGGTGCTCTCCATAAGCGAGTGCAAATGCAACATTCTCACTAACACCAAACTGGACCGATGAAGGGTCAATAACTTTGTTGTCAGACACTGAAAGACCCAAGTAATCTGCCACCTTATCTAATCCACGAAGATTATTGTCTTCCAAAAGCCAAAATAAATTGCCCCCTTCATTAAGATAGGTGAGTATCTTATTTGCCTCTACCTCAGTAACGTCTACTTTTGGACTAGCAATTACCAACATCGCACCTTCGGATGGAACTTTATCAATAACAGTCAAGTCCGGATTTGAAAACTTAAATCCTTTATTTTCAAGCTGCTTTCCAAATTCTCCTAAATCATAATTTTTTAGCCCAATTAAATTCTTTTCTCCATGGCCATCAAGGTACATTATCGGCTTACTATTTGTTCTCGATAGCCTTACAAATAAATTTGTCAATTCTTGCTCTGCAAATGGAGGAATAATATTCTCAGTTCTTTTGTTATATTCAACAACAATCTCACCATCCACACGAACTCCCATATCTTGTACAAGTTTTGGTTCTTCAACTGGATTAATAAATTTAATCTTAATATCACGCTTAGATCGCTGGTATCTTGCAACAAAATTAATAATTCCTTGCCTAAATGTAATACCATTATTTGCATCATCTTTTGTAGCAAAAACAGTTAGATTAATTGGGCCATCCATTTGCTCAAGCACTTCTATGCTTCCTTGAGTTATAACACTTCGATTTGCTTGGGTCATATCCTTAACAAAAATAAATTGATTAGATAAGAATCCAGCAAGGGCAATAAGTAAAAGAAAAAGCAAAACAAATAGACTGTTTTGGAATAGATACTGTAATTTTAGTTTTTTATTAATTTTCATAAATTAGTTACCCACTCAATCTATCTGCATCTAATCGACGAACTGTCAGAGTTAGAAATGTTGCAATAAACAAAATAAAGTAAATTACATCAGAACTATCAATAACACCCCTTGTAAATGATTGGTAGTGATTATTTAATGATATAAAATGAAACCAATGGTTTGGATCACTCGCAAAGTAAGTAGATAAAACTCCCATTGCAAATAAAGCAATGAAGCTTAGGATTGCCGCAATAATTGGCTGATTAGTCAGACTTGAAAAATATATGCCTAGCGCAGAAAAACTAGCTACCAACAACATCAACCCAAAAGAATTACCCAACAAATAGCCAAAATCGATGTCTGCCCAAATATTGAGTGTGGACAACATAATAAAAATATAGGCTACTAAAATTCCCAAAAATATTACTAAACCAAGGAACTTACCTAATACTATTTCAGTTAATGAGATTGGCGCACTGAATAGAAATGGTAATGTTTGGTTTCTTCTTTCCTCGCTTATTAATCTCATTGTTAGCAAGGGAGTAGCCACCGTCATCAAGAAATTTGCTGCGCCATAAACGGTTTGTCCAACAAAAATAGTAACCCCTACTCTCTCAGCTGGGCGAATTGATCCTGACATAACCTGAAAGTAGTTATCTACTCCGTCTGCATACATCCATCCAAAACCGCCCATTA
>JAOKFJ010000022.1 GCA_028247015.1 Methylophilaceae bacterium | reverse complement strand
GATTTGACTTACCAATCAGTGATAAAGAAGTTGAAAGCTTATCTTTTTATAAACCAGCAAATGACTCCCCTGAAATTCAATATATGATGGAAAGAAGAAAGGAGCTTGGTGGATTTTTACCTGCACGTCGTAAGAAAACTAAGGCACAGAAAATTCCTGAATTAAGTGCTTTTTCTAATGTAACAAACAGTTCAGGTGAAAGAGAAATATCAACTACTATGGCATTTGTACGTATATTAAGTACGCTAGTTCGTGACAAAGAACTAGGAAAATATATCGTACCAATAGTACCTGATGAAGCCAGGACTTTTGGCATGGAAGGTATGTTCAGGCAGCTTGGTATTTATTCATCTGTGGGGCAGCTTTACGAACCACAAGACTCCGATCAGGTTATGTTTTATAAAGAACAAAAAGATGGACAGATACTCGAAGAGGGAATCAATGAAGCTGGATCTTTCTCTTCATGGATTGCTGCAGCCACCTCTTATAGTAATTCAGACATTCAAACAATACCATTTTATATTTTCTACTCAATGTTTGGCTTCCAAAGAATTGGAGATTTAGCATGGGCAGCTGGCGACTCACGCTGCAGAGGATTTCTCCTAGGTGCCACAGCAGGAAGAACAACTCTTAACGGTGAGGGGCTTCAGCATGAAGATGGACACAGTCATCTTTTGGCTGCAACAATTCCGAACTGCGTATCTTATGACCCTTGTTTTGCTTATGAGTTAGCAGTTATTATCCAAAATGGGTTGGAGAGAATGATTCAGAATCAAGAAGACGTTTATTATTATATTACCGTCATGAATGAAAATTATACCCACCCAGAATTACCAAAAGGAGTTGAACAAGGAATTATTGAAGGTATTTACCCATTCACAAAATCTAAAATAAAAGGTCCAAAAGTTCAATTGATGGGGAGTGGTGTTATTTTAAGAGAGGTAATTGAAGCTGCAAATATATTAGAAGTTGACTTCAAGGTAGCGGTCGATATATTTAGTGTTACTAGCTTTAATGAATTAAGAAAAAATGCGTTAGATGTCGAACGATGGAATAGATTAAATCCAGGTAAAAATAAAAAATTATCGAACGTTGAAAATGTTATCAGTGATAAGGAAAGTCCAATTATTGCTTCAACAGACTATATGAAATCTTTTCCTGAACAGATTGCAAGATTCCTCCCTAATCATTTCATTGCTTTAGGTACCGATGGTTTTGGCAGGTCAGATAGTAGAAAAGCTTTAAGAGATTTTTTTGAAGTTGACCGATTTTATATTGTAATTGCTGCATTAACTTCACTAGTTGATGCAAAGAAAATAGATTCGTCAGTTTTGTTGAAAGCCATTAAAGACCTAAAGCTTAATGGCAATAAACCAAACCCCATGAAGGTATAAGAGATATCTATGGCTACTGAAAAAATTTTAATTCCGGATATTGGTGATTTTGATAGTGTGGATGTAATTGAGATATTAATTAATATAGGTGACTCAATTAATCCAGATGACCCAATGTTAACTGTTGAGTCGGATAAAGCATCTATGGACATCCCAGCTCCTCATTCCGGTGTTATAAAGGAGATTAAGGTAAAGGTTGGAGATAAAGTCAAACAAGGAAGTCTAGTTGCAGTATTTGAAAAAACTCAAATCTCAGATGAAAGCTCTAAAAAAGAATCTAGTACAAAAAAAGAATTTGATGATATTAAAAGTAAAGTTAATCTTGAACCAACAAGTCCAGTTCCTGAGCCGCCTGCAACAATCCAGCCGATTGAAAAACCGCTACCTGTTTCTGAAAGTGCTCTCGTTGCAAAAGATAAAGCCAGTCATGCATCTCCATCTGTAAGAAAGTTTGCACGGAATCTAGGTGTTAATCTTAATTTAGTAAAAGGAGCGGCTTCAAAGAATAGAATAGTTATAGAAGACATTGAGGCTTATGTTAAGGGGGAGCTTAATAAGCCAAGAACTGATGATATGGGCGCACACTTTGCTCCTATTGCCATGCCAGATATTGATTTTACTAAATTTGGTAGTTTAGAAATAAAGCCTTTATCAAAAATAAAGAAAATATCAGGGGCAAACCTACACCGAAATTGGGTTACAGCCCCTCACGTTACTCAATTTGATGATGCTGATATCACTGACCTTGAGGCTTTTAGAAAATCAATGCAAAAAGAAGCAGAAAAAAAAGGTGTAAAATTAACACTTCTTGCATTCATGATGAAAGCTTGTGTCAATGCATTAAAAGCCTATCCTGTATTCAATAGCTCCATCTCTCCAGATGGTGAGAATCTTATTATGAAAAATTACTATAATGTAGGTTTTGCCTGTGATACTCCAGATGGTCTAGTTGTACCTGTTGTCAGAGATGTACTTACAAAAGATATATTAGAGATAGCGCAAGACTTAGGTGATCTATCAAAGAAAGCAAGGGAACGAAAATTAAAAATGGAAGATATGCAGGGTGGATGCTTTACCATATCAAGTCTTGGGGGCATAGGTGGAACTAAGTTTACCCCAATCATTAACTGTCCTGAAGTTGCTATTTTAGGCGTCTCAAAATCATCAATGCAGCCAATTTACAACAAAGAAAGTAAAGAATTTAAGCCTCGCCTCATCTTGCCTATATCTCTATCTTATGATCATCGCGTCGTGGATGGCGCAGATGGCGCAAGATTTACAACACATTTAAGAGCAATGCTTTCTGATGTCAGAAAGTTACTACTATAAATTATGGTTAATTCTATTACAGTCGAAATACCTGATATTGGCAGCTTTGACTCTGTTGATGTTATTGATATTCTTATCAAAGAAGGGGATGAGATAAAAAAAGAGGATCCACTCATCACCGTCGAATCTGACAAGGCTTCAATGGATATTCCTTCACCTGTCGATGGTACAGCTACTAAAATTCTCACAAAAGTTGGTGATGCTGTCAAACAAGGCTCGCCGATTATTGAAGTAAATATTACTGAAGCAAATAAAAACGATACAAAAAAAGAAGAGAAAGTTTCTGAAAAAAAAGAAGCACCTAAAAAAATTGCTGAGTCAGTTAAAATAAAAGATACAGAAGAATCAGATTTAAACTGTGATGTAGCAATTCTCGGCTCTGGTCCAGGTGGATATACTGCCGCATTTCGGGCTGCCGATTTAGGACAATCCGTTATATTAATAGAGCGATACTCTACTATAGGTGGAGTCTGCCTCAATGTTGGCTGTATTCCATCAAAAGCCCTACTTCATACAGCGAAAGTTATCACTGATGCAGAAGATACAGGTAGCCATGGAGTTACTTTTACCAAACCAGAAATTGATCTTGAAAAGCTACGTGACTGGAAGTCCAATAGAGTAGTTAAAAAGTTAACTATGGGGCTGTCCCAAATGGCAAAGCAGCGTGGCGTTCAAGTTATAGAGGGTTATGGTGAATTTTCCTCATCAAATCAAATATCAGTCAAATTAGTGGATGGTTCGCAAAAAACTATAGGATTTAAATCAGCAGTTATTGCGGCTGGCTCGCAATCAACAAAAATTCCAGGGATGCCGGAAGACGACCGAATTATGGATTCCACCGGTGCTCTAGAATTAAAAGATATTCCAAAAAAATTACTCGTCATAGGTGGCGGCATTATTGGTCTTGAGATGGGTACTGTTTACGATGCTATGGGAAGTGATGTTTCAGTTGTAGAGCTTACTGATGGTTTAATTCAAGGATGTGATCGAGATATAGTCAGACCCCTCCATAAAAGAATGGAAAAGCGCTTTGAAAATATATGGCTTGGAACAAAGGTATCAAAATTAGAGGTAAAAAAAGAGGGCATTCTAGTTCACTTTGAAGGTGAAAATGCGCCTAAAGAATTATTGTTCGACCGTGTCCTAGTTGCTGTTGGAAGAAAACCTAATGGTAATAATATTGGTGTGGAAAAAGCAGGGGTTGCTGTTGATGAAAGAGGTTTTATAGCGACAAACAAGCAAATGAAAACCAATGTAGATCACATCTATGCAATTGGAGATATTATTGGGCAACCTATGCTCGCTCACAAAGCGACTCATGAAGGAAAAATAGCAGCAGAGGTAATTGCGGGAGAAAAGGTAGAATTTCAGGCCATGACAATTCCCTCCGTCGCCTATACAGATCCCGAAATTGCGTGGGCCGGTATTACAGAAGAGGAAGCTGGAGAGAAAAATATTGAGATAGAAAAAGCTGTATTTCCCTGGGCCGCTAGTGGGCGTGCAATTTCAACTAATCGAACCGAAGGTATGACAAAATTAATTTTTGATAAAAAAACAAATAGATTAATTGGTGCAGCAATTGTAGGGACTAATGCAGGTGAATTAATTGCTGAAACAGTTCTATCAATTGAAATGGGTGCAGATGCCCATGATATTGGATTATCAATTCACCCTCACCCAACTCTTTCAGAATCAGTTGCAATGGCTGCAGAAATTAAAGAAGGTACTATTACTGACTTATATATTAAGAAACGCTAAACCTTCAAAAACCAAATCATCTTCCATCTTTATTCGAGATTTCCATTCGTTATCTGATTGCTCATAGATTAAATAAGCATCTCCACCAGTTAATAAAATAGGTAAAGTTGGTGGCAACTTTCTACACACAAGATTTACCGCACCTTGAATAGAAGTAAAAATACCAGTAGTCACTGCATCGGTAGTATTAACACTAGGATATTTAGTGGTACCTATTTCGGTATCAATTAGATTAGTACTATCATTCAAGATAGCTAGGCTGATAGCCACCCCTGGGAGAATCATCCCACCTTTAAAATGTGGCTTTTCTTGACTGTCTAAATCAATCCAATCTATAGTAATAGCTGTACCCGCATTAATAACTAATAATGGTTTTTTATATTTTTTCCAGGCACCCAGAGCAGTGAGCCACCTATCGACACCTAGACTTAAGCTATCCTCGTAGTCATTAATAAGTATATGGTTTGTTTCTGATTTAGCTTCAATAATAGGACAGCCAAATAAGGATACACTTTCTTTGATTTTATCGAGGACCACCGCTTGATTAACATTAGAAATTAAAACTTTTTTTACTAACTGTAAATCAGAGAAATCAATATCCATGAAATTTTCAACCATCATACTTGATGAATTAAGAATACTTTCATCATCACGATGCTGCCATTTAATTCGCGTATTGCCTATATCAATCAAAAGATACATTATTCTGCCTTCCTAATACTAATTTCACCTGAAGCGTAAACCTTTGCCCCAGCATCTGTGATAACTTTTAAAGAACCAAAATCGTCGACTCCCTGTGACCTACCCTGAGTAGAGTTACCATCGCCCAATGTCACATTAATAACTTTATCTTGAAAAGCATCATAACTTAACCATTCATTTTTTAATGAAGTAAAACCAGAATCTTCAAAAATAGCTAGTACTTCGGCCAAATTTTTGATAATAATTGCTAAAAGATTATTAGGGTCAATTGATTCACTGGTACATTGATTAATACTAACTGCAGGCTGATCAATTTTTTCGGCTTGTTTCTTTGAAAGATTTAAATTAATACCAATACCTATGATGGCAGCGCTTTGTCCATCCATATCTCCTTGTAATTCAATTAATATGCCAGCTAGCTTTTTATAAATACCATCATCTTCTACTAAAATATCATTTGGCCATTTTAATAATGCCTGATGAATATCAAGCTTTTTTAAACTTCTAATTAGGGCAATACCAACTGCTAAACTTAGTCCAGATAATGCAGCAGCACCTTTAGTAAATCGCCATAAAAAAGAAAAGGTAAGGTTCTCACCAAGAGCGGATTGCCATTCTCTGCCCCTTCTGCCCTTGCCGTGTGTTTGAATATTTGAAACCACACAGGATGCATGAGGGTGACCATTCACAACTGCCTTTTTTAAATAATCATTAGTTGAGTCCACAACATCAAGTACTGTTACATTAAATAAATTAGCCATTTCACCTATTGCTTGCTTAACTTTTTTTTCTTCTACCAAATCTAATGATTGAGTAAGACGGTAGCCCCTTCCTCTCACAGAAAAAACCTCAACTCCCAATTTTTCTGCTCCTGAAATAGCATGCCAAATAGCTACTCGTGAAACATTAAAATTTTTAGCCATTATTTCACCAGAGTGAAACTTGCCGTCTGATAAAATAGAAAGTACTGGAAAAGTAAGTGGTGTCAACGTAATTAAATACCGTAAATAATATGAATCATACCACGGTATTATTCATCAATAATTGCACTTTATCGGTGTAAAATAGTCATTAAATTATGAAAAATCCAAAAAAAAATAATCCTCCGCCGTCAAATTTTATTCGCACGATTATCGAAAAAAATTTAGCGCAAGAGCTTTACAAAGATAAAAAGTGGGGAGGAATTCCTGGCAAAGCAACCCATCATGAGGCTGGTAAAATTGATTTGGCGAAAA
>JAOKFJ010000021.1 GCA_028247015.1 Methylophilaceae bacterium | reverse complement strand
ATTTGATTCATGTGTCACAATCAGAGATTCAGCAATATTTGGCATATAAATTTCCAACATCACAAGCAAGGAGTATTTCGAGGCTATTAGCAACCCTAAGAAGATTATATAGGTTCTTGCTTAGAGAAAAGAAAATTGATCAAGACCCTACGTTAAAAATACAATCACCAAAAACTCCTAAAACGTTACCAAAAAGTTTGAATGAATTAGAGGTAGAGTCTCTCCTGAAGGCACCTAATTTAAAATTACCGATGGGCATAAGAGATAGGGCTATGCTTGAATTATTATATGCCTGCGGGCTTAGAGTAACAGAATTAGTTAGTATTTTATTAACAGAAGTTATTATAAGTGATGGAATTATTCGGGTAACGGGTAAAGGAAATAAAACGCGACTCGTCCCTATGGGAGAAGACGCTTTAGACTGGGTTCAGCAGTATATTGATGATGCGCGACATGATATTTTAAAAAAGAAAGCTTCAAAGTTTTTATTTGTCACTTCAAGAGGTGGAGCTATGACTCGACAAGCATTTTGGTACTTGATTAAAAAATATGCATTAGTCGCTAATATTGACACACCTCTTTCCCCACATGTTTTGAGACATGCATTTGCAACTCACTTAATTAATCATGGAGCCGACTTAAGGGTAGTCCAAATGTTACTTGGGCATAGTGATATTTCGACAACACAAATATATACTCATGTAGCCAGAGAGAGACTTAAAAAAATTCATCAAGAACATCATCCACGCGGGTAATAAAGAAAGATGACTTTAGCGTTCCAATATAACCCCTACAAAATCTGTATCAGGTAGAATATTTTTCTTGTTTATTTTAAGTAGAATTTTCTTCACATTAAATTGCTTAATAATATTGTTTATAATTTCTTCACCTAATGATTCAAGTAATTTAAACTGATGTAGGCTCCCTATTTCCTTAATTAAAACCTCAATTTTCGAATAATCAATAGTGTCATTGATGTTATCGGTTTCAAATTTAGTGGTTTTCTCTAACTCAATATCAATATCTATTATTAATATTTGTGGCGTAGACCTTTCGGCTGCTGAAACACCAATTTTAGTTTTAAGATTGATTCCGTGAAGAAAAATATAGTTTGTCATGAATGATAGGCAGTTTTGAAATATAATTAGCTATGATAAATCAAATTACCCCTGTTTTAGTGGCTTATTTTATTGGTTCGTTATCCTTTGGAATAATAATTAGTTATTTTTTTAAATTATCAGACCCAAGAACAACTGGCTCTAGAAATCCTGGCGCAACTAATGTAATGAGAACAGGAAATAAAGTGGCAGCATTATTAACATTATTAGGGGATATGTTAAAAGCTACAATTGTAATTACTGTTGCAAACTATATGAATTTAAGTGAGATTCATTTAGCAGTAATTTCTATTGCAGTATTATTAGGACACATTTTTCCTATTTATTATAAATTTAGAGGTGGTAAGGGAGTTGCAACTGCACTTGGTATTTTGTTGGGTATTAATTGGATGTTAGCACTAGCTGTTTTTTTTGTATGGTTGTTTGTATTCACGATCTGGCGATTTTCATCGCTAGCTGCTATTGTTGCAACATTCACCGCACCAATTATCAGTTATTATCTAGGGTTTTCTAGCGAGATTTTATGGCTCAATATTATAATTTCTACTATTGTAATTTATCGACATAAAGCCAATATTACAAATCTACTAAATGGTAAAGAGCATAGATTTAAGAAATAAATTAAATTTCAGATAATCTCCATCTTGGCTTAACAGTATATTTAAAGTCATTTTTTGCTGACAGGTGATAGCGGAGAGCTCCAGCTAGTGCAATCATGGCACCATTATCAGTACAAAATTCAAATGCAGGGAAGGAAACTTTAAAATTATTTTTTAATGAGAGTTTAATTAACTTTTCTCTTAATTTTTTATTTGCTCCTACTCCACCTGAAACGATTAACTGATTTAGATTTAAATGTTCTAATGCTAAAAATGATTTTTTCACTAAAACATCAGTAATTGCCTCCTGAAATTCAAAAGCAATGTTTGCTTTAATAGATTGATTTAGTACTTCTTGTTTTTTAACAAGAGTAAGGACAGCTGTTTTCAATCCACTAAAACTAAAATTAAATCCATGACTATTTAGTAATGGACGAGGTAAAGTAAAAAAAGGACCTCCCTTTTCGGCTAAATTTGATAGAGCTAAGCCTCCGGGGTAACCTAGACCAAGAAGTTGAGCAGTCTTATCAAAAGCCTCACCTGCTGCATCATCAAGAGTATCTCCTACAATAGTGTAGTCCCCTATTGCTTTTACATGAATTAATTGGCTATGTCCGCCTGAAACCAATAGCGCTAAAAATGGAAATGAAGGACTCTCGGCTTCAAGCATTGGAGCTAATAGATGACCCTCTAAATGATGAATGGGGATAGAGGGTATATTTAATGAACAAGCTATAGCTTCAGCAACAGTACTTCCAACTAAAAGAGCTCCCGAAAGTCCAGGCCCGGAGGTGTATGCAATACTATCAACTGCAGTTATTTCAATTGAATTGTCTTTAAGAAGCCGGTCAATTAGCGGAATGATATGACGTATATGGTCTCTGGAGGCAAGTTCAGGAACTACACCTCCATATTCAGCATGAAGCTTAATTTGCGAATGTAAAGTATGCCCTAGTAACCCTTTTTCAGAATCATATAGAGCAACTCCTGTTTCATCGCACGATGTTTCAATTCCTAGGACTAGCATGATAAATTTAGTTTTTTCTTACAATTAGGTTGAAAAAAATGAATATTAGCATTAAAATAAGCGACTTTCCGATTAGACTGTAATAAGTTATTGGAACACAATTATAATTACAAAGAGATAATTAATGTCAACAATTAAAGTAAAAGAGAACGAGCCATTTGACGTAGCACTAAGAAGGTTTAAACGTCTAATTGAAAAAACAGGCCTATTGAACGATCTTAGGGCTCGAGAGTTTTATGAAAAACCAACTTGGGAGCGGAAACGAAAAGCAGCTGCAGCAGTTAAGAGGCAGTACCGTCGATTACGAAATCAAATGCTTCCCCCTAAACTTTATTAAAAAGTAGTTTATGTCCTTAAAAGTAAAAATTAGTGAGGATATGAAGAATGCAATGCGCAACAAAGATTCTGAACGTCTTGGAGCTATCAGGCTTCTTCAATCAGCACTAAAACAAAAAGAAGTCGATGAAAGAATAGAGATTGGTGATGGGGACATACTCATAATTATCGAAAAAATGCTAAAACAGAGAAGAGATTCAATTGACGCATTTCAAAAAGCAGATCGACAAGATTTGGTCAAAAAAGAAGAATTTGAAATATCAGTGCTTATGCAATATATGCCTGAGCCATTAGAAGAAAGCGAAATTTTAAAAATTATTGATGAAGCGATAAAAAGTCTCAGCGCATCATCAATGAAAGATATGGGTGCTGTTATGAATGCAGTTAAGCCAGCGCTCTCAGGCAAAGCAAATATGGCAGATGTCTCTCAAAAAATTAAATCAAAATTAAACTAAATCTTATTTGCTTCGGCAAATTTTCCGTCTTTATTAAATAATTAAGATATTATTTCATAATGATCCCTGAGTCTTTTATTCAAGAACTTTTAAATAGAGTTGATGTTGTCGATATCATTGACAAAAAAATTCAGCTAAAAAAAGCTGGAGCGAATTTTATTGCATGTTGCCCCTTCCACCAAGAAAAAAGTCCTTCTTTTACTGTTAGCCCTTCAAAACAGTTTTACCATTGTTTTGGTTGTGGAGAACATGGATCTGCTATTAGTTTTTTGATTGAGTATGAGGGGCTATCATTCATAGAAGCAGTTAATGAACTAGCAAATACGATTGGGCTTAAGGTTCCAAATGAGGAATTTTCTGAAAAAATAAATATTAATGAAAATTCTAAATTAGAAGAGGCATTGAAAATTGCTAATAATTTTTATCAAGTACAGCTAAGAAAGTCACCTAAGGCTATTGCTTATTTAAAGTCAAGAGGGTTATCTGGAGAAATTGCTAAGGAATTTTCAATAGGATACGCGCCTGAAGGTTGGCAGAGCCTAGAAGCTGCATTTAAGAACTATAAAGATGAGACCCTTATCAGTGCAGGCTTAATTCAGAAAAATGACCAGGGTAGATATTATGATAGGTTCAGAGATAGGATTATGTTTCCAATTCATAATGCTAAGGGAATAGTTATTGGTTTTGGCGGGAGAGTAATTAATCCTGAAGATACTCCAAAATATTATAATTCTCCGGAAACTGCATTATTCCAAAAAAGTTATGAGCTTTATGGGCTTTTAGCTGCCAGAAAGAAAATTCGAGATAATCGCTATGCTTTAGTGGTGGAAGGTTATATGGATGTTGTGGCCCTTGCACAAAATGGCATAGGTAATGCAGTTGCAACTCTTGGAACAGCAACTACACTATTTCATATTAAAAAACTTACACGCTATACAGATGAAATTGTTTTTTGTTTCGATGGAGATAATGCAGGCCGAACTGCAGCATGGCGGGCAATGAATAATTCGTTAAGTGCAGTGACTGATAATGTTCAGCTTAAGTTTTTATTTTTACCAAATAATTATGATCCAGACTCATTTGTAAGGGAGAATTCAAATGATGCATTTAGATTGCTAGCCAAAGAAGCAATGCCACTAACTGAATACATTATTAAATATTTAACACAAGATAATGATCTTGCAAGCCAGGAAAATAAGGTTAAGTTTCTTAATGATCTTGAGCCAATAGTAAAACAGATCACTGCTAAAAAATTATTATTATTATTTAAGAAAAGAATTTCACAATTAGTTGATCTTGATATTCAAGAAATTAATCAAATATTTAAAATAAAATTCACTAATGATGTTATTAAAAATCCGACTCCTAAAAGCAATAGGATTCCAATGTCTGCTATTAGGCGCTACTGTCTTTTTATAATTCTTGAACCTGAAATTGCCAATTTAGCTGACCAGGAAATGTTTATTACTGAAAAAATTGATGATCAGCTCGCAAGAGCAGTTATTGAGATATCAGCAGGAGAAGAAAAGAAAAATACTGCCAGTATTATGCATCTACTATCAAATCGCTTTGGCCAAGAAATTATTATTGAATTACAAACTCAATTAGCCTCATTTGATCAAACAATGGACATCAATAAGGAAGTTGATGTATTAAGATTGTCTATCAAGAAAAAGCATTCAACAGCATCAAAAAAGATAGTGTTGGAACAAATAAAACAAAAAAGCCTTCAGTCATTAACTGAGGATGAAAAGAAATTCTTAAGAAACATGGGAAAGGGTTAAATAACTGATTTTTATAGTTTTTTTATATATTAACCTGACAATTTTATTGACATAAATATAATGTGTTGTTAAAATCCTCGGTCTTTATTGAAAGTTTAAAATAAAGCGCTAATTATACAGTCCCATTATTTAGAGGTAAGCATGGCTAGACCTAGAAAAAATCCAGAAGACAAAAAAACACAACGCGTTACTCGCGTTAAGAAATTAAAAGATCTTTATTTAAAAGATGCTGAAAACAATCCTGCAGAAGCTGAAAATCGAAGAATGCAGCTTAAAGCTCTTATTATTCTTGGCAAGGAAAGAGGCTATTTAACTTATGCTGAAATTAATGATCATCTTCCTGATGGTGTTTCAGAAAGTGAGCAGGTAGAGGGAATTGTTGGGATTATTAATGATATGGGGATCATGGTTTACGAAGAGGCCCCTGATGCAGAAGCACTTTTGATGTCAGATGCCCCAGCACCCGTAACTGATGAAGAGGCTGCAGAAGAAGCAGAACAAGCTCTTGCTACTGTTGATTCCGAATTTGGTAGAACCACAGATCCAGTTCGAATGTACATGCGAGAAATGGGCACGGTCGATCTACTTACTCGCGAGGGTGAGATAGAGATTGCAAAAAGAATTGAAGAAGGTCTAAGACATATGATTCAAGCTATTTCAGCTTGCCCTACTATTATTGATGACTTAATGATTATGAGTGACAAAGTTAAGAATAAAGAACTTGGGGTGGATGAGTTTGTAGATGGACTTATTGATATGGAAGCAGAAAAAGAAATGGCGAAGGTCGAGGCAGCCCTTCTTCCACAACCTGAAGGCCAAGATGATGAAGAAGATGAAAATGAGACTGGTAAAGCTAGTGGAATGTCTCCGGAAGATCTTGCCCATCTAACAAAAGAAGTATTATCAAGGTTTAATAGGATAAAGAAGGCACATAAAAAATTATCAGAATTACGTGATCAAAATAAGTGGATTGATGATCAAGAATATAGTAAACATCAAGATATTATTTTAAAAGAACTTATTAATTTTAGATTTGCTTCGAAATTTGTTGAATTACAATGCGATAAAATTAGAATTGTTATTACTAAAATTAGGATGCATGAAAGAGTTATTAGGGAATTTTGTGTTGAAGAATCAAGGATGCCCCGAACACACTTTATAAAGACCTTCCCAGGAAATGAAACAAATTTAAAATGGCTAAAAGAACAAATGAAAATTGAGAAGCCTTACGTTGAAGCACTAGAAAAGTTAAAACATTCAATTGTTGACCAACAAAAAAAGATGATTAGTTTAGAAGAGATGGTAGGAATACCAATAAAGAATTTTAAAGAAATTAATCGTAAGATGGTAAGTGGTGAAATTAGTGCACGAAAAGCAAAAAGAGAAATGATTGAAGCAAATCTAAGACTAGTGATCTCAATTGCAAAAAAATATACTAATCGTGGACTACAATTCTTAGACTTAATTCAGGAAGGAAATATTGGCCTAATGAAGGCCGTAGATAAATTTGAGTACCGTAGGGGGTATAAATTTTCTACCTATGCAACTTGGTGGATTCGTCAGGCTATAACACGATCTATTGCTGACCAAGCAAGAACTATAAGAATTCCAGTTCATATGATCGAGACTATTAATAAGATGAATCGGATTTCTAGACAAATTCTCCAAGCTACAGGTCAAGAACCTGAACCTTCTGAGTTGGCTGAAAAAATGGAAATGCCTGAAGAGAAGATTAGAAAAATATTAAAAATATCTAAAGAACCAATTTCAATGGAAACTCCGATAGGAGATGATGAAGATTCTCATTTAGGTGATTTTATTGAAGATGTTGGTACACTTACCCCAGACGATGCAGCAATATATGCGAGTCTGAGGAATGTTACTTCTGATATTTTAGAAGGACTAACTCCACGAGAGGCTAAAGTTTTAAGGATGCGATTTGGCATAGAGATGAATACAGACCATACTCTAGAAGAAGTGGGAAAACAATTTGATGTTACGCGTGAGCGTATTCGTCAAATTGAGGCTAAAGCTTTACGAAAGCTTAGACACCCTACACGTTCGGATCGATTAAAAAGTTTTCTAGAGGGTAAAGAGTAAATTATAGGGCCTGTAGCTCAGTTGGTTAGAGCAGAGGACTCATAATCCTTTGGTCCCTGGTTCGAATCCAGGTGGGCCCACCAATCAATTCAAGGCTTTTAAATATATTTTTCTTCTAAAAGTCTTTTTTCTATTCTAAATTAGTACGTTATTAGGTAATTAAAAATTATTAGAGTTCAATATAGAAAACATATATGAATAAAAAGAAAAACTTACCAAGGCTAGATGAACTTCCATTAGATAAGATAACTAATTTTAAATCAGACCAATATTGGGGGGTAGAAAACCCAGAACGATTTAAAGAGTTAATGAGAGAGATGATAGGTATGGTATCTCCTGGATACTTTCTGGGAGATAATCTGTTTACATGGGCCAGGAATCTTTCAGTTTTAGAAGATGTTCCGTTCCGTAATTCATGGGAAAATAATACAAAGAACAGTAGTGATGAGGCGATTATCTGGAGAAGATATATATTGGCTTGCGCGGCATATCATTGTCTTCATATTAAAGGAGATTTTGTAGAGTGTGGTATGTATGAGGGAACAGGAGTTAAGACTGTTATTGATTATCTTGGAGGTGTGAAGTTTGAGAAGACTTTCTGGGGGTATGATTTATTCGACCAGCATCCAGTTTCAGGAGAAAAAGTCGAATACCATGGAGCTGAACTATATGAAGAAGTTAAAAAAAGATTTAAAGATTACAAGCAAGTAAAATTAATTAAAGGGTTACTACCAGATGCGTTTGAAAATAACGAACCTTTAGATGTAGCATATCTTCATATTGACCTTAATAATTTAGAAGGCGAGATATCAGTATTGGAAAGATTGTTCGATAGAGTAACACCAGGTGGAGTTGTTATTCTTGATGATTATGAGTGGAGTTTTTATCGGCCGCAGAAGAAAGGCGAAGATCAATGGTTTGATGAAAGAGGCTATAGAGTCTTCCCTTTACCAACAGGTCAAGGTATTGTTATTAAGCGATAATATTTAGCAAATTATATAGGGCGAGACAGCTATGGGTATCAAGACATTAGTAATTGTGCATTTAATTTGGATAGGGTTATTGAGCCCAATTGCTTCTTATTCTAAAACAGGTGATCAAATTAAGATTGGCATAAAAAATACTTTAATGCCTGATCGTTACGGCCCTATTAAAAAATCTAAAATTAAAGATCCAGATATTTTATTAAAAGAACTAGAAATCTATAATTCATATCGTCCCAGTGCCTATAGGGATTTATCAAGCCATCCTTATTCCAAAGAAACAAAAAACAAAGCTCCAGATATGCTATTAAAAGAGTTAGAAAATTATGAGTCCTATCGTCCCGATTCATTTAGCGATGCATCAAGAAATCCTTTTGGCGACAAAAAATATAAAAGTTTAAAAATTACCCCCGAGCAATAGAATTAAATTCACTACTAAACTTTTCAGTTAATTTTGGGTGCTTCATCCAGCTATTTATCCCTTTGCTATTAATTTTATTTCTAATCTGAAGGTCACTTGCTGTCGTGACTGATCTTTTATTATTACTAATGTCTAGATAACTATTATCAAATTTTAGTCCTAGATAATTAAATATTTTTTTAACTTCCTGTCCTGGGTTATTGATTAATAATTCATAATCAAGTTCAAAAATTTCTTTTTGATATAGCCCTTTCCAGAAATGCATCATATCCTCATGGAGTTTATAATATTTAATAATATCGTCCTGGTCATAAGAAAACTCTAAAACGCCTTCAGCAAATAAAGTTTTATATAACGAATAAGAAACTGCAACTGGATTTCTTTTTGTATAAATAATTTTTGCATGGGGAAACATTTTTATAATGTAGCCAATCCAGTAAAAATTTAGTGGTAATTTATCAATGACATAACTCTTATCCGTAATATGACTGAGTCGATCATAATAATCATCCGCTATAGTTTTTAACATTGATATATATTTTTCATCTGATATTTTGGTACTTACAGACTCGACTAAAGATTCATGAATACTACTTAATTCCCCTGCACCAAAAATTAAGTCATTATTAGATAAAATTTGCTCAACTAATGAAGAGCCTGATCTAGGCATACCTAAAATAAATATTGGGGTAATTTTATTATTTATCTCACATGAAAAATTGCTTAATTCCAATTTTTTTGAAAATTTATACCTAACTCTTTCTAGTAATTCTTGTGTTTTAGAAAAATTAAATTTACTAACATTCTTCATATATAAATTTGCTTTAGTTATGCACGTAGTAAAATTAGGTAAGTCATTCGCATCATCATAAATTTTGGCCAAGGTAAAATTTAGGAAAGCTTTATTTTTATCTGATAGTGAAGATATTTTATTTAATTCAAGTATATTTTTTGTAATATTGTCTGTTGTTTTTATGGTGTGGGCTCTAGATAAAGCATAGTAGGCTTCAAAGTAATGATGGTCTATGTTTAGAGCCATAATTAAGTTTTTAATAGCTAATTCTTTATTGCCAGCCCAGATATAGTCAGAACCTAATAGAAAATAATTTTTTGGATTAGAGGGGGCGATTGAAATCGCTATTTTATGATGTTTGATAGCGAGCTCATGTTTTAAATCTCGAATATAAGCTTCTGCTAATAACTGATGAAGGTATTCATTTCGACTATC
>JAOKFJ010000020.1 GCA_028247015.1 Methylophilaceae bacterium | reverse complement strand
CAGCCCCAATAACAACTTTATCTTCAAGGGTAGGGTGTCGTTTCCCTTGTTTCCAAGAAGTGCCACCTAGAGTAACTCCATGATAAATAGTGCAATCATCACCAATAATTGCTGTTTCTCCAATAACCACACCCATTCCATGATCAATAAAAAAACGACGTCCGATTACTGCTCCAGGATGGATTTCAATCCCAGTTATTATTCGTGCTAAATAGGATATGACTCTGCCAAACCAATAAAGATTTATTTTCCAAAAAAAATGAGCTAGTCGATGAAAGAGGATTGCATGAACGCCCGGGTAAGTTGTGATAATTTCAAGATATGATCTTGCTGCAGGATCTCTATCAAAAACAATGGAGAGATCTGATTTTATTTTTTGAAACATATTTTTAATGGTTTTAATTTAAGGTTTAATTTAGATTATTATCTCATGAAAACTAAAACTTGAAAATTTAACTCAAAGTAATGAAGATTATTTTATTTTTTTTTGAATTTCAGAGAGAATACCTCTTAAAATATTAACTTCATCTTTGTCTAAGTTGATTCGATTAAACATAAGACGTAACCTTTGCATTAGGCGCTCAGCCTGAATTTTTTTTAAGAAGCCAATTTGATCTAGCACAGATTCTAGGTGATTAAAAAAACCATCAAGGACATTATGAGACACATACTTTGGGGTAGTTATTTTTATTATGTCATTGTTAAGACATAGCGCTGTCATCATTCGAATCTCGTGGCATACAATTTGAACTGCCTGTGATAAATTGAGGGAAGAGTAGTCTTTACTTGCATCAATAAAACTAAGTATTTGACAATGTTTAATTTCATCATTAGATAGACCATTTTTCTCGTTGCCAAATAATAAGGCAACCTCATTTTTTTCTGCCATAGGAAATATTTTTGTTGCTGTCGTGCGAATATTTTCATGGGGTTGTGTCAACTCTCTTTTTCTAGCTGTAAAACCAACTGTATAGTTAACTCCAATCAGAGCATCCTCCAATGATTCAACAATAATAGCTTCTTTAAGAACGTCATCTGCTCCTGATGCCAAAGAATTTGCCTCAGAGCTTGGAAAGTTATTTGGTTTAACTAAATATAATCTAGAAAACCCCATCGTTTTAAGTGCCCGAGCAGATGAGCCAATATTTCCAGGATGACTAGTTCGACATAGAATAATTCTAAATTTTTTAAGTGGATTTGATTTGGTCTGCACGTGTTTTCTCTGTAAAATGTTATCTTAACAAGCTCAAGCTAGTCTTTTCCAATTATTTTTAGGTTTATTTATGCACCCAATGTTAAACATGGCAGTAAAAGCTGCTCGACGTGCCGGCTCTATTATTACTCGTGCCTCAGAAGATATTGGAGTCCTAACAGTAAATGATAAGGGATACAATGATTTTGTGAGCGAGGTAGATGTAGCTTCTGAGAAAGCTATTATAGATGTTCTAAGTAAAGCTTACCCATCTCACGCATTTTTGGGGGAAGAGTTGGGACTTACTGGGGAAGATGAGAATATATGGATTATTGACCCATTGGATGGCACTACAAACTTTCTTCATAATTACCCACAATATTCCATCTCAATTGCTCTACAATATCGCGGAGAAATTACGCAAGCTGTTGTTTATGATCCCAATAGCAATGAGCTTTTTACCGCCTCTAAAGGTCAAGGGGCTTATCTTAACGATCGTCGAATCCGAGTATCAAAAAAAACTAAAATGAAAGATTGTTTGATTGGGACAGGATTTCCATACCGAGATTTTACTCATCTGCCATGCTATTTAAAAATACTCGATGAATTAATTCGTGAAACTTCTGGTATTAGGCGACCTGGAAGTGCTGCATTAGATTTAGCATATACAGCTGCAGGGCGTTTTGATGGTTTCTTTGAGATTGGCTTATCAAAATGGGATATTGCAGCAGGAGGCCTATTAATAAAAGAAGCTGGGGGAATTGTTAGTGACTTCAGTGGTGGGGATGATTGGATTAACTCAGGCAACATTATTGCTTCTACACCTAAAGTTTATGAACCTTTTATTAAGTCTATTATTAAGCATTTAAGTAAAGAATTAAAAGGTTAACTTAAGGTAGTTATTAGTAAATTAGTCTAAATCCATTCCATTAAAGGTTCTTTTTTGCATTTTTAACCAATTTTCTGCCATTGAAGTTTCTCTGTATTCTTTGAAGCATGGAGCACCTAAGGTGTAATGAATAAGTTTTGCCAAAGGATTTTCAGGATATTCAATAGCTAACCAATTCCATTCAATCGGAAGCTCGCCTATCTCTTCATCCTCAAGCCATGAAAAACGATGCAAGAACTTTCCTGTTTGTTTATTAATAAACTCTGGGGTTAAAATTTTATGCTTGGGGTGAGAGCAATTCCATAAGATAACGCTTGACCAATTCTTTCTTGGATAATTTTCATTCTTGTTATCAAGGTATTTATTCTCAGCTTTTGTTTTATAGTCATGTTTAACGACTTGAACAGCTTTAGTATCATCCCTAAGAGTTAATAATTCTTTTATATCAGCCTGGCAAATCATATCGCCATCAACGTAAATCGACCAGCCTTCAAAATTAGACATAAAAGGAGTTAAAAATCTAGAGTAGACAAAGTCATTGCTTTTATCCTGATGACTTTCTTCATAAAAATTGAGTGTGCTAACGGCAAGCGGTGTTATTTCTATAGGCAGCGTAGATTTTTCAATTAGACTTTGAATAAAGGTATGATAAACCACAGATTCTCTTGGATCAAAACCTACATAAATTTTTACTTTAGATAACATTTTTAATTTTTCGGCTAATGATGGTGGCCGCCCTCCCCATGAACGTGCTTGTGTGTAACTTCTTCTGTGCTTGCATCTCTAACATCTTTTATCACCGCTTCAAAAATAACCTTCTGACCTGCCCAAGGATGATTACCATCTACTACAACTTTGCCGTCTGCAATGTCTGTTATGGTATATACAATTACCTCTCCCGAGCTATCTTCGCCTTCAAACTGCATTCCTTCCTTAAGACTTTTTTCCGGGAATGCGCTGGCAGGTTCAATTTGCACAAGCTCCTCATTATAGTCTCCAAAGGCATCTATCGGTTCTAATGCTACTGCAACTTTATCACCAATTTTTTTACCATGAATTGCCTCTTCTACCTTAGGAAAAATATTGTCATGTCCTCCATGCAAATAGGTAACTGGCTCTTTAGTTGATTCTAAAATATTTCCATCGGCATCTTTTAGATCATAAGTAATACTTACCACGGTATTCATTTTGATTTCCATATTCAAAAAAAACCTTTAAAAATTTAGTTAATTCAGATTTTACCTTAGAGCGTACTTATTAAATAACTTTTTTCTTTTGTTTTGGACCGGGGGAGCTATTAATGTCAGCTGGACTCAAGATAGTATTTTTTTTTATTTCTGAAATTTTTGGAAAGTCTTTACTAAAATGCAGGCCTCGGCTTTCATGTCTTTTAATTGCAGATAGCACAATTAATTCAGCAACTTGCAAAAGATTTCGTAATTCAATTAAGTTGTTACTGATTTTAAAATTAGTATAGAACTCATGAACTTCATCACGCAGCATATTTATCCGATGCAATGCTCTAGCAAGTCTTTTGTTGGTTCTAACGATTCCTACATAATTCCACATAAATCGGCGTAACTCATTCCATGTATGCGTAATTAAGACTTCTTCATCGGAGTCGGTAACTCGACTTTCATCCCATGATGGCAATTTATAAGACTGATAAAATTTTTCTGAAATAATAGCTTTAGCTGCAGCATCTGAAAACACCAGACATTCTAAAAGTGAATTACTTGCTAATCGATTTGCTCCATGAAGTCCAGTATAAGCTGCTTCTCCAATCACATAAAGCTGTCCAATATCTGTTTTTGCATCAAGATTTGTCATTACCCCACCGCAGCTATAGTGGGCGGCAGGTACAACTGGAATAGGATCTTTTGAAATATCAATATTTAAATCTAAACAGCGCTGATAAATAGTAGGAAAGTGCTTTAGGATAAAAGATTTTGGCTTATGGCTAATATCAAGGTAAACAAAATCTAAGCCTCTTTTTTTCATTTCGAAATCAATTGCACGAGCAACAACATCTCGAGGAGCTAGTTCTTTTCGATCATCATAAAGGTGCATAAAAGTTTGGCCATCTGGTAATTTTAAAATACCACCTTCGCCGCGAAGGACTTCTGAAATTAAGAACGATTTTTCATGGGGATGGAATAGACAAGTTGGATGAAATTGAACAAACTCCATATTTGCAACACGACATCCTGCTCTCCATGCCATTGCAATTCCATCTCCGGTGCTTACATCTGGATTAGTAGTGTAAAGATATACTTTGCTTGCACCACCGGTTGCCAATATTGTAATTTTAGAGGAAAAAGTAAGTATATTTCCGGTTTTATTTTCCAAGACATATGCACCTAAGCAGCAATTTTTATGGGTAGTTTTCTCCTCAATTTTATTGGAGGTAATTAAATCTACTGCAATATGATCTTCAAAAATAGTAATATTAGGATGTTCTTTAACTTTTTTAATTAATACATTCTGAACTGCTCTTCCTGTTGCGTCAGCAACATGAGCAACACGGCGATAAGAATGCCCACCTTCTTTGGTAAGATGAAGATCCTTTTTGATTTGATCTTTAGTAAAGTCTACTCCAATTTCAGTAAGCCATTTAAGTGATTCTTGACTTCGATGAGCAACATAAGAAACTACTGACTCGTCACAAAGTCCCGCACCGGCTGAAATTGTGTCATTGATATGTGCGTCAACAGAATCTTCCTCAGATATAGCGCTCGCGATACCACCTTGAGCCCATTGACTTGAGCTCATAGACAGTTCTTTTTTGCTAATAATAGCAATTTTTTTATTATTGGCTAGCTTGATTGCTGAACTAAGTCCAGCAAGACCACTTCCTATAATCAAAACATCAAAATTTAACATTGTTTTAGTTTTTTTTTCGGAACTTATTGTTTGTGAGTTAGGTCAAGTTATTGTATAGATTATGAATGAAACTAACAAAAAATATAAACTTTTTGAAAGATACTTATCATGCAACCATTAAAAATAGTTCAAAATTCTAACCCCATGTACAATACTGCGATAATGGAAAAAAAAGAAATATCAAAAAATCAAAAGCCAGTTAATCCAGCGCGTGCAATTGATCAGATCTTGGTTGAAAAAACACAAAAAGGAGATAAGAAAGCTTTTAGTATATTAGTCGAAAAATATCATAAAAAACTCTTTCGCCTTTTAAGTAGGATGGTTAGAGATCAATCTGAGATAGAGGATATTGTTCAGGACTCCTTTATCAAAGCATATCGAGCAATTAACAATTTTCGTGGTGATAGTGCATTTTATACTTGGTTGTATCGAATTGGTATTAACACAGCAAAGAATCATTTGGTTGCGTTAGGAAAACGACCCAAGGCTATGGATGAAGTAGAGATAGAAGATATAGAAAATTTTGAGGCTGGTAATGAAATGAGGAATTATGATACTCCAGAGAATACCATGATGAATAAAGAGATTGTTTCTGCTGTAAGTGAAACAATAGAAACACTCCCTGAAGAGCTTAAAGAGGCAATCGCTTTGAGGGAAATGGATGGTTTAAGCTATGAAGAGATTGCAGAAATAATGCAATGCCCAATCGGGACTGTAAGATCAAGAATTTTTAGAGCGAGAGAGGCTATAGCAGAGAAATTAAAACCCTTAATCGAAGAAAGTAATAAACGTTGGTAAAATAGGAAAATAAAAATGACAGAAAAAAACTCATCATTGTTTGACAATGAAATAAATGAAGAAGATATCGTTTCTTTAGTCTCAAGCGAGGTTAAAAAGCCCAATATGCGTAGTCAATGGTTTTATTATCAGACTATTCGTGACGTCGTTCGAGGTGAATATAGCGGTTCAAGTAATTTATCTAACAAAATTATGGGTGCAATAGATGCAGAGCCAACACAAATGATAGGCTATAGACCTGTAAAAGAACTTGCCATTGATTTTAACTCATATAACTGGCAATTGGTTTTAGGTTTTGCTGTCCTCATTGCGATTGTATTTGCTGGCTTGAATTCTAAAAATCAAAATACCATAACGCCGGTTCAATTAGTTTATGATGAAATCCCGGCTGAAATTATGAACGCACATTTTGCCAACTCATCATCGACTGCTAAATATTTTGTTCAAACAACTTTTACAAAGTAAATGACAAAGTTCCTTTCTTTAATTTTATTTTTACTGATTTTTACTAAACTACCTTTATACGCCGGTCAAAATTCGTGGGGAATAATAGAAAAATGCCAAAAAGCTACCCAAAATCTTAATTATAAAGGTGTCTACATCTCTCAACATGGTCATGAGTTAAAGTCTGTTGAAATTATTCATATGCTTCATGGGAGTGAAGAATATACTAGAATTAATTTACTTGATGGTAATGCGGATGAAGTTTCATCACAGGGTAAAAATATTATGATTTACCACAGGCATGACAATGATGTTGTTATTCAGAGCGGCCCAAGTAATAAAAGAGACCAGCAGCAATTATTCCCTGCAATTTTCCCTAGTGACATTACTGAAATCAAAAAATATTATTTGTTAAGTTCTGGTATGTCAGAAAAAGTTGCAGGCCGCATGACACAGAGGGTTAATTTGATACCTAAAGATAATTTTAGATACACTTATAATTTTTGGTTAGATCAAGAAACTTCTCTACCTCTTAAGATGATTATTAGTAATCTCGAGAAAAATGTTCTAGAGCAATCTACTTTTAATAAAATTCAATTTAATACGGTAAAAAATCTTGACTGGTTTACACCAACCTCAGATAAATTAAGGAAAAATTATATCGATGAGAATATTACTAAAAAAATAAATTTAAATCGATTTTGGAAGGTCCAAAATATCCCACCAGGATTCAAAGAAGTAAATTTTATGGTATCTAAAATGCCAGGGATGAATATGGTTGGAAATCACGCAGTTTATTCGGACGGCCTTTCTTATATTTCTTTATTTATCCAGCCGGTTCGAAGGGGTCAAAAACCGAAAGAAGGCGACCTTAGTTTTAATGCAACTAATGTTTCAGCTAGATATCATAAAGGCTATCAAATTATGGCTGTAGGATCAGTGCCCTTTAAAGCAGTAAGAAGCCTAATCGATTCAGTAGAGTTTTAAATTTTATGATTAAAGAGGATAAATAAATGATAGATAAATTACTGACTTTTCTTGTTTTTTTTGTAGTAACTCTAAACTCAGCATTTGCAGTTGAGCTTCCTGATTTTTCTATTCTAGCTGAAGAGCAAGGCAGTAAGGTTGTTAATATTAGTGCCTCAAAAGAAGTTGTGAGTAACTATCATGGTGGTCCTTCTATGCAAGACGAAAGGATGAAAGAATTCTTTAAGAGATTTGGAATACCGGGCTTCCCAGGAATGCCTCCTGGTGGTCAAGGTAGCGAGCCATCAGAAAAGCAAAGTGCGACTGGTTCTGGTTTTATTATTGATACTAAAGGCTTCGTAATAACAAATGCACATGTTGTAGCAGATGCAGATTCCGTAATTGTAAAACTAGCCGATAAACGGGAATTTAAAGCAGAAATTTTGGGTGTTGATCGAAGAACTGACGTTGCTTTACTTAAAATCAAGGCATCTAATTTACCAGCCGTTAAGTTTGGAGATCCAGAAAAAGTTAAAGTAGGTCAATGGGTCGCTGCCATTGGGTCTCCTTTTGGCCTTGAAAATACCATGACAGTAGGCATTGTTAGTGCAAAAGGTCGAGCTTTACCTCAAGAAAATTTTGTGCCTTTTATTCAGACAGATGTTGCAATTAATCCTGGTAATTCTGGAGGACCATTATTTAATACCGAAGGTGAAGTTATTGGCATCAATTCTCAAATTTATAGTAGAACAGGCGGTTACATGGGCCTATCTTTTGCAATACCGATTGACGTTGCAATAAATGTCGCTGAGCAACTAAAATTAAATGGTAGGGTAATTAGAGGTTGGCTAGGAATAGCTATACAGGAAATAACTAAAGAATTATCTGAATCGTTCAAAATGAAAGATACAAAAGGAGCCTTAATTGCAAATGTAGAAAAAGGCTCTCCAGCAGAAAAAGGGGGATTATTATCAGGCGATATAATTTTAAGATTTAATAAAAATGAGATTGTCGTTTCATCTGATCTTCCTAAATATGTCGGTACGACAAAACCCTTTACAAAAGTACCCGTTGAAATTCAAAGGGAAGGAAAGAAAATAGTATTAAATCTTGCAGTAGGCCAAATGCCAACTGATGAGAACATAGCTAAATCAAATAAAAATGACTCTAAAAAAGTTAATCGTATTGGGCTTGCACTTAAGCAATTAAGCCCTGATGATATGAAAAAAATTAACGGCAGAAACGGGCTATTAGTTTTATCTACTCAGGGTAAATCAATAGCTGCAGGAATTAGGCCTGGCGATGTAATTCTTGCCATGAATAATTCGGAAGTTAAAACTATTGCAACGTTTAATCAAAAATTAAGAAAGATTCCAAAAGGAAAAACTATAGCATTACTTATTTATAGAAAAGGCGATACGCTTTACGTTCCTATTAGAATTACCGATTAAAATTAATCTTCATGTTTTAAGTCAATAAGGTAAAATCATTTTTTTGTAAAGGCGCCTTCGGCGCCTTTATCCTCTTTTATTAATTGATTCAGGTATTTAAATTTACATGAATAACATCAGAAACTTTTCGATTATTGCTCATATTGATCATGGTAAATCTACCCTGGCTGATCGTGTTATTCAATTTTGTGGTGGATTACAGGATCGTGAGATGGAAGCTCAGGTATTAGATTCGATGGATTTAGAGCGAGAACGTGGAATTACAATTAAAGCACAAACTGTAACACTTAAATACAAATCTCTTGATGGCGAAGAATATGTATTTAACATAATCGATACCCCTGGACATGTAGATTTTACATATGAAGTAAGTCGTTCTTTATCAGCTTGTGAAGGAGGGGTTCTGGTAGTAGATTCTTCTCAAGGCGTTGAAGCACAAACGGTTGCAAATTGTTATACTGCGTTAGATCAAAATGTTGAAGTATTTCCTGTTCTAAATAAAATTGATTTAGCTTCTGCTGAGCCTGATCGAGTTAGAAAAGAGATTGAGGATGTAATTGGAATTGATGCTAGTGATGCAATTTTATGCTCGGCTAAAACAGGGACAGGTATTCAAGATATATTAGAACATGTTGTTAAAAAAATCCCTGCTCCTATGGGCAGCATTAAGAAGCCACTCAAAGCCTTAATAATTGATGCATGGTTTGATAATTATGTTGGAGTTGTGATGCTTGTGCGTGTTGTAGATGGTGAAATTAGACCGAAGGATAAAATTCATTTGATGGCGACTAAGGACGACCATCTTTGTGAACAGGTTGGAATTTTTACTCCTAAATCTTTTGTTAAGGATGCCTTGAGCGCAGGAGAAGTTGGTTTTGTAGTTGCAGGGATCAAAGAGTTAGCAAGTGCAAAAGTAGGTGATACTGTAACTTTAGTTAAGGAAAAAGCTGAAGAGCCCCTACCTGGCTTTAAGGAAATAAAGCCCCAGGTCTTTGCGGGACTCTATCCGATTGAATCAAATCAATTTGATGGGCTGAGGACGGCATTTGAAAAGCTTCAACTAAATGATTCTTCTTTATCATTCGAACCTGAAAATTCAACTGCTTTAGGTTATGGCTTCCGTTGTGGATTCCTTGGCCTGCTTCACATGGATATTGTCCAAGAGAGGCTTGAGCGAGAATATGAGATAGAGCTTATTACAACTGCTCCTACGGTAATATATGAGTTATTACTAAAGAACGCCAAAACAGAGATGATTGAAAACCCTTCAAGGCTTCCTGACCTTTCAATGATAGAGGAAATTAGAGAGCCTATTATCAATTTAAATGTATTGATGCCTCATGAGTATGTTGGACCTGTTATGACTTTGGTAAATTCAAAAAGAGGCATACAAAAAAATATGCAATATCTTGGAAGACAGGTAATGATTAGTTATGAAATTCCACTTAGTGAGGTAGTCCTTGATTTTTTTGATAGGCTTAAGTCTGTATCAAGAGGTTATGCGTCAATGGATTATGAATTTTTAGAGTTTAGAGCAGCAGATTTAGTAAAACTAGATATTATGGTCAACGGCGAGCGAGTAGATGCATTATCATTAATTGTACATCGGTCTAATAGCTTATTACGAGGACGCGACTTAGTAACAAAGATGCGTCAATTAATTCCAAGACAGATGTTTGATGTCGCAATTCAGTCTGCGATTGGTGCTAATATTATTGCAAGAGAAACCGTTAAGGCTATGCGAAAAAATGTGACGGCTAAATGTTATGGCGGTGATATAAGTAGAAAAAAGAAATTATTGAGTAAACAAAAAGAAGGAAAAAAAAGAATGAAACAAGTTGGTAATGTAGAAAT
>JAOKFJ010000019.1 GCA_028247015.1 Methylophilaceae bacterium | reverse complement strand
AACAATTTCTTCAGCTGGAATATATTCACTCTTAATATGGATCCGGAACATACCATGCTCAACTTTCTCTACCGATTTGACTCCTTCTATGGAAGCAATTTCAGTAATATTTGGAGGTTTTGATAGGCCAACTAATAATTTATTTCCCTTTCTTTGCTGTTTTAAATCATCAATTGATCCATGATAAACCAAGCTGCCTTTATCGATAATCTGGACGCGATCACAAACCATTTCAACTTCCGGCAAAATATGTGTTGATAAAATTACACTATGTTTCTTTCCAATGTCCTTAATCAGCTTTCGAATCTCTCTAATTTGTATTGGATCTAATCCAACAGTTGGCTCATCTAATATAACAATCTCTGGCTCATGAATAATAGCTTGTGCTATTCCAACTCTTTGTTGGTATCCATTAGATAGATTTTCAATTAATTTCTTGCTCATGTGCCCTAGGCCACATTTATCTTTAGCAACTTCGACAGCTTTTCTAATATTTCGTGAATTTACATTATGAAATCTTGCTGCAATTGTTAAAAATTCATCGACCGTAAGTTCTTTATATAAAGGTCTTGTTTCCGGGAGATAGCCAATATTAGACTTAGCTTCTTTTGGTTTGTCTACGATATTAACGCCACAAACCTTAATCGACCCTTCCGTAGGAGCCAAGTTACCAGTCAACATTCTCATTGTTGTAGATTTACCTGCACCATTTGGCCCTAAAAAACCTAACACTTCTCCTTTATTTAGATGAAATGTTACATTCTTTACTGCATGATTTATACCAAATAACCTAGATAAATCAGTTGCTTCTAAAGTATGTGTGGCCATAATTAATCCGTAATTTATACGTTACATAGAGTCTGTTAATTTAAAAAGTTCATATAAAATATTTTAAAGAAGAATGAATTATATGCAAAAATTGCAGTCTTTTATAGGTAAATATTTAAGCAAATGAATTATAGTCTAAACTTGAGGGTAAAATAGAGAAATACTTTATATTAAATAACATAATGACAACAAATAAACTTATAAACCTTTTTTTGATTTTTTTTCTTTTAGTATTCACTAATTTGCATGCGATTGAAGCTGATTCATTCGACGAAAATAAACCAGCTACCATCAAAAATGCTAATGCAGAATTTGTTTATAAATTTTTATTGGCCGAAATTGCTTCCCAAAGAGGAGATCTTAATGCCGCTGGGCATCTTTATTTAGATTTAGCCAAATTAACTAAGAACACATCACTAGCACAGAGAGCTACTGACGTCGCAGGACGCGCAAGAAATGGTCGCCTTGCAATGGATTCAGCCGATGTATGGCGGCGATTAGATAAAAATTCTGTAGCTGCAGAACAAGTTCTGGCAGAGCTATTCATTGCAAGTGGTAATCTCACAAAAGCAAAGCCATTAATAGAAAAATTATTAAAAAATGAAGAAAAAACTCGTGCAAATGGTTTTATATATCTTAATAGTATTTTATCTAAAGTAGAGAATAAAAAAAATGCCTTAAGGTTTGTAATAGAGATTGCAAGGCCATATGAGGGATTGGCTGAAGCACATTTTTCTATCGCTCATTCAGCATTCATGGCTGGGAATAAAAAATTAGCTAATGAACAACTAGATATCGTAGACAAACTGAAGCCTGGATGGGAAACGGCTGCTCTTTTCAGGGGATATACCCTTTCAAGAAGCTCTGCAGAAAAAGCTATAGCATTCTATCGCTCGTATCTACAAAAAAACCCTAAATCGAATGGAGTTAGACTTGAATATGCAAAGTCATTAACCAGTTTAAGAGACTATGATGCAGCAAAAAAACAATTCTTAAAACTTGTAAATAGCTCATTAGCATCACCTGAAATTAGCTTAACAGTTGCACTTCTCTCCATAGAGTTAAATGATAAAGATCTCGCCGAAACTTACTTAAATCAAGCCTTAGAAAGGGGCTATGAAAATCCATCACAAATTTTTATTTATTTGGCAAAGATTTATTATGAAAGAGATAAATTTAAAGATGCGATCTCGTATTTAGACAAAATTAAATCAGGAGAATTTTTTCTAGAATCAAAGCTTCTAGCCGCACAGTTTATTTCAGAAAAAGAATCAATAGATAATGCTATTACTTCACTTGATGAATTCAAAAATTTATCTGAAGAAGAGCGACTACAAATTCTTCAATTTAAGACATCCCTACTCTATAGTAATAACAGAGAAACAGAGAGCCTTGATCTTATGAAGAAAGAAGAAAATAATTTTCAAAACTCTCCTAATTTTAAATTTGATTATGCGATGCTGTCTGACAGACTTGGAAATACCATATTATCAGAACAGCTTCTTAAAGAAGCGATTAAACTAAAGCCAGACTACGCGTTAGCTTATAATGCCTTAGGGTATTCTTATGCTGATAGAAATTATAAGCTTGATGAAGCAAAAAAATATATTGAAATAGCACTGTCTATACAACCAAGAAATCATTACATTCTTGACAGTATGGGATGGGTATATTTTAGACTTGGAGATTTAAATTTGGCTCTACAATTTGTTAAAAAAGCATTTGCTATTCAAGAAGATCCAGAGATTGCAGCTCATCTTGGAGAAATACTCTGGAAACAAGGAAAAAAAGAAGAGGCCAAAAAGATATTAATTAATTCATTAAAAAAGTACCCTGACAATGCTATAGTTTCTGAAACTCAAAATAGATTAAAATAATTTATTAGATGAAAATTGTACTTATTCTATTGTTACTCCCAATATTTTTTGGCTGTGCCAATATTCATCAATCAAAAAATGATATTCCATTAAATTACAACGAATACAAAGAAAAATTAGAAGCTGCAAAAATTAAAAGTTTCCGTCTCTCTGGGAAAATTTTTTTATATGTAAATGAAAAAGGGTTATCAGGAAGGATGCGATGGGTATCTTTGAACGGGAATGATACTGTTGAAATATACGACCCATTTAACAGTATTGTAGCTAAAATTTCCTTAGCTGAGTCTACTAGGAATGTCTCATTCGAGTCTATCTCCCCTTCTCACTCAAAAGAAACTAAAAATGTTATAAAGCATATATTTGGTAGCAGTGATAATATTTTTATTCTTAAAAAATTCTTACTATCTCCCCCTTCAGAACTTTCTGAGAATCAAAGTGTATCAATTGATTTTGATGATTGGATTATTAAATTTAGCGGAATTCTAGATACCAATCACAGAGTTTCAAAGATTGTTGAATATAATAAAGGGAACATTACTTTTAAAATTTTTATTAATCAATTAGAAATATGAAAACTTATCTAAATTTAGATATGCCATTTACCAAATTTTTAGCCCCCGCCAAATTAAATCTATTCCTTAAAATAATAAATAAACGAGCAGATGGCTACCATAACCTTCAAAGTGTATTTCAATTTATAAGTCTTTACGATGAAATATATATAAGAATTAGAGATGATAATAAAATTAATGTTAAAAACAGTAACCCATTAATTTCCGAAGAAAATGATATTGTCTTTAAAGCATGTAATCTACTACTAGACCAATCGACTATTGGGGTTGATGTAAAAATTAAAAAAAATATTCCTGTTGGGGCAGGGCTTGGTGGAGGAAGTTCAGACGCTGCTACCGCCCTAATGGCAATCAATAAAATTTGTCGCCTTGGATTATCAAAAAAAAAATTAATGCAATTAGGTGCGGAATTAGGCGCTGATGTCCCTTTTTTCATTTTTGGTGAGAATGCATGGGCTGAAGGGATAGGAGATGAACTTCACTCTATATCTATCCCAGAATCTGATTACTTAGTTGCTGTTCCAGATATTGTAATTTCGACAAGCGAAATATTTACCTCTTTTAAATTGACAAAAAATGTAAATCCGTTGAAAATAGCGACCTCATTCGACTCAAAAAAACATGAATCTATTGAAAATGACCTCGAAAAACTAGTAATTAAGAAATTTTTGGGGATGTCTTCTCTAATGGACTGGATGAAAAGTTTTGGTTATGCGAAAATGACAGGGACAGGGTCAAGTATATTTTTAAGGCCAAAAAATAATAATCAGTTTCATAAAATTAAACAATTGAAGCCAGATAATATAGAAATATATGCAGTTAAGGGTTTATCGGTTCACCCTTTTTACTTGACCGATTAATTGGGGAGTCGCCAAGCTGGTTAAGGCACATGGTTTTGATCCATGCATGCGAAGGTTCGAATCCTTCCTCCCCAGCCAATTTAACAAGGATGAATGCCCTTGAATACTAAATCACTAATGGTTTTTACTGGAACCGCCAATGTTGAGCTAGCAGAGAAAGTTTCTTCACATTTAAAAATGAAACTAGGTAAGGCAAGTGTGGGGCATTTCAGTGATGGAGAAACATCAGCAGAACTCCTTGAAAATGTTAGAGGTAAAGATGTTTTTATCCTTCAGTCTACAAGTCAGCCTACAAATGACAACCTAATGGAGATTATGGTAATGGTAGATGCGCTAAGACGCTCTTCAGCTGCAAGAATTACAGCAGCTATTCCTTACCTAGGCTATTCAAGACAAGACAGAAGACCAAGGTCAGCAAGAGTTGCAATTACAGCTAAAGTTGTAGCTAATATGCTAACTAGTGTTGGCGTAAACCGACTTTTGACGATGGATTTACATTCAGACCAAATACAGGGATTTTTTGATATACCAGTTGATAATATTTATGCTACACCCGTATTACTAGAGGACCTTAACAAACAAAACTATGAAGACGTCGTCATTGTGGCACCAGACGTAGGTGGAGTAGTTCGAGCAAGAGCCTGTGCAAAAATTCTAGGTTCTGATTTAGCAATTATCGATAAAAGACGTCCAAAACCAAATGTTTCTGAGGTAATGAATATTATTGGAGATGTCAAAGATAGAACGTGTGTAATTATTGACGATATTGTTGATACTGCAAATACACTATGTGAAGCTGCAGTTGCATTAAAAAAGCAAGGAGCAAAAAAAATAGTGGCTTATGCTACTCACCCAATATTTTCCGGTTCTGCCATTGATTTGATTAACAAATCCCAACTTGATGAAATTGTAATTACTGATACAATTACGCTTTCTCGAAATGCTAAAAATTCTAAAAGAATTAGACAGGTATCTGTAGCAGAAATTTTAGCGGAAACTATTAAGCGAATTAGTCACGAAGATTCAGTGAGTTCGCTGTTTATGGATTAATTTAATTGGCGAAATTGCCAATATAACAAGTAGACCTGGTCGCGGGTCTATTTTTTTAGGAGTGTACCAATGAAAATTGAAATAACAGCAATTGAACGTTTGTTGAAAGGAACGGGTGCGAGCCGCCGTCTTCGACATTCAGGAAAAACACCTGGAATTCTATATGGCGGTAAGGATGGGGCAAAAAGTATCGAGCTAGACAGTAAAGAGCTTATGATGAAATTTAAACACGAAGCATTTCATGCTTCGATTCTTTCATTAAATCTTGATGGGAAAAGCGAAAAAGTTCTTCTTAGAGATTATCAACTTCATCCAGTTAAAGATAATATACTTCATATCGACTTTCAGCGCATTGATGAGAACAAGAAACTGAATGCTAAGATACCATTCCACTTCTTAAATCAAGAAATCGCTCCAGGAGTTAAATTAGAAGGTGGAATAGTTTCTCATATTATGATTGATGTAGATATTTCATGTCTTCCAAAAGACCTACCAGCTTATATTGAGGTGGATTTAATAAATTTAGCAATAGGAGACTCAATTCATCTATCCGAGGTAAAAATTCCTGAAGGAGTTGAACTAACTGGATTATCTGAAGAAAATGATCCAATTATAACGTCTGTATCTAAACCTAAAGTTGTTGTGGAAGAAGTTATTACTCCTGAAGAAGGTGAAGAAGGTGCTGAAGGTGCTGAAGGTGCTGAAGGTGCTGATAGTGTTGACGGTGGTGAAGGAAATGAATCGAAAGATGCTGAAAGTTCAGCAGAGGATTCATCCGACAAACCTAATAAATAGGTAAAATAAAAAGCGCTCCATCATGAGCGCTTTATTTTCTAATGCGTAAAATTAAACTTTTTGTTGGTCTTGGTAATCCTGGAGAAAGCTATAAAAAAACTCGTCATAATGCAGGGTTTTGGTGGATAGATTTTATTGCAAAAAATCATAAACTAACGCTTAAGCAATCATCAAAATTCAAAGGTAGTTTTTCCAAATATACTGAAGATAGTGACTATTACTTCCTTAAGCCTAATACATTCATGAATGATAGTGGCTTGTCAATTTTAGCGTTATCAAAGTATTACAATATTGAGCCCGAAGAAATACTTGTTGTACATGATGAATTAGATATTGAGCCAGGCAATATTAAATTAAAATTAGGTGGGGGCCATGGAGGACATAATGGTCTAAAAAGTATTATTAGTTCACTGCAGTCAAATAATTTTTGGCGCCTAAGAATTGGAATTGGTCACCCAGGTGATAAGAGTCTAGTTACAAATTTTGTGCTAAAAGCTCCAATAAAGCATGACATGAAAAGTATAGAAGATAGTATTTTTAATAGTTATAAAATCTTTTCCTTACTCACGACTGGTGAGTTTGAAAAGGCTATGCTTAATCTTCATTCAAATTAGAATATATTTAGGATTATTTTATGAAATGTGGAATTGTTGGACTACCTAACGTAGGAAAATCTACAATTTTCAATGCTATAACAAAAGCTGGAATTGAAGCTTCAAACTATCCATTTTGCACAATAGAGCCAAACGTTGGCATTGTAGAGGTTCCTGATGGAAGAATCGATGTCCTTTCAGCTCTTGTTAAACCAGAAAAAATCCAGCCTGCTATTGTGGAATTTGTCGATATTGCGGGCTTAGTTGCAGGAGCCTCAAAAGGAGAGGGATTAGGAAATAAATTCTTAGCTAACATACGGGAGACTGATGCCATAATGCACGTTGTTAGGTGCTTTAATGATGAAAATATTATTCATGTTTCAAATACAATTAACCCTCTATCTGATGTAGAAACAATTAATACTGAATTAATTCTAGCTGATATGGAAACATTAGAAAAAGCTATCAGCAAGGAGACAAAAAAATCAAAGTCGGGTGATAAGGAGGCTATTAAACTTCTACAAATTTATCAAAAACTTCAAGATTGCTTTGATAAAGGATTACTCGCAATTAGCTCAAGTCTTGATAATGATGAAATAGATCTTATTAAGCCACTCTGTCTTATTACAATAAAACCTGTAATGTTTCTAGCTAATGTAGATGAGAAAGGCTTTAGAAATAATCCATTACTTGACGAACTTAATAATTATGCTGGCTCAATAAATTGTCCAGTTGTTACTGTTTGTGCAAAGATAGAATCAGATATTTCTGAATTAGAAGACGATGAAAAGCTATTATTTCTTTCCGAATTAAACCTAGATGAACCAGGTCTTAACAGAGTAATTCGAAATGCTTACCAATTGCTTGGATTACAAACATACTTCACGGCAGGAATAAAGGAAGTTAGGGCATGGACTATCAAAATTGGTGCTACTGCACCTGAAGCCGCCGGTGTTATTCATACTGACTTTGAAAAAGGTTTTATTCGTGCCGAGGTAATAAATTTTGATGACTTCACTAAATATAAAGGTGAATTAAAATCAAAAGAAGCTGGAAAGATGAAGTTAGAAGGAAAAGATTATATAGTTAAAGATGGAGACGTCATGCATTTTCGCTTTAATGTCTGATCAATCTTTGACTTTATGTATTTATAAAAATATAATCTCACGCTGTTGTTTATACGGTGATGTAGCTCAGTTGGTTAGAGCGCAGCATTCATAATGCTGAGGTCGAGAGTTCAAATCTCTCCATCACCACCATAATTATATTAGTAGCAATAACATTCAAATATAAGCTCAATACATCAAGATATGCAATAATGATTTAATATGAACAATAAGAAGCTTGTATACGGATGGTGGTTACCGGAAGAAGATAAACATTTTGAGGCATACTTTGCGAAATTTCCACTGGAAGTCGATGGGAGGCGAATATACCAAAGAAAACATCTAGATAGATCATTTCATCATATTAAAAACAATCCATTTATAGGGCAAAGAACTGCTATTGATATTGGCGGTCATTGTGGTTTTTGGAGTTATTATCTAGGCGGTAATTTTAAAAAAGTCTATGCTTTTGAGCCTGTTAGTATTTTTTCTGAATGCTTTAAAAAAAATGTACCCTTTAAGAATGTAGAACTTATACCTGTCGCTCTAGGTAATGAAAATAAATTCATATCAATGGATATTGATTTAAAAAATACAGGAATGACTCATGTCTCAAATCAATTAGATGAGAAAAATAAGGTTGAATTAAAAAAAATTGATGATTATGAATTTACAGATGTTGACTTTATTAAAATTGATGTTGAAGGCTTTGAAAATCAAGTGGTTCTAGGAGCGAAAAATACACTTATAAAAAATAAGCCAATTATTATCATTGAACAAAAAGGTCATTCTGAATATTTTAATGAGAAATTATTCCAAGCAATAGAAACATTAAACTCTTATGGTGCAAAAGTGATTGAACAAGTCAACAAAGATTACATAATGTCGTGGTAGTGATATAAAGTACATTTACCAGTTAGATTTATATACACAAAAAAAAACTATGTTTCATTATTTGATTTTTCACCCAAAAGAATCTCTGCTGTTGCTATCATTCTCTTTTTATGCTTTTTTCCTTTGAAATGAATAGAATACGGAGGATTTCTTTTAAAAGAAATTTCAGGTACTGCACATATAATACTTTCGTCTATATATCCCATATCATATTTTTTCGAATCATTGATAATTCTAAGTGCTTCTTGATCTCCATACCAAAAATGAAATTTCTTATCTAAAGTATTAAGAATTTCTAGGCAATCTTCCCAAAAATTATAATTTTTAGTATAGGTAAAGCATGCTAAAAATGGATATACTTCGCCAATTGATTTCTTTGAATATTCTGAGAGGTCAAGTCCTCGATAATTAGTGGTAATCATATTATCTTTTTGATAAGATCGTAAACATAAATAAACATCATGCTCTAAGAATAAATCTAGGGTTATAGGTTTAATTATTAAAATATCTGTATCAATATATACGGCAGGTTTATTCAATTTTAGCTGACTAAAACCATTTAATCTTGATGTCATTAGATTTTCTCTATCACATTCAATTCTTAAGGTATTAGTAACACCATCAATACTTTCTGTCTCATTATCAGTAATAAAATAGATATTTGAATCAGGATTAAGTTTTTGAATAGACTTAACCAGCAATCTTGGTTGCTGAACATCACCCACATGAAAAAATACAAAATTTATATCGAGCATAGTTTTAAAATAAAAAAATTACAATTTAGATACTACTATAAAAATAGTAAACATAATGATAATGTGGATTATATTCTTAGTTTGTTAATAAATATCATTAACTCTAATTCAAAAAATAATTCTAAATAGGCTATGATATTTTTTATGAAAATTATTCGCATTATACAAAGTGTACTATCTGCATTTTTTGGCGTACAAAATAACAATAAATTTAATCAAGATGATAAATTTATTGAAGAAAATGGCATTAGATATTTTTTAATCATTGGCTTTATTTTAATTTTTATACTACTTATTCTATTAAGTTTATTCGTAAGTTTTATAATTGATTAACTATTAGATTTCTTGAATGGCTTTCTATCATCTAGCTCATTAGAATATTCATGAATTTTTCCCGACTCAGCACTCAAAAAATCTTCAATAGCTATTTTAAAATCTACATTTGAAATATAATGATTGGAGTATGTAGAGAAAGGTTCAAAACCGCGGGCTAATTTATGCTCTCCTTGAGCGCCTCCTTCAAAAAATGTTAATTCTTTTTCTATACAAAATTCTTGCCCCTGGTAATAACATAATTCAAAATGAAGCCCTGGAATATATTTAAGTGCGCCCCAATATCTTCCGTAAAGAGTATCGCTTCCAATAATATTAAAGGCGCTTGCCACCTTTTCATTTTCGAACTCAGCCTCTACTAATAATATTTTCTCAGGCATAGTTTTTAATAGTCGGTGAAAAAAATTATTAGTTAGATAGGGAGTTGAATGATGCTCTCTATATGTATTGCAGTAGCATTTGTAAAAAAAATCTATGTCTTCAATTTCAATTTTTTCTCCAGTTTTTTTAGTAATTAAAACATTACTATTTTTTACCTTTTTTCGCTCTTGCTTTATTTTTTTTCTTTTGTTGTGCGTTAATGTTGCTAGGAAATCATCAAAATTGTTATAATTTTTATTCTCCCATCTGAATTGGACTCCATGCCTTGATAACCATTTACTTTCATTTAGTAATAAATGATCCTTCTCATCAGGAAATAATATATGGCATGATGATATATTATGATCTTTAAGTATCTTCTCAAGAGCTTTAATAAGTATTTTTTTTACCTCTATATCTTGCGCATAAATTCTAGGGCCTGTTATTGGAGTGAATGGAATTCCGCATAACATTTTTGGGTAATAATTTAAACCATGTTGCTGAAAGGCTTCAGCCCATGCCCAATCAAAAACATACTCTCCATAAGAATGTTCTTTAAGAAATACTGGCATGAAGCCTAGAGTTTCATTATTATCTTTTGCAATAATTGGAAATGCAATCCAACCAGTACCTTTCCCAATCGAATTTGAATCCTCTAATGCCAGAAAAAAATTAAGATCTAAAAAGGGGTTATTCTGCTTATTTTCGACATTGGGTAATGTAATATTATGAAAAGTATTACTAGAGAAAATTTCTAACATGAATTGGGATTTTATCCCAAATTACTGATGATTTAAAGTGGTGATTCTTTTATTACTTCATCTTTCTTCTCGGAAGAGATAATATTTTTATTTGTATTTAAATCTTTTACAATCGCGCTATCGATACTTCTTCTTTTTTCAGCAAAATCTCTAGCTAAGATTGAAAGCTCATCTAATGATATAACATTATCGTTGTTGATATCGACCTGTCTAAACTGTCTAGCTACTTGAGGCAGACATACAGTTGTTTCGTAAACATCAAGAGTATCATCATTATCAGGATCACAGGCATGAAATCTAACCTCAACACTATCTAACATCTCTCTTAGCTTTTGCTGATAGATAATACTGTTTTTACCATCAGATTGTGAAAATTCTGTTAGCGCATCATGGATTTGTTGTAATTCGGCTGATTCAGCATCTATTTTCTTTTGTTCATTTGTTTTTACTTCACTATAGGCAATGTTTGTTACAAAAAAACCTATAATAATCAATGTTTTATTAAAATTAGATACCATATGTTTCAGCAAACTTTTTTTAAAAGCGGACAATTAGTATGCTAATCAATTGTTAATTTAATATTACAAATTACCCCTAAATTGTTACTAAATTGTTACATTACATTAACTATGAATTAAGGTTAAAATAACTGTATTAATAAATTAGCTACTATTTTAATAATAATTATATGACAGAAAAAAAAGAACAATTAGTTGTGCTAGTAGATGATGACTCTAAAATTAGAGAGCTAACGGGAAAGTATCTCTCTGACCAAGGCTTGTCAACGATAACGGCCGATAGTGGAAAATCTCTGGATATAGTCCTAAAAAATAATGATATTAGCCTTATTGTTCTTGACGTAATGATGCCAGATGAAACTGGTTTGAATATTTGTCAAAGATTGAGAGTAAATGGAGTTACAATTCCGATAATTATGCTTACCGCAAAAGGAGATGAAGTAGATAGGATCGTTGGCCTAGAAATGGGGGCTGATGACTATCTTCCAAAACCTTTTAATCCTAGAGAGCTATTAGCACGAATAACAGCTATTTTGAGAAGACAAGCTAACACTGAAGTCTTATCTAAAAATAAAGTAGTCATATTTGGTGAATATACCCTTAATATTGAACAAAGAAGTTTATATAAAAAAGATGATGAGATTTCAATAACTACTGGTGAATTTGATTTATTGAAAATTTTTGCTGAGCGCCCTATGCAACCCCTATCTCGCGATCAAATTATGCAGCTTTCAAGAGGAAAAGAACTTGATGTATTCGACCGAAGTATTGATGTAAAAATTACTCGACTTAGAAGGTTGATTGAAGAAGACCCTAATAAACCAGTCTTTATTCAAACAAAATGGGGATTCGGTTATATTTTTAACCCAGACGGCGCTACCAAATAATTGAAGTTTCTTCCTTCCAGTCTTCTTGCAAGATTTACACTAGTTATTTCAGTGCTTCTTATTTTGTCCCAGGTTGTCTCACTAAAAATTTTTGATTATTTTGAAAGAGAACCAAGAGCAAAATCATTGGCCCAGGAAATTATCACTATCGTAAACTTTACAAAAGCCTCTATTGAGGCTGCAGCGGCTAATAAAAGAATAAGACTACTGAGCCAACTCTCAGGCATGGGCGATGTAAGTATATATCCTGCATACTATTTTGAGCCTTTAGAGGATATACCAGATGACCCATTTCTTCAGCTTGTCACAAAAAAAATTACCCAAGCATTACCTCAAGGAACAATGATTACGGTAAATCATTATGATATTCCTGGCATATGGGTAAGTTTTGAGATTGATAGCGATCTTTTTTGGATAGTAATTCCAAGAGAAATTATTGATCGTCCATTTCCACTTCATTGGATTGGATGGGGTTTAATTATTTTAGGTTTAGCCATTAGCGCAGCCTATCTAGTAACTCAAAGAATAAGTAG
>JAOKFJ010000018.1 GCA_028247015.1 Methylophilaceae bacterium | reverse complement strand
AAAAAATCAAATGCAGTACTTATTAAGAGTAGATTAAATATTAATGTCACTCGAATTATTTACGAATTAAACGGAATAATTTGTTTTCCGCTCGAGCAAGGTTTGGCCAAGAAGAAACAGATTGTTACATCTAGAAGTTTTGGTAGGGCGATATCTAATTATCAGGGCTTAGTTGAGGCAGTCACAACATTTGTTGTTAAGGCCACACTAAAGCTAAGAAATCAGGACTCATTATGTACCAAGGTGTCAGTGTTTATTAGAAGCAGTCCTTTTAAGAAAGAAGCATATTTTTATCAAAATATTATAACTATTCCATTTGCTGACCCAACAAGCGATACTGAGTTGATTCTAAAGGAAGGCTTAAAAGGATTAAACGTGATTTATAGACGTGATATTTTATATGTTAAATGTGGAATTATTTTATCTGATTTAATTGATAAAGAAAGTAGCCAAAGAAAACTTTGTTTCGTAAATGAAAAAAAAGATAATAATTTAACTTTTATTATTGATAAAATTAATAATAGATTTGATAGCAATACATTGCGTTTGGCCACACAGCCACTTAGTCCGTCATGGGGTATGAAACAACTTAAAAAGAGTCGCTCATATACAACATCATGGAAGGAATTACTGGTAGCAAATTTAATTAGTTAATGGAGGAAGAGCTGGATCTAATTGAATGAATTTATTGCTAGCTTTTAAATAAACAATCCAGCCTTGAAAATAAAGTGTACTTGCAGTTGGGTCTAATTGAATTCTAAATGGAGGTTTGCCATGATGTGTTATTTTATCCCCAGCAGACAAATTATAGTTTTTTAAATTTCCATCGCTGTCGATGGTACATATAGATTGATCTGCTGTCGATACAAGGTGAAAGTAAGATGAAGGCTTATCAGGAGTTCTAGTTTCAAAAGATGTAACAGGAGAAGATTGAATAGTACAGATAAAATTTAGGGCTGTAATAGCTATTGGTTCACTAGGAATATTAATAATATTATTGTTAGTCAAATTATCAATATTAATAAGTTCTTTAGGGGTAGAAGTAATCATTGGAGAAGACTCTAAATCGACAGGAAGATCAATTATTTCATTAACTAATACTTCTTTATTTTCTGACAGTTTATTTGATGAGTCAGAATAATAAAAAAATAAAGCAAAAGATAAAACAACAAAAAAAACTATTGCTAGATTACTAGCATGCTTTGAAATATTTATTGTAGAGATTGGTGGCTCAGGGATATCAGTATCTAAAATTATTGAGGCATTTACTGGACAAGAAATAACTTTATCAACACTGACGTTCAAAATTTTTGCATACCGCTCAATCGAAAGTTTACGGAAGTAAGAGGTTGCGAAACCATAACCAAGATTTTCTTCAATCGATTTAATTTGGTTTATATTAAGTGTTAATTCCTTAGCTATAAATTCACGGTCTTTTTTTAATCTTTTTCTTGCTCTAAGTAAAACTGATCCATCATAGCTATAATCATTATCCTGAGTCTTTTTCATAGTACCCTGAATGCTAAAATTGAAACAATTGTAGGAATTAGTGCTCCTAAGAAAAGCCCCGTAGGGTTGATAGTATTTTCTGAAAAATGTTTACGGAGTATGGCAATACCTGCAGGGTTAGGTGCGTTAGCAATTACTGTTAATCCCCCTCCCGTGACAGCTCCAGCAACAAGTGCAATCTTGAATTCATCTGATAAACCTTCGACCAATGAGCCTAAATAGGTTAGCGCAGCATTATCAGTAAATGCAGTTAGAATAGTTGCCCCAAAGTAAACTGTATTAGAATCCATAGACATCAGAGTAGGCTCTAGCCACCACTGCTGAACACCTCCAAGTACAACTAGTCCAGCTAAAAAGAAAGCAACTAAAAGGGACTCATTAAGAATTAAGTCATTTTGATATCTTTTATATGCGGTGGTATATCCTAAAAAGAATAAAAACAGCGCCATAAAAATAGCTGGATGATGAGCAAAAGTTACAACATTTACGAGAAAGAATAAGTGCATTAGTATCACAGAAAAAGGAATTGGACGCTGATCTTTATCTTCTTTAATGTTAATTTTTTTAAAGCTATCCTTAAATATTGTTACTATTAATATGGCATTAATAAATACTGCAATTGCACTACGCCAGCCAAAATTTGTAATCATGAACCATATATCCCAATCCCATGTTGCACTTACCATAAGAACTGGCGGTGCTGCATATGGAGTAAGGGTACCCCCAATCGAAATATTAACAAAAAGCACTCCTAGCGTCGCATATTTGAATTTATCACTCATCTCCTTACCGAAAAAATTCTGACCTAGAAGCATTGCAGCTAGTGTCATAGCAGCAGGTTCAGTAATGAACGATCCTAATAATGGCACAAACGTTAGTAATAGAAAGTAAATCGCTATCTCAGTTTTAATAGGCATCCAGCGAGCAAATAAGAGAACAGTATCTCTTGATAATTGGAGAATAGGTTTAGTTGCAGCAATAACCATAATGACAAAAACAAACATGGGTTCAGTAAAATTTCTAGAATCCACATAGTTAACGGCTGTGTCCTTACCTTCTATTACAAACATGAATACGATTAGAACCATAGCCCAGAAGCCAAAAACGATTTCTACCTCGCCTAATAAATGAAGAATACCTGAGTGTTTCGGGTTGATTCGAGCAAGATGTTCAAATTTCTTAGTAGAAAAGGTGTGAATTATTGCAACTAAAAATAGGATTGCACCTATGATATTAATAAGTGAGGCATCTAACATGTATGATAATCTTTTCGGATAGTAAATAAAGATTAGTATTCTATCATTCTGGGTGAAGACTCTAAATATTTTTTTATAACCAGATGATATTTTAATCAAATTTAATTTAAAGAATTTTTAATGAAACCAATCTCTGAAAAAGATACCCAAAGATTAATGAGCTTTTATCAGCAAGGCAATTATAAGTCTGCTGTTGAGGAGTCAAAAAAGTTAATTATTAACTATCCTAAAGAATTAATTCTTCACAATATACTTGGGGTGTGTTTAGAGAGGCAAGGCATGTTTCAGCCAGCAGCTGAAGCCTATAAGGAAGCTTTAAAAATCAATCCAGCTGTTCCAGAACTTCAATTTAACTTGGGAGCAATGCTTTACGCTTTGAATCGTTGGGACGATGCAATTATTCACTATAAAAAAGCAATAGATATCAACCCAAATTTTACTGAAGCTTTTTTTAATATGGGGATAACTTATCAAAGTCAGGCTCTCTTTGAAAAAGCTATTGAATCTTATGATAATGCACTTAAGCTTCAGCCTGGATTTTATGAGGCTATTGGTAATATTGGTACTATTAAACAATTACAAGGCGATCTAGATAATGCAATTAAATATTTTGAAAAAGCCTTAAATATTAATGAAGATGGTAGAGGCCATTATAATTTGGCTGGAGCATTACGTAACCACGGAAGTTTATCAATTGCTATTGTTCACTATAAGAAGGCTATTGAACTTAGCACTAATGAACCAGAATTCTATTCTGATTTAGGTGATGCACTCTGGCACGATGGTCAGATCAAGGAAGCTAATAAATTTTTAAGATTAGCAGTTAAAGTTAGCCCTAGTCATTTGAGAGCTAATTATCAATTAGCAATTTTTCTTTATGACAATAAAATGTTTGAAGAAGCAATAAAATATTTTGAGGCTTCTCAATTTCAAGACTGGGAAGAACGGACTTTATATTGCTTGTATAAACTTGAAAATTTTAATCAGTTTGAGGCGCGACTAAAAAAAGCAGTGACCCATAAAAATTCATCGCCATTTTTGGCTACACTATCTACCCATTACTCACAGAATATGAAGATTAAGGATACCTACAACTTTTGCCCGAATCCTCTAGACTTTATTTGTCATGAGAAAGTGCCAGAGTTGACGGATAAAAATAGCAAGCTACTTTACGATCTTATTAATGATATTAATACATGTAAGATTGGAGAGCGCAAACAAAAGAGGCTGTCATATGGTGTACAGTCTGCTGGTAATTTATTTAAACGCCCTGAAAAGTCATTTAAGTCACTGGAAATAGCATTATCAAAATTAATCAAGAGTTACTTCCTTAAATTTAAAGGGGTGCCTTGCGAATTTATTAACTCATTCCCAAAGGAAGTTGAATTTAGTAGTTCTTGGTTTGTAAAAATGCAAGCGGGAGGACATTTAAGTTCTCATATTCATGAAGATGGATGGATAAGCGGAGCCGTTTACCTTTCAATCCCACAAAATATAAACCAACAAAACGAGGGGGGAATTGAACTAAGCACTGATGGAGATGAATATCCGCGAATGCATGATGATTTTCCAAGGAAGATATTATTACCAGAGGTCGGAGATGTAATTTTTTTTCCTTCTTCAGTTTTTCATCGAACCATCCCCTTTGATTCTGATGAAGAAAGAATATGTATTGCTTTTGATTTAAAACCAGGGCCTATGTAACCTGTAATTTTTTTGCCATATTATTTAAGAAGCTCATAGCTATTTCATTGTCGTCCGCTAATAGCCTTTTCATTTTCTTTTCAGGAATTACAATAATTTTTGCCCAGTCGGAAGATACAAAAGCTGAAGCTACCCTAGGTACTTTATTGAGTAAGGAGAGCTCTCCAAAATATTGTCCTGGGCTAATCCTTGAAACAATTTCTCCATTCTTAACTATCCCTACCTCTCCTTCGATTATAAAAAATAATCGCTGGTCATGATCTCCGGCCTCAAAAATAATTGCATCTTTTTTGTATTTATTACCAAATAAGTCCATAAGGTCATTAATGATAGGGTGTTGGTAAATTTTTCTGAGAGTGAATAGTTGTTTGATTAGAAGAATTTCTTGTTTATGAACTGCAGCGATTACCTCTGCGCCAATAAGTAAGGCCCCAGTATTTAAGTAAAGCCAGATAAAAGAGACAAAAATATTGCGCATTCCACCAAAAAACAATCCGTAGGAGGCACTCATTGATACAAAAAATTCAAAGGCGTTACTTAAGAGTAACCAGCAGATACTGGTTAAGGTTGCACCAATCAGTAAATATTTTTTTTTAATTTTTATTGAGAAGTAAAACCTAAAAAATAATGTAACAACTGCTATAAGAAGGGCAAATGATAGTAGCGCAGTTAAAACCCCCTTCTCTATAAAAGGGGCGTATTGATTAAATATGAAAGAAGCCTGACGTAAATACAAGTTAATAAAAACATACATAAAAAATAGAAGCATGATGCCAATTACGGCAAAAATATCACTTAATTTATTTTTAAAAAAAGATGGTCGCGGAGGAAGCCCCATTATATTTAAAAATCCTGAGCGAATAGATGATGTTAGAGGGGTAGCCGCAAGAAATAGAACCATAATCCAAATAATTCCCCATGATGCATTATGAGAAGAGGCCTTACTAACCTCATCCATAATTCTTTGACTCATTTCTGGAAGCAATAGAGAGGTAATATTACTCAATTCTTCTAGTGCAAATGCAGAACTTGATAGCCATTGGCTTAAAAAAAAGAACACTAATAGGACAAATGGTATAAATGCAAACAGAGTAAAGAATGCAATCGAAGCATTTAGAGACATAAAATTATGTCTTCTGCATCCCATGAGAATTTCTCTTATAATAAAATAAAGCCTACCTTGATGTAGGTCAGGAAGGATAAAACGTTTTAGCATAATCTAAAATTAGACTCTCATTTAATTAATATTTTTATAGTGATTTAAACTTTTCTGTAGCTTCTATTAATGCAGATAAGGTCCCTGATTCTGAGGCAGAATGGCCTGCATTGGGGATCATGAAAAAATCACTATTAGGTAGCTGCTTCATTAATTCATAAGCAGTCTTTGGAGGACATACCATGTCATAACGACCCTGTACTATAGTAATAGGCTTATCTTTTAATATGCTAACTTTTTTTAAAATGTCTTCACCATCAATAAAACATTGATTTTGAATATAATGAAGCTGAACTTTTGCCCTAGCTAGTTCAAAGTCAAAATTTATAGACTCTGATGACTCAGAATTTTCAGGAGGCATCAATTTAAGAATGCTACCTTCAAATTGGTTCCATGCGACTGCTGCTTTTTTGGCGGCTGCTTGATCATCACCAAAAACAATTTTGCTGTATTGGGAAACCAAGTTTTTTTTATTGATAGTTGAATCATGAGAGAGCAGATTATCATGAAGGTCAGGAAAGAATTGGTCTACTTCATTCAAAAACCATTCAAGTTCATGAGGTCGACTTAAAAAAATACCTCGAAGAATTAAGCCTTTAACTACCTTTGAAAATTTAATAGCGTAAGCTAATGCTAGTGTACTGCCCCATGATCCCCCAAATAGAAACCAATTCTCAATTTTCAGATATTGTCGAATTAATTCAATATCATTAATCAAGTCGGAAGTAGTATTATTTCGTATCTCTCCTAAAGGCTTACTTTTGCCACATCCTCTTTGATCAAACAAAATAATTCGATAGTAGCTTGGATCAAAAAACCTTCTTTGCTTATTTCCACATCCACCACCTGGACCTCCATGCATAAATATAATAGGGACACCTTCTGGATTTCCTGATTCCTCAACATATACTTCATGCATATTTTTTTTGGGTAAGTAAAAGTTATTAAAAGGCTCAATCTCTGGAAACAATTCAAGAGTATTTTGTTGTGAATTCGAAGGCATTTGAAAATCCTAAAGGTTTAAATATTTAAGTAATATTGTAAAGCATTATCCCGTACCTTAGTGAGGACTCAAAAAGGTGATTTTTTGATAAGTAAAATAAATCATAAATTGTAACTAAATTGTAACAAAACTGTTGCAATTCAATTTTGAAAGGGATAAAGTACTTTTTAAGTACAGCAATACCGTACTAAAGGTAAGCCAATTTACTTAGGCTTTAATTTATTAAAGGCACTAGTTTAAAGGTTTACTTCTTTTTTAAACCCTTAGTTAAAACTATGGAGATTTATAATGCAATTAAATAAAATCAAACTAGCTCTTGGCTTTGTTGCTGGATTAACCGTGGCTATGCCTATGGTTGCTTCTGCTGCAGCAGATCAAGAAAAAGCTATGAAAAGTGCAAATAACTGGGCTCACCCTCGTGGTCAGCACGACAATCAAGCATTTTCAAAGCTTACTCAAATAAACAAAGGTAACGTAAAAAACCTTAAAGCAGCATGGTCATTCAACACTGGTGTAAACCGTGGCCACGAAGGTTCACCTTTAGTTATTGGTAACATGATGTACGTTCATACTGCGTTTCCAAATAACGTATATGCTTTAGATCTTAATAATGATCAAAAAGTTGTATGGTCTTACTTCCCTAAACAGGATCCTAGCGTTCAAGCAGTTCTTTGCTGTGATAACGTAAATCGTGGTCTTGGTTTTGGTGACGGTAAAATCTTACTACAACAAAATGATGGTATGTTAGTAGCATTAGATGCTAAAACTGGTGCTAAAGTTTGGAATGCTAAAAATACAGATCCAAAAATTGGTGCTACAAATACTAACGCTCCTCACGTAATTAAAGACAAAGTTCTTACTGGTTGTTCTGGTGCAGAATTTGGTGTTCGTTGCTTTATTGCAGCTTACAACCTTAATGATGGTTCTTTAGCGTGGAAAGCAATGTCAACAGGTTCAGATGCTGATGTATTAATTGGCGCTGACTTTAACAAAGAAAACCCACTTTACTCAGCACTATCAGTTTACGAAGATGTAAACGGTGGTAATAAGCAAGGCGGTTCTTTCAAAAAGATTCCTAATGACCAACTACAAGGCGGTACTGCAGATCTAGGTCTTAAAACATGGTTGAAACCTCAAGCTGTTAAAGATGGTTGGCAACATGGTGGTGGCTCTACTTGGGGCTGGTGGCCGTATGATGCAAAAACAAACTTAGTGTACTACGGTACAGGTAATCCATCTGTTTGGAATCCGGACGTACGTCCTGGTGACAACAAATGGTCAATGACTGTTTTTGCTCGTGATATGGATACAGGTGTTGCTCGTTGGGGTATGCAAATGACTCCACATGACGAATGGGATTATGACGGTATTAACGAAGTTATCCTATTTGACAAAGGTGGAAAAACATACGCTTGGCATCATGATAGAAATGGTTTCGCGTATACATGGACTGCAGACGTAGGTACTTTAGTAGCTGCTGAAAAAGTTCATCCATTCGTGAACTGGGCTTCAGATATCGATATGAAATCTGGTGTGCCTAACAAACTTGCTGAGCATTCTACTCACCAAGATTACAACACTAAAGGTACATGTCCAGCTGCTCTTGGTACTAAAGACCAACAGCCTGCTGCATATTCACCTAAAACTGGTTTAATCTACTCACCAATGAATCACGTGTGTATGACATATGAGCCAGTTGAGTCTAAATATGTTGCTGGTCAACCTTGGGTTGGTGCAACACTTACTATGTTTGCTGGTCCTGACGGCGTAATGGGTGGCTTTGCTGCTTATGATCCTATGACTAACAAAAAAGTATGGTACAACAAAGAGAAATTCTCAGCATGGGGCGGCGCTTTAACAACTGCTTCAGACTTAGTTTTCTACGGTACTTTAGATCGTTGGTTTAAAGCTCTTGACGCGAAAAGCGGTAAAGAACTTTGGAAATTCCAAGTTGGTTCAGGTGTGATTGGTAATGCATTCACATATGCAAACAAAGGTAAACAACACGTTGGTGTGCTTTCAGGCATCGGTGGTTGGGCTGGCGTTGCAATGAACTTAGGTTTAACTAATCCTACAGACGCTCTTGGCGCTGCTGGTGGTTATGCTGAACTAACAAAATACAACGCTGCTCCTGGCGGCGGTGCATTAACAGTATTTAGCCTATAATTAGATCGAAAGATCTTTTGTAGAACTAATTACAGTTAAGTTAGTCTTAAAAACACTCTACTTCGGTAGGGTGTTTTTTTTTACCTAAATGAACTGGAATATTAAAGATTATCATTAGGGGATACATGCCAATTTGAATGTATAATTGTGCAAACAAAATTAAGGAAACATTATGTTTAAAATAACAATAAGAGCGTTTTTACTGCTGGCAATAAGTTTCCCAGCTTATTCTGGAGGAGTTGATACTGACATTGGTCGTCCTGGCCAAGCAATGAGAGTTCCAAAAGATAATGAATTTAAAGTATGTGCTGATCCAAATAACTTACCTTTTTCAAATGAAAATCAAGAGGGATTTGAAAATAAAATAGCAGCAGTTCTTGCCAAAGATCTCAAAAAAGATCTAAGTTTTCAATTCTGGCCAGATCGTTTTGGTTTTATTAGAAATACATTGAATGCTAGAAGATGTGACGTTTTGATTGGAACATCAGCTGCAGTTGATATGGTTAAAACATCATCTCCATATTACCGATCGGGTCATGTATGGATTTATAGAAAAGATAGCGGATATAACGTCAAGGATTGGAAGTCACCAGATTTAAGAAAAGCGACCATAGGAATTGTTGATAAAAGTCCTGTAGCAATGCAGTTACATATGAATGATTTAATGGCGAATGCTAAGCCGTATAGGTTGATGAGAGATTTAACAAAAGATCCAGGCCAGCTTGTAACTCATGTAGAAGAAGGAAAAATTGATATTGCAATTATGTGGGGACCAATAGGTGGATATTATGCTAAAAAATCATCGATTCCAATGGAGGTAGTATTAATCCCAGAATTTGAAAATACTAAACTTTCAGGTAAAACATATTGGAATATTTCAGCTGCAGTGCGCCATGGTGAAGCGGACCGTTTAAAAATGATTGAAGGTGCAATTGCCCGAAATAAAGATAAGATTTTAAAAATTCTAGATGATTTTGGTGTTCCTCATACAGAACCTGAATTTAATAATAAATTAGATGGAAAAAAGTAAAAAAATTTTTTTCATCAAAAGCAGTGACAAAAAAATAAAAAAAAAGTAAGATTAATGTTTAAGAATTAAATAATCATTGTTTTATTTAACCCCTTATTTATTTGAAACTATTTGCTAGTTTGTTGTCATACAAATGTATGGCAATAGAACTAAATTAGGAGAAACTATGTTAGCAAGAAAGATTTTAATATCAACTTTACTCGCATCCCTTATTGGTTTTACAGGAATGGCAAATGCGAAAATTAAATTAATTAGTACTATAGATGGTTCAGAGTTTAAAATAACAGAACCAAAGGCTTTCGGTGATACCAAGAAAAAAGATAATGTAATGACAGCAGCTGAGACTGAGTTTTTAAAGACAGGTAAAAATATTTATATTGGTGACGCTGAAGCTATTAAACGTGGTAAAAAAAGATTTGGATGGTGGTCATGTACTCAATGTCATGGACCAACTGCTGGTGGCCAAGTTGGACCAGGCCTTCTAGGCCCAACGTTTAGGTACCCTAAAGATGCAACTAATAAAGGAATGTTTGAAACTGTATGGGGTGGTTCTAACGGTGGTATGGGTGGAAAAGGATTCGGTATTATGACAGCGGATGATGGCATGACTGTTGATGAGCTCCTTAAAACAATTGCTTGGATTCGTGCTCAATCAGATTCTGGTCTTACTGGAAACGAAGGCTTATAAGCTAAGTTACAAAGCAGTAACATAATATAAAAAAGACTGAGTTATAATGGCTCGGTCTTTTTTTTCATCTACGAATAAACTTAATTAAATGAATAATAAAAAACATCAAATTGTGATTGTAGGTGGGGGAGCTGGTGGTTTAGAGCTGGCGACTAAGCTGGGAGACACATTAGGAAAAAAAAATAAAGCAGAAATCACTCTAGTTGATTCTAAGAAAACTCATATATGGAAACCTTTACTTCATGAAATTGCTGCTGGTAGTTTAAATGCAGATAAAGATGAATTAGATTATTTGGCTCAAGCCCATTGGCACCACTTTAATTTTCGGCTAGGTTCGATGGATGCCCTAAATAAGTCTACAAAAGAAATATCTTTAGCACCATTCATTGCCCCAGATGGATCAGAAATTATTCCAAGAAGAAGATTTAGTTATGACACATTAATTATTTCTGTAGGAAGTACAATTAATGATTTTGGAATAAAAGGGGCTTCTGAAAACGCAATTGCATTAGATAATCAGAAGCAAGCACAAAAATTTCATCAGAAGCTTCACAATGCCATATTAAAGGCCCAAACACAAAAAGATGAAATAAGAAATGGTCAGCTAGAAGTAGTTATTGTGGGAGCAGGTGCAACAGGAGTTGAATTGGCAGCAGAACTCCATAAAGCAACTCGTGAAATGACAGCATATGGGTTAGATAAGATTAACCCAGATAAGGATATTAAAATTTCATTAATTGAGGCGAGTGAACGACTATTACCAGCACTCCCAGAAAGAATGAGTTCCTCTGTTGATCGTGAGTTAAAAAAACTAAATGTTAATTTATATTTAGGCGAGCGTGTAATTAATGTATCTAATCAGGGTGTTAAGACTCATACAGGACGATTTATTCCTTCAGCATTGGTTGTTTGGGCTGCAGGCATTAAAGCCCCTGAATTCTTAAAAAATCTAAGTCTAAAAGTTAATGAGATCAATCAAATCATTGTGAAATCAACTCTTCAATCCATAGATGATGACTCTATATTTGCGTTTGGTGATTGTGCTGCTTGCCCAATTAAACCTGGAGCTAAAGAATTTGTTCCACCAAGAGCTCAGTCTGCACACCAGCAAGCATTATTATTAAATAAAACTATGAAACGTTTGGTATTAAAGAATGATTATAATCTTCCACAATATAGCTACAAAGATTATGGATCGTTAGTTAATTTAGGGCGATACTCTACCGTAGGAAATCTAATGGGCTCTTTGACTGGGAGCAGTATGTTTGTTGAGGGTTTTGTAGCAAGAATAATGTACCTTATGCTTTATCAAATGCATTTAATGGCGCTTCACGGTGTGACTGTTGTATCGTTTAGATTGATCGCAAAGTTTATTACAAGAAGAACTGAGACCCATGTTAAATTACATTAATCATTTTTTGCATAGTATTGGCTAGCTACAGTCATTGCTAGGATAACAAAGAATCCAAATATAAATACTATAGCGTTAATAGGTATATTAAATTTAACCATCGTTGTATAGGCACCACTAAGGAATAATATCCCTAGATTTTCACTAAAATTCTGAACAGCAATTGAGTGGCCTGCACCAATTAATTTATGACCTCTGAATTGGAGTAATGCATTAAGTGGAACAATAAGTAATCCACTTAAAATACCAATAAAAATTAAAACAATAGCAGCTGTTTGCCATGTTTCAACAAAAATTATTGAGCAGACTAGTGCGCCCATAAAAATTCCAGCAGGTAAAATTTTAATAGAATCTTTCATTAAAATATAACGAGCTGCAATTATCGCTCCAACTCCAACTCCTAATGCAACAATTGCTGTTAGTAGTGTTGATTTATCAAGACCATAATTTAGAGCATACGCAGCCCATGCAATAATTACGAGTCTAAGTGTTGCGCCGGCACCCCAGAATAATGTTGTAATTGCTAATGAAAGTTGCCCTAAAGGGTCTCCCCATAACCTTCTATAAGAACTAAAAAAATCTTTTATTAGAAGCCATGGATTAGTGTGCTGAATTTTATAGATAATCGGTAAGACTGGGATATACCGATTAAATATTGCAGCTAATATATACAGAACACTTATTAAAATAATTGATAAATTAACATCATAAGAGGCAGTAATTCCCCCTAGAATTGCACCTAAAATAATAGCAGCTACTGTTAATGCCTCAACCCAAGCATTTGCAGGAACTAGAGATTCTTCTGGAAGTAACTCAGTCAAGATTCCATATTTAGCTGGAGAGTATGCTGCTGCACCAATTCCAACAATAGCATATGCATAAAGTGGCTGCATGCCCCCTAACATTAAAAGGCAGCCAAAAAGTTTTATTCCATTAGCAATAAACATCACTTGACCTTTGGGTCTTGAGTCAGCAAATGCCCCAACAAAAGGTGCAAGAAGAATATAAGCAAGAACAAAGAATTGGAGCAGTAATGGTTGGTGCCAGTTTGGTGCTTGCATATTGGCAAGTAGAGCAATAGCTGCAAATAATAGAGCATTATCAGCTAATGCTGATAAAAATTGGGCTGAAAGGAAGTAGTAAAATCCCTTAGTTGTTATTGGTTTAGAGCGCTTCTGCAGCATGATCTGCTAACCTTGATCTTTCCCCTCGCATGAGGGTAATGTGTCCATTATGTTGCCATCCTTTAAAGCGATCTACGACATAAGTAAGTCCTGAACTACCTTCTGTAAGGTATGGAGTATCAATTTGAGATATATTACCCAAACAAACTACTTTTGTTCCCGGACCAGCTCTAGTTATTAAAGTTTTCATTTGTTTTGGCGTTAAATTTTGTGCTTCATCTATAATAAGATATTTATTTAAAAAAGTTCTTCCTCTCATAAAATTAAGAGATTTAACCTTAATTCTAGACCGTATTAAATCCTGAGTAGCAGCATGACCCCATTCACCTGCAGTTTCATCAGTTTTATTTAAGACATCTAGGTTATCGTCTAAGGCTCCCATCCACGGGGTCATTTTTTCTTCTTCGGTTCCTGGAAGAAATCCTATATCTTCACCAACTGGAACAGTGACACGCGTCATAATAATCTCACTATATATCTTTTTCTCTAGCACTTGATGAAGTCCAGCTGCGAGCGTAAGAAGTGTTTTTCCCGTTCCAGCTTGACCTAGTAATGTTACAAAATCAACTTCAGGATCAAGTAATAAATTTAGAGCAAAATTTTGCTCATTATTTTTTGCACTAATTCCCCATACATTAAAGTTTGGGTTGGTATGGTCATGGATTACTTGTAAAGTAGCAGTTCCACTTTTAACACTTCTAACAATTGCATGAAAGGGTTTATTATAATCATAATGAACAAATTCATTAACTAATAGGGTCTGACAAACTGGACCTGTTATTCGGTAAAACATCCTATTTTCTTCTTGCCAAGATTCCATTGCTTTACCATGCAACTCCCAAAAATTTTCAGGAAGAGCGGTAGCGCCAGAATAAAGCAACTCTGTATCGTCCATTACTTTATCATTAAAATAATCTTCAGCTGAGATACCTAAAGCTCTGGCCTTAATACGAATATTAATATCTTTAGAGACAAGAATTACATTGCGTTTTAAATTTTTATTTTTTAAACTAAAGACAACGCTAAGAATTTGATTATCTGCTTTACTTCCAGCTAGCATTGGCAGATCAAATTCTACTGGATCAGTCTGAAGAAATAATCGACCAGATACATGGTTATTTGTTTCTGATTTGAGTGGGCATCCTAACTCAAGATTATTGAGGTCTGAACCCATAATTTCTTCTAGATAGCGGCTTGTTTGTCTTGCATTTCTTGCAACCTCTGTAAGTCCTTTCTTACCATTATCTAGTTCTTCAAGAGTTACCATTGGGAGATAAATATCATGCTCTTCGAATCGAAAAAGTGATGATGGGTCATGCATTAATACATTTGTATCCAAAACAAATAGTTTTGATATATTTTTTTTAGCCATTTTCTATTAAATTAATTTTTCAAGAATTCTAAAATTTCTTGAATATGACCATTTACTTTTACGCCTCGCCATTCTTTTATCAATTCTCCATTTTCATTAATGAGGAATGTACTCCTTTCTATTCCTCGTACTTGCTTCCCATACATATTTTTCATTTTTATCACACCAAACAAATTACAAGCGAGCTCATCTGGATCACTGATCAAGTCAAACGAAAAATTATATTTTTTCTTGAAGTTTTCATGCGACTTAATACTATCCCGTGAGATACCATAAATCTCAACATTTAAATCTTTGAATTGGCTGTACGCTTCCGTAAAATCTATACCTTCGTTTGTGCATCCTGGAGTTGAATCTTTGGGGTAAAAATAAATAATTAATTTTTTACCCTTAGTGTCAGATGGAATTGATATAGATCCGTTAGTACCTTCCAATGAGAAGGATGGAATAGTTTTATTTATTTTTAAATCACTCATAAATTTATTTAATGCCTCATAGTATTTGAGAAGTTTACCAAGAAATTATAGCTGAAATAGTGCCAAAAAAAGGGTATTAATCCTAGATAAATCCTTCCATAAGTTGAACTTTTACTGTACTTCCAGAATCGACCGAAGTCTCATCTACTTCCATTACAATGAAACAGTTTGCTTGACTCATTGAACTTAAGATTGCTGAGCCTTGGTGACCTGTAGGCTTGACCCACCATTCATCGTTATTTTGAAATAATATACCTCTTTGGAATTCCATACGACCTGGTTTTTTAAAGATAGCCTTTTCTGTTTTGACTGAAAAAAGTGGTGGAAGCTCATAGTCAACTTCTCCCATTAAGACTTTCAGTTGAGGCTGAACAATTTGATAAAATGAAACCATAGAAGCTACAGGATTACCAGGTAAGCCAAAATAATGCGTTTGATTAATTTTTCCATAAGCTAAGGGTCGTCCAGGTTTAATTGATAACTTCCAAAATAAGACCTCCCCAATTTCATTTAAAACTTCTTTCATAAAATCTGCAGCTCCAACAGATACTCCTCCACTTGTGATAATGACATCAACTTCATCTACAATTGAAAGTAAAGTTTTCTTAAGCTCTTTTTTATCATCAGAGATAATTCTAAGGTTTACAATATCTGCGCCTATACGCTCCAACATTGCTCCGATTGTATGGTTATTGCTATCATATACCTGACCAACTTTTAATGAATTTCCGACCTCTACTACCTCATCTCCCGTCGAAAAAAAAGCAACTTTTATTTGACGGTATACGCTGATCTTAGGAAGTCCCAGAGAAGCAAGCAGCCCAATTTCAGATGACCTAATGTGTTTTCCTCTCTTTAAAATTAATTCACCTTTTTTTACATCTTCTCCAATTTTCCTAATATTCTCACCAATCTTTATACTTTCATTTACTGTGATCTTGTTACCCTTAGAAGAAACTAATTCTATTGGGATGACAGTATTGGCCCCATTAGGAATTCTTGCTCCTGTCATTATTTGAACCGCTTGTCCTGGAAGTATTTTCTCTTTTGAAGATTGCCCTGCTAAATTTGATCCAATAACTTCATGCATTACAGGTGAATTTTCTTGTGTCTTATAAAATGCAAATCCATCCATTGCAGAATTATCATAATTAGGAACATCAATAGGAGAATATATATCTTCTGATAAAACATTGCTTAAGGAGTCTCTTATTGGAATTTTCTGAGTTTCCTTAACTGGCTCAATAAATTGCCTAATCCATTTTAAGGCATCTTTATATTCCATTGCATTAGGGTCGTATTCAGCCAAGCACCCTGGATTTTTTGCTAGGTTCCCTATTGTAATTTTTTCACTCATGACTTATCAATTAAATTTAATATAAATGCGCAGACTTCTTCAGGTTTATTGATATTTAATGAAGGGATACTTTCCTCATCATTTGTATCAGTTGCTATAGCAATAATACTTTCATTTTTAGTATAAAGCTTTTCATGTGATATACCCTTGCGAAAAACTTCTATTTTTTTATACGGCAAAGTTTTTAACCCTTCTATTAAAATCATATCAACATTTTGGTCCATTTGCATGATCATATCGTTAATGCCGATATTATTTTTATGATTTTCTGTGATTAATGCAGAACGATCTTGATTGAGTACGAGAGTTTGGTAGCTTCCAGATTCTCTTAATTTGTAGCTATCTTTTCCTGGAGTATCAATATCAAAGCTATGATGAGCATGTTTCACAACTGAAATTACAAGGCCATTAAGTTTAAGTCTGGGGATAATTTTTTCAAGCAAGGTTGTTTTTCCACTTCCACTTGAAGAGGCACAGAACCCAAGAATTAATGGTTTCATTTTTTTATTATGATTCAATTTTTTGTAGATCTTTCTTATTATTTATATTATTAAATTCATCTGGATTGTCAAAGACTACTGTTTCAAAATCATTTTTTTCAATCCAGTCTGCTATTTTCTTTTTCTTACTAAAAATAAAAGCTTTTAATCCTTCTAATGTAGATTTGTGGCATAAGCTAAATACAGGTTCAATTTGCCCATTCACCATAGGGACGATAATGGTGCTACTCGTATTTTTAGTTTTTTTGAATAATTTTTCAACTAAATTGAGAGGTAAGAGAGGTGTATCAGTTGGGCAAAATTGTACCCACTCAGTTTGAGCTGATCTTAATCCAGTATAAATACCTACTAAAGGTCCAGTATGAGGATTTAGCTCATCTCTAAATTGTTGTGCTTTGGGGAATTGCTCAAGAAAAACATTGCTATTAACCCATACTTTATCTACTTGGGGGCTCAATCTTTCATAAACATGTTTAATCATTATTTTTTTCTTGAATATAACTAAAGATTTATTTGTTCCCATTCGGCTAGAATCACCCCCAGCAAGAATTACTCCATGAATTAACTCTGTCAATTAACCACCCGTATGAGACATAAAACGAACAACAGCTGGTTTTTCTTTACTTAAATCAAATTCATGAGATTTTGGTTTTATTTTCATGCTGTTAATTATTGCATCCTTAATAGGATCATCATTATTTGGAAACAATCGTAGGAGAGGCATTAACTCAATTTTAGTCTCCTGCCCTAAGCAAAGAAACAATTCCCCCTTACAACTTATCCTTATTCTATTACAGTCACTGCAGAAATTATGGCTATGTGGCGATATTAGCCCTATTTTTGTTTTTGTATTCCTTATAGACCAATACTTAGCCGGCCCTCCTGTTTTATATATTGTTTTTTCTAAGTCGAAATTTTCACTTAATTTCTTTAATATTTCATCATTACTAACAGATGTTATTTTTCTTTCATAACTAGTTGCGCCTAATGGCATTTCCTCAATGAATGATAAGTCTAGTCCTCGTTTAATAGCAAAATTTGTTAAATCAAATATTTCAGAATCGTTAATATTACGCATTAATACAGTGTTTAACTTAATTTTTTCAAAGCCTATATTTAGTGCATGATTAATCCCATTTATTACTTCATCAAGATTACCTACGCGAGTCATTTTATTGAAGGTAAGAGGGTTCAGGCTATCTAGACTAATATTTATTCTCTTTACCCCAGCCTCTTTTAGCATGGCAGCCTTATGAATTAACTGACTTCCATTAGTCGTTAAAGTTAACTCTTCTATACTTTTATTTTTTGAAAGGGTATGAAATAGGGAGTCTATATTTTTTCTTACTAGAGGCTCACCCCCAGTAATTCTAATTTTTTTAACACCTAGGAAGGTAAAAATATTTG
>JAOKFJ010000017.1 GCA_028247015.1 Methylophilaceae bacterium | reverse complement strand
TACTCTTTTCCATTAAGCAATAATCAATCGAATCACTCGGACATTCAGCAAATGCCACTTCTTCTAGTCTAATAAAATCAAGATCTATTGATGAATTCTCTAATGATTCTTTTGTTTTGTTTAGGATTTTTGGATTAAATGTAAGCATTTCTTGTAAGAAGGTATCTGAGTCAAACAAAAATATCCCGCTATTCCATAAGTAATTTTTTTGATCTAAAAAAAATTCAGCAGTTTTTAAATCAGGCTTTTCAGTAAATTTTTCTACTTTATACACGCCATCCTCAATATAATCTGTATGTTTAATATACCCATAGTTTGTATTTGGGCTTATAGGGGTAACACCAAAAGTTACCAGTGCTCCATTCGCGGCTTGTTTTCTTGCTATGTCTATCGCTTTATAAAATTTTGTAATATTTTTAATATAATGATCAGCGGGTAATATTAATAAATGACAATTTTCAAATTTATTTTGAGCCTGGAGAGCTCCTGCTACAATTGCTGGCGCTGTATTTTTCCCCTCAGGCTCGAGAATAATTGTCGGATTATTTAGGCCAATATCCCTGCATTGCTCTGCTACTAAAAACCTATGTTCACAATTGGCTATAATAATAGGAGATTCTACGTCTGGTATCTCTTGTAAGCGTAATATTGTTTCTTGAAGCAAGGTGTTATTAGTAAGAAGTGGAAGGTACTGCTTGGGGTATTGTTTTCTAGAAAGCGGCCATAATCTTGTGCCAGATCCTCCACATAGTATTACAGGCACTAATCTTTGGTTTAAATTATTGCTCATTAAGTTTATCTGCCTCAATTCTTAGTTGGTTAATTTCCTCTCTAAGATCTTCGTATTGCTGGCTTTTAATTTTTATAAATTGAAGGGTCAATCTTCCTTTCTCTTTAATTCCTTTTGGGGTTAAATAATATGAGTATTGAATTTTATTATTGTTATTTTTAAAATTATCAGCCTTAATAAGTCCTTTTTCTATAAGCATTTTCATACAATAATTAATCTTCCCTAAACTTAACCCCAGATTAGTTGATAAAATCCTCTGGGACGATAAGGGATTTGTTTCTAGAAATTGAAGCAATTTAAATAAATGATTAGTCATATTTAATAATTATACTAAGGTAGATTGTCTATTATATATGACTGTTCAATGTTTGAACACATAAAATTTATGGGGAATAATAATCTAAATACCATTTGGTAAAATTTGCGATTCCCTTGGCAATTGTAACCTTAGGTTTAAAAGAAAAGTCCTTAACCAGATCATCAATGTCAGCATAGGTATCAAGAATATCTCCTGCTTGCATTGGAAGTAACTCTTTTTTTGCGGTTACTCCTAATGAAACCTCCAATGCTGTTATGTAATCCATAAGATCAACAGGCTTGTTATTCCCTATATTATACAAACAATAAGGAGCTGAAGAGGTCGCTGCGTCTGGATTTCTATTATCCCAAAATTTGTTTGATTGAGCAGGCTTATTAATTACTTTTATAATGCCAGCTACCACATCGTCAATGTAAGTAAAATCCCTCTTATGTTTTCCATGATTGTAAATCTTAATAGTTTCATTACTCATAATTGCCTTAGTAAATTTTTGCAGTGCCATATCCGGCCTATCATAAGGTCCATAGACTGTAAAAAAACGTAATCCAGTAGTTGGTAGATTATATAAATGTGAGTATGAATGTGCCATTAACTCATTAGCTTTTTTGGTGGCAGCATATAAGCTTACGGGATGGTTCACTGGGTCATGAGTTGAGAAGGGTTGCTTGCCATTTAAACCATAAACAGAGCTTGAAGATGCGTAAATTAGATGCGAGACTTTATTGTTTCTACAGCCTTCGATTATATTTGCGAACCCTACAAGGTTGGAATCAATATAGGCCATTGGGTTTTCTAAAGAATACCTAACTCCAGCCTGAGCGGCTAAATTTACTACGCTATCAAATTGATAATTTTGAAATAGATTTGTTATTTCCTGTCTGTTTGATATATCAATTTTCAGATGCGTATAATTTGGGTGATTCAAATGACGGGCTAGTCTTGCGTCCTTTAGCACTGGATCATAATAAGTGTTGTGGTTATCAACACCAATTACTGTATCCCCTCTGCTTAATAGCTCTACAGAAAGAGCAGAGCCGATAAAGCCAGCAGAACCTGTTACTAAAACTATCACCTAATTGGACTCTCTTTTAATTAAACCTAACATTAAACCAACTTAGTCAGCATGAAATATATCTCGAGTAAAAACCTTGTCTGCAACATCATTAAGTTCATTGCTCATTCTATTAGTTACTATTATGTCACTCATATTCTTAAACGAACTAAGATCCTTAACAACTTTTGAATAAAAGAATTCTGACTCTTCAAGCAAAGGTTCAAAAATAACCACATTAATACCCTTAGCTTTGACTCTTTTCATAACTCCCTGAATAGAAGATTCTCTAAAATTATCAGACCCAGACTTCATGAGCAAACGATAAATACCAACAACCTTTGGATTTTTGTTAATAATAGATTCCGCAATAAAATCTTTTCGAGTTGAATTAGCTTCTACAAGTGAGCTTATTAAGACATTAGGCACATCTTTGTAGTTAGCACGGAGTTGTTTGACATCTTTTGGAAGGCAGTATCCCCCATACCCAAAAGAGGGATTATTATAGTAATCACCTATCCTAGGATCAGCGCCTATTGATTCAATAATACTTTTTGAATCAAGCTCATGAATTGATGAGTAAGAATCTAGCTCATTAAAAAAAACAACCCTCATTGCGAGATATGCATTTGCAAAAAGTTTTGATGCCTCTGCTTCTGTTGAGCTCATATAAAAGATTGGAATATCCTCTTTTAATGCACCAGATTTTAAAAGATCAGCAAACACTTTGCACTCCTCACTTTTACCTCCAATCACGAATCGGGATGGATATAAGTTATCATGTAATGCCCGCCCTTCTCTCAAGAACTCAGGGGAAAAGATAATATTTTTATAGTTGAACTTTTCCTTCATTCTTTCTGTAAAGCCAACAGGAACGGTAGATTTTATTATTATAATAGCTTTGTTACTATCTCTTAAAATATTACTAATTACAGTCTCAACTGACTTCGTATCAAAGTAATTTGTTGTCTCATCATAGTTGGTTGGTGTTGAAATTATCACATAATCAGCATCGCTATACGACACATTTTCTGTTGATTCAGTATCAATACTTAAGGGTTTAGTGGCAAGATAATCAGATATTAGGTCATCATTAATAGGTGATTTTTTTTGAGCTATTAACTTAAGACGCTTTTCATCAAGATCTATTGCGAGAACATTATTGTATTGAGCCAAAAGAACTGCATTGCTAAGCCCTACATAGCCTAAACCAACAACGGCAATATTAAATTTTTTCATAAATAACTACAAATCCCTAAATTCACTGAGTGATAGCCCTAAACTATCTTTTTGAGATAGTTGTTTTGTTTTTGTATTAGGCCAATCAATACCTATTTCTTCATCATTATAATTTATTGCTATTTCGCTATCTCTGTTGTAATGGTTAGTTACTTTATAAGATACAACAGCCTCCTCACTAATAACAAGAAATCCATGAGCAAATCCCTCAGGAATCCATAACTGCTTTTTATTCTCTTCACTAAGAGCTTCGCCTAGCCAATGACCAAAGGTTTTAGATGTCTTCCTAAGATCAACTGCGACATCGAATATCTCTCCAGTTAAAACTCTAACAAGCTTAGCTTGAGCATAAGGATCTCTCTGACAATGAAGGCCTCGCAATACTCCCTCGGTAGATTTAGATTGATTATCTTGAACAAAGTTAATACCACCCTGAACTAGCTCATTAAACTTTTTTTGATTAAATGATTCAAAAAAGGAGCCGCGCTCGTCTTTAAATAAATCTGGCTCTATAAGCTTAACTTCTGGAATTTTTAATGAGGTAACCTTCATTGCTGCTCTAATAGTTTCAACAAATACTTACCATACTGGTTTTTAATTAATGGTTTAGCTAATTGCTCAAGATTGGACTGAGTAATCCATTTTTTTCTGAAGGCAATTTCTTCAGGGCATGCCACTTTAAGTCCTTGGCGATTTTCAATAGTCGCAATGAATTGGCCAGCCTCAAGAAGTGAGTCATGGGTACCAGTATCAAGCCATGCATATCCACGATCCATTCGCTCAGTATATAGATGTCCTTGCTCCAAATATTTTCTATTGAGTTCGGTAATTTCTAATTCACCTCGTTTTGATGGCTTTAAACTTTTAGAGTATTCTACGGCCTGGTTATCATAAAAGTAGAGGCCAGTGACAGCAAAATTTGATTTTGGTTTTTGAGGTTTCTCCTCTAAAGACATGACATGATTATTACTATCGAACTCTGCAACACCATAACGCTCTGGATCACTAACATGATAAGTAAACACAGTTGCACCATCCTCTCTTTTTGAAGCAGAATTTAGAAGTGTATCTATATCATGGCCATAAAAAATATTGTCTCCTAAAATTAGAGTAGGTAAATCATCTCCAATAAATTTTTCTCCTAAGATTAGGGCTTGTGCTAAGCCATCAGGCTTCAGTTGCTCTTGATAACTAAGTTTTATTCCCCATTTATAGCCATCTCCAAGTAATGATTTATATAGAGGTAGGTCCTGTGGTGTCGATATAATTAGGATTTCACGAATACCTGCTAACATCAGCGTCGTAAGAGGATAATAAATCATTGGCTTATCGTAAACAGGTAGTAGTTGTTTAGAGATAACATTAGTCACAGGGTAAAGTCTAGTCCCTGAACCGCCCGCCATAATAATACCTTTGCGTTTCATATTTTTTTTAATTCTGATTGCCAATCTTCAAATTCTAGCATGAATGCCTTCTTGATATTAATGTTCTCCAAGATGCTATTAAGCGGTCGCCTAGCTCTACTGGGATATTCTTCTGCCTTAATTGGATAAATCTTAGTTATATCAAATCCCGGATTAGTTTTAATAATAATCTCCTTGGTAAACTCATACCAAGAACTATGTCCATTAGGTACGAGATGGAAAATACCTGGATTTACTTGGTTTAATTGAGGAATAATTTTCTGAATTTGCGCTGCAATAAAATATGATGATGTAGGCACTCCAACTTGGTCTGAGACCACATTTAATTCATCTTTTTTCTGACTTAAACGCTTCATAGTTAGATAAAAATTATGGCCAATATCAGAATAAACCCAGCTCGTTCTAAAGATGTAAGCTTGCCCTCCTACTTTCAGAATAGCTTCCTCACCCGCTAGCTTTGATGCCCCATATACACCCAACGGATTAGTAGAATCACTTTCACAATAAGGGCTCTTTTTTTTTCCATCAAAAACAAGGTCAGTAGAAAAATGAATAAAGGGAATATGACACTCAAGGGCTTTTTTTGCTATCAGTTTTGGAGCATCAGCATTAATTTTAAAGGCTAATTCGGGCTCATCTTCAGCTTGGTCAACTCTAGTGTATGCTGCTGGATTTATAATAAGGTCAGGTTGATAAGAATCAATCATACGCAAAATTTGATCTTGATTTATAAGATCACATTGCTTACGGTTAACTGATATTACTTCATGGTTAGTTAATGCACCAACCAATGCATGGCCAACTTGACCATTAGTTCCTGTGATGATTATTTTCATTGATATTGCTTATTAATCCAGTTCTGATATTCCCCAGATTGAACACGACTCACCCAATCTTGATGGCCAAGATACCACTCGACCGTCTTTCGAATCCCTGACTCAAAAGTCTCTTCTGGTAACCAGCCGAGTTCAGATTCTAGCTTAGTTGCATCAATTGCATAACGCTTATCATGTCCAGGGCGATCCTTAACATAAATAATTTGAGTCGAATATTTTGATCCATCTTTTTTAGGCATGAGTTCATCTAGAACACTACATAATATTTCTACTACATCAAGGTTAGTTTTCTCATTGCGTCCACCAATATTGTAAGTTCCTCCTAAGGCTCCATTTTTTAGGACTAGTCGAATAGCCGTACAATGATCTTTAACATATAGCCAATCACGAATCTGCTGACCATCACCATATATAGGGAGGGACTCTCCGTTTAGGGCATTTAAAATACATAGGGGAATGAGCTTTTCAGGGAAGTGATATGGACCATAATTATTAGAGCAATTTGTTGTAACAACAGGCAGCCCATAGGTGTGGTGCCAAGCTCTAACCAAATGATCGCTCGCAGCCTTAGATGCACTATAAGGACTACTGGGTGCATATGGGGTCATCTCACTAAAAGGGGGTTCATTATTTTCAAGTGAACCATAGACTTCATCTGTTGATACGTGCAGGAACCTAAAAATATTTTTAGGTTTATATCCCAAATTATTCCAGTAGATTCGTGTCATCTCTAACAAGGAATAGGTTCCGATAATATTGGTATCAATAAAATCTTTTGGGCCATTAATTGATCTATCTACATGGCTTTCAGCGGCAAAATTTATTATTGCTCTTGGCTGATACTCATTTAAGATAGAGGTTATTAGTTTTTCATCAGCTATATCCCCTTTTACAAAAATATGGTTTTTATTATTTTCCAAAGATTTTAAATTTTCAGGGTTGCCGGCATAGGTTAACTTATCGAGTGAAATAATATCTTCATCATATTCCTCAAACCAATCTAGTACGAAATTAGAGCCAATAAAACCAGCAGCTCCAGTAACTAAAATCGTCATACGTTTATTCCTAAGCCTTCCTCAATCAGCTCACAAAGAATATGACCTATCGTGATATGCATTTCTTGAATTCGTGCAGTAGTTTGTGAGGGGACCAAAATGGAATGAGACACTATCTGTAGTGCTTCACCACCCTTTTTACCTAAAAGCCCTACGGTATGCAATTCATTTTTAATTGCCATTCTGAATGCATTATTGACATTCTCACTTTGTCCAGAAGTTGAAATACCTATAAGAACATCTCCTTTATTACCTAGAGCTTCAATTTGTCTTGAGAAAATATATTCATAACCATAATCATTAACAATACAAGTCATCACAGCAGAATCAGAATTAAGAGAAATGGATTTTAAGGGCCTCCTATCCCCCTTAAAGCGCCCTATTAATTCGCCTGCGAGATGCTGAGAGTCAGACGCACTTCCTCCGTTACCACACCAAAAAATAGTGTGGCCATTATCTAAGGCTTTAATTAGTATAGATGCCACGTTAGCGATTTGAGGCTCTAAACTGTCTAGTTGGGCAAGTACGTCTTTGTGCTCATCAATGTTCCTTTTGATAATATTTTTCATATTTATATTATAATCTACCATCAACTTGATCCTTGCCTAATAAATATTTAACATCAAATAATACATATGATTTTTTGGCAAATGCCTTAAGATTGATGAGTGAAAATTTCTTAAATTCCTCATGAGCAACGGCCATAATAATTACATCGTATTTGTTTTTTTCTAGCTCATCTATTACATTAATATTGTATTCTTTTTGAACCTCTAAGGCATCTAACCAAGGATCGTATACATCGACATGACAACCTAAATTTTTGAAATTTTGATAAACATCTATTACACGTGTATTTCTAATATCTGGGCAATTTTCTTTAAAGGTAAATCCCATGATTAATACATTTGCATCTAGCAATTTAATATTCTTATCATTCATTAAATCAACAATTCTATTAGTGATATATTGACCCATATGCTCATTAATTTTTCGTCCAGAAAGTATTAGCTCCGGTGTGTAACCAACCTCTTTAGATTTGTGTATCAAATAATATGGATCAACCCCGATACAATGCCCTCCAACTAAACCTGGTTTAAATGGAAGAAAATTCCATTTAGACGCAGCTGCATCTAAAACAGATTGAGTATCAATATCAAGTTTGTTAAAAATTATTGAAAGCTCATTAATAAGTGCTATATTTAAATCTCTTTGAGTATTTTCAATAACTTTTGATGCTTCCGCTACCTTTATAGATTCTGCTAAGTAGGTTCCAGCAGTAATGATTTCTTTATACAAATTATTAACTTCATTAGCAATTGCATCCGTAGACCCTGAAGTAACTTTCTTAATAGTTGATACATGTCTTTGCTTGTCACCAGGGTTAATCCTTTCTGGTGAATAGCCACAGTAGAAATCTTTATTATAAATTAAGCCTGATACATTTTCTAAGACTGGGACACATACTTCTTCTGTGGCACCAGGGTATACAGTAGATTCATATATCACTAAATCACCAGGTTTTAGAATTTCTCCTAACATTTCACTTGCATTGACTAACGGAGTTAAATTTGGTCCTTTATCAATATGCACTGGAGTTTGAACCGTAACGATAAAAATAGTGCAATCTTTAATATCTATTAAGCTATTTGAGAATAGAATATTTTTTGTATTTTTTAATTCCTGGGAAGAAATTTCCTGACTTTTATCAATGTTATCTTGGAGCTCTTGAATCCTTTTCAGATCAATATCAAAACCAATGACTTTTCTATGTTTTCTAAACTCTACAGCTAGGGGGAGGCCAACATAACCTAGGCCAACAATTGCTATTTTCTTTTTTTCCATTAAATATTTTCCAAAAAATCCCTGAGTGTTTTTTTTGATTCTTCTCTTTCACTTTTTATCTGCTCTTTTATATCATCTGTTTGCTGTTGAATTTTTTCTTCAATAATTTCATCTGCCTTGCGCTCAAAATAATCAAACTCAATATTAGGAAGCCTTGTAGCAATTGAGGCCCCAATAATTACACCTATAAGTACACCTAATAAAAATCGAATCATAAATATTTAATGATGATAATGATATGAGAGCTTATTTTAACTTATAACAGTTAAAAGCAATAAAAAAAACCGGCCTAAGCCGGTTTAATTATTATTAATGGTGGGTTTCACCCTCCTTGTCTAGGATTTGTTTAATCCTCAACTTTTCTTTTTTAAAACGCCTTAAGCGCTCATCTGGTATATAGTTTTTGTAGCCAGAATCAATAATTTTTTCAAGTTCTTGGTGTCTTGTTAACAGTAACTTTAAGTCCATACGGCTCCCTATTAAAATAAATAATGTTAATAAATGAAATGTAGTCTTAAATTAAATGAACTGTATCGGGCGACCTCCTTTTAAAAATTTACACTTTTACTTTATACCTCTTAAAATAAAATTACCAGTCCTATTTAAAAACCTTTACTTTTAAAAAATAAATAAAAAAGAACCAACATAAAAATTACACTAATTGCCATCATTAATGACCCTTTAGGGTCTTTTTTTACGGAAGAAAAGACTGAGCGATAATAATAAAGAAGAAAAATGGCTGCGAATAGCAATCCAATGATACTAAATGGAGAATTCATCATATAATTATAGATTAAATAATACATTAAAGGTGTTTATGAAGTCACTAGTAAAAAGACATGCAGAAGAAGGTTTATGGTTAGAAGATATGCCAGAACCTGAAGTCGGCAATAACGACGTATTAGTTAAGATTCATAAAACTGCAATATGTGGAACTGATATTCATATTTATAATTGGGATGAATGGGCGCAAAAAACAATTCCTATACCAATGATTACGGGTCATGAATATGCCGGAGAAATTGTTGAGCTAGGTTCAAATGTAAATGATCTTAAGGTAGGTGATGTTGTTTCTGGTGAAGGTCATATAACATGTGGTCGCTGCAGAAATTGTCTTGGTGGGAAAATTCACCTATGCCCTAATACTATTGGAGTAGGTGTTAATCGTAGTGGAGCATTTGCAGAATATCTATCAGTCCCAGCTAAAAATATTTTTAAACCTAGCCGGCCAATCTCAACGGATCTGTTATCTATATTTGATCCGTATGGAAATGCTGTTCATACTGCCTTATCTTTTAGAATGGTCGGTGAGGATGTTCTTATAACGGGTGCTGGCCCTATTGGTATGATGGCTGCTTTAGTAGCAGATCATGCCGGGGCACGAAATATTGTAATTACAGACATTAATGAATATCGGCTGAATTTGATAAAAAAAATACTCCCTAAAGTAATAACTATTAATGTATCCAAAGAAACGATAAGTAATGATCTAATGCATTCACTTGGTATCTATGAGGGATTTGATGTTGGTATGGAAATGTCAGGCTCACCAAAAGCCTTTAGCGATATGCTCGACAATATGATCAACGGCGGCCAAATTGCTATGCTAGCAATTATGCCAGCAGGTTCAGGCATTGACTGGGATATGGTTGTTTTTAAAGGACTAACAATTAAAGGCATCTATGGACGAGAAATTTTTGAAACATGGTACAAGGGTTCAATGATGGTCCAAAGCGGACTTCCTCTTGAAAAAATGATTACGCATCAATTTAGCTATCAAGACTTCCAAGAAGGATTTGATATTATGCGTTCTGGAAAATCAGGCAAAGTCATCCTAAACTGGTTATAAATTAAAGGGTATTAAATGAGTATAAAAAAAACAAGGGAAGGTTTAGCTTTAGATCTTAAAGAAATTAAATCATCAGGTTTATGGAAGACTGAACGATTTATTAGTTCTGATCAAAATAATATGATTGTTCTAGATGATGGTCGAAAAGTACTTAATATGTGTGCCAATAATTATCTCGGTCTAGCCAATAATAGTCGCGTTATTGAGGCAGCTAAAAAAGGTTTAGATCGATGGGGTTTTGGATTAGCCTCAGTGCGATTCATTTGTGGAACACAAACCCTACATAAAACGCTAGAGAAAAAAGTTAGTGAATTTCTTGCCATGGAGGACACAATTCTCTATGCAGCATGTTTTGATGCAAATGGAGGCCTTTATGAAACTTTACTTAATAAAGAAGACGCAGTAATTTCTGATGAACTTAATCACGCATCTATTATTGACGGTGTAAGGCTATCAAAAGCTCAGCGCTACAGATACAAAAATAATGATATGGATGACCTACGACTTAGATTGGTTGAAGCAAAAGAAAATGGGGCCAGGAGAATACTGATTACAACAGATGGAGTCTTTTCTATGGACGGAAGTATTGCTCAACTTGATAAAATTTGTGACTTAGCAGATGAATTTGATGCAATGGTTCATCATGATGATTGTCACGCTACTGGATTTATGGGAAAGACTGGACGAGGCGTTCATGAGTATTGTAACGTTATGGATCGTGTCGATATTATTACCAGTACATTTGGAAAGGCCCTCGGGGGTGCTTCAGGTGGCTTTACATCCGGGCGAAAAGAAATAATAGATCTTCTCCGGCAACGATCACGCCCATATCTTTTTTCAAATACATTAGCTCCTAGTATATGTGCAGCAACACTTGAGGTTATTGATATGCTTTTAGAATCAACTGATCTTCGTGATCGCCTTGAAGATAATACTCATTACTTTAGAAAAGGTATGAAAGAAGCTGGCTTTGCAATAGATGAGGGTGACCACCCTATTGTTCCTGTCATGCTAGGTGATGCAAATATAGCTCAAGAGATGAGTCGACAATTACTCGACCAGGGAATCTATGCAATTGGGTTCTTTTTTCCAGTTGTCCCAAAAGGTAAAGCAAGGATTCGCACACAGATATCAGCTGCACATACCAAGGAAGATTTGGATAAAGCGATTAAAGCATTTAAGGCGACACGAGATGAGATAAGTAAATAGAGAAATTACTTTGTAAAATCAAATTTTCTTACAAAGTGGCAGCTATAACCATCTGGATTTTTTAAAATATAATTTTGGTGGGATTCTTCAGCAGGATAAAAATTAGTAAAAGGTACAACTTCAGTTATAACTGGTTTACTCCATTCATTTGACTTATTAACTATATCAATAGTATTGAGTGCAACTTTTTTTTGTTGTTCGTTAATATAAAATATAGAGGATCTATATTGTGTTCCTTTATCATTACCTTGTTGATTAATAGTTGTAGGATTATGCATTTTAAAAAAGTTAAAAAGTAGACTTTCGTAACTAAGTTTATTGCTATCAAATTTAATCTCTATACTTTCAGCATGACCAGTATCTCCTCTTGTTACCTCCTTATAAGAGACATTTTTTATATGCCCCCCCGAAAATCCAACATTAGTATCAGAAACTCCAGGAATCTTCCTGATTAGATCTTCAAGCCCCCAATAACAGCCGCCAGCCAAGTAAGCAGATTGTAGATTTTCTTCATTAAGATCAGCATGAGTTAAATTTGACATAAGTATCAGAATTAAAGTTATTTTTTTCATTAAGAAATAATGGGCCTTTTTTATATTAACAGCTATATGTTTTAGATAGATAAAAAAAACTCATAACTGCAAAAACAAAACCTAAAGGCACAGAATCAAGCCATAAATTAGTTAGATTTTTCTTTTTCTTAGCAAAAGTTGAGTTATATATTATACAAATAACCCAACAGCTAATGAAAAAAAAAGGTATTGCTAGCAAATAAAAGTCGCATATATCAATTAATTTTTCTATATGTGCAACTGTATGATGACTTGTTATTGGACTATATATTTGATCCATTAATAAGTTATCTATCTAAATTATTTAATTTCTGATAAGTACTTAGAAAATCTTCCCTTACCGGCAGCAAATTTTCCCTCTAGCTTAATCGCAGCTGCTTTTGCATCCTTAAGATTACTACTTGGATCGCCAACTACTACTAAGCCAACCATGCCAAACATTGCATGAGGAGTACAGTTATAGCCATACAAGCCTTCTGTATCAAACTTAACTGTGATAGATTTTTCTCCAGCTTTCTTAGTTAACTTACCCATCCAAGGCTTAGCATTTTTTGGTAGCATTTCTTTGATAGAGGCAGAATTATGCATTGCATCGCCTGTCCAGGTTACAGTATCGCCCTTTTTAATATTAATGACTGCAGGCTCAAATACAAATATATCGGGAGCCTTTCCATTCAGCATTTTTACATTATGTTCTTTTGCAACAACATTCCCGATTGAAAAAATTAGTACCGCCAACAATAAAGCTTTTATATTTTTCATACTATTAATTCTCCTCATAAGGTTTAAAAAACATCTAGAACTAGAAATAAAAATTTTGATTTTTATTGATTTATATTTAATTGACCATCTTAAGTATTAAGAAGTTCTTTATAAATTGTAAAAAATTCGAGAAAAAATTATCGACTATAGAATTCAACTACCGAGGTAGGACTCATAATTGTTGCATACGGAATCTCATCTGAATCAGGATACCTCACATAACTTACTTTAAATGCTTTTGTATCTAACATGATATATTCAGGCAACTCTCTGTCAAGCTTCTGCATAGCCTCAACAACTAATGGAATAGATCTACTTTTCTCCCTAACCTCAATTATATCTCCAGGCTTACATCTATAGGAAGGAATATTAACAATCACTCCATTTACTGTTAGATGTTTATGGTTAACAAACTGCCTTGCAGCAAAAACTGTTGGCACAAGATTAGCACGATAGACAATTGAATCTAACCTAGACTCAAGAAGAATTAGTAGGTTTTCACTGGTATCCCCTTTTTGAGAAAAAGCTTCCTTAAAAATATTTCTAAACTGCTTTTCTCCGATATTGCCATAGTAGCCTTTAAGCTTTTGTTTTTCTCTAAGCTGAACTCCGTAGTCACTCCTTCTCCTGACACCTTTAGGGCCATGCTGACCTGGCCCATATGTTCGAGAATTTGTTGGACAGTTTTCTTTGCCCCAGATATTTTCTCCCATTTGCCTTGATAATTTATTTTTTGGTATATTTCTTGGATTTCTAGTCTTCATATTTTTTATATCCTATTTTAATGGGTGTAACGATCCGAATTATATTGTCTTCGTGGTGGGATTATTAAATTTACTCTCTCTAGAATTGCAGCAAGAGCATTTAATATTTTATAAGTATTTCTGGCTTGGGCAGGCTTAAGCCATTCATGTAAACTTGATTGTGCATCCTCGTATTTATCGTTCTGGAGTTTATGTAGAGCTTCTATCACTTTAAATTCTCCGTAATGGACGTGATCACATAATTCACCTCCAATTGGGCCCTTTTCTTCAGTTCCCTCACCTATTCCATAAACTACCTCTTCAATTAATGTTGTAATATCTGGAAGTTGATGTTGCTCAAAACATAACCTAAATAATTCTTTCGGGTCTTCCCCTGAAATCGAACATGAAACACAATGTCTTAGTGACCATATGACCATCAATTCTGATGTATCTAGATCCATCAATATCCCCGTTTTTGAAATTTCTGTGCCAATATTATCTTTAGTATTCAATTTTTTTCCTCAATTTCATTTTTTAAAAATTTTTTTAACTGCAAATGAGAATCATTAACTATTCTAAATGAGAATCATTCGTATTACAAGGATTATAAGTTTGAGAGATAAAATAAAAAAAGTGCTTTACGGACCCCGTAATTAAATTTAATTACTTATTTTAATCTGTGATTTAGCCTATATATAGACAAGTGATTCATAATAAACTGAAAAGCTTCAATGGCTCTAAGTAGACCTTTCATTCTGCTTTCATAATGAACCAATAATTCTTGCTGGGTCTCTCCAAGCGCCTCATGAAGTTTGCAAAGAGAATAGTTTTGTAGCGCGAATGTGCCGTCTTCTTGAGGAAGTCTAAGGTACGTTGTGGTAATTTTTGATTTAATTTTTGTATGTTTAATCTTAGCTATTTTACGATTTATTTTCTTTAATTCTTTTTTATTAGCCAAGTAAAATTTAATTAAATCGTGGTCAATTAAGTATGGGAACATGTCTGTTTGAACAATATTTTTCATAAAACCAGTTTACTCCCAGCTAATTTAGTGGGCAAATGATTTTCTGGATCGAGCAAAAAAAACCCCCATCAAAGTTGATGAGGGTTTTTTAATATACAAGTTTGCATAGCTATTAACTAAGCAAGTACTTTAAAACTACTGAGCTGAAACTTTATAGATTTCACCTTCATCAGTAGTTGCATAAAGAGCATTATCCGGTCCCATTTCTAGTCCACGGAATCTCTTTGATACGCCAACAGGCATATGAATAACGCTCTTAACTGATAAACCATCTTTAGCGAGGTCAACTATGTCAATACGCATTCCACCTGGTGTTCCACCAAAACCAATACCCATGATTCCAGTAGCAAAACGTCCTTCATAAATACCCCAGTTCTTACCCTTTAAGAAAGCAGCAGAACCAGTTCCTTGTGAGTAGCCGTTATTATTCCAAGCAGGAGGCATTAAGTCTTTAAAACGTGTATCACTCATTGGTGTATATGCAGCACGAACAGCTGGAGTCATACCTTCCATTTGATTCGGCTCATAACCACAATATTGATCTGGACATGCAGTTCTTCCTGCCGTTTTTTCCTTAGGATCCCAACCACCATTACCGCCGTTTACTAATGCAGTAATTTCGTCGTTGTGCCAAGGTCCATGCTCAGCAGTAAATAGTTGACCATCACTTGGACGGAAATCTAAACCTTGAACATTTCGGTGACCGTATGTGTAAATACGTTTGTCGCCTTTAACCTTGTTTTTTGGATGACCTTTACCATTACCATCAATTCTTAATACTACACTGCATAGTAATGTATTGTCTTGACCACATATGCCTCTATGACGGTCTCCAGTACCAACATATAAATAGCCATCAGGACCGAAGGCCATTCTTCCACCGTTGTGAGCACCTGGTCCACCAAATGGTTGATTAGACTCGAATGGTTTGTACTGAATATCTTTAACAATATCGGTACGTCCAGAAATTCCTGACAAATCTTTAGCAACTTTGAATTTCATGACAATATTACCGTCACATCTTTCAAAATTAGTTTTACATCCAGAACCATGGTATTTGTTTGATGTAGAATAAAGATAGAGTGTACGGTTCTTTTTAAAGTTTGGATCTAATTCAACGCCTAGCATACCTGCTTGACCACTACAAAAAAGATCATTACCAGAACTCTTATAACCCTTAGAACCTTTCATTCCATAAAGCTTATGTGTTTTTCCAGCAGCTGTTTTTACTGAAAGACCGTCACATTTTTCAGTGAAAAACATAGAGCCATCTTTAGTAAAAGTCATATCCCATGGATTTGACAAGCCAGACATAACTACCATTGAACCGATCTTGGGAACATTCATTCCTTTAGACCCGTGATGCTCAGCATAGACTGAAGTTGCGGTAAGCAACATAGCAGAAACTATGACTGTAAATACATTACTTAATACTTTCATAATCTACTTCTCCTAATTGTTAACGTTATATTTAGCATCTTTTAAATACGCTGCTAAATTTGCAATTTCTTCATCGGTTAATGGTTTTGCCATCATAATCATTAAGCCTGAATTTGGTCCAATTTTAGTTCCAGACCGATAAGTTTCAAGCTTTTCTATTATGTAGGGAACTTCCTTACCAGATATTTTGGGATAACTGGCAGCACCTTTTCCTGCTGGGCCATGACAATTTACGCATGTTTTGCTATATCTCATTTTTCCAGCAGCAGCGTCAGCCGCTAAAACCTGAAAAGATAAAAGAAGACAAATAATGCTAAAGAAGCCAAAAAAAATTTTCAATTGTACTAAGCCTAACAAGTTAAAAAAAACTACAAATTTAGTATAACAATATATTTACTGTTTTGTAACAATTTAGTTACATATTACTATTTTTATTTAAACAGGCCTGAATTCCATCTTTACTACCCATGTCATAACCTTTTTTATATTCAGCTGAATCCCAATGCTCGTGGATAATTGTTGCTTTTTTTCTACATTGTGTGTTGTACCCTTCTGCAAACCCATCATCATATCCAGATTCAACGGTTTTTTCATCATGAGAGCATCCAAACAGCAAAGCTTGTAATAAAAGAAAATATAAGAGTAATTTTTTCATATCCTAGGCTGTATATTTAAAAAATAATTATAAAATATTAATTTTAAAAGGAGGAATGTAATTTTTTGAGAAACTGTACGCTATTCTTCTAGCTGTTTTTTTCTTAATTTTTTTTCTCTTACAGTGTCATGAATTTTATCTGTCTTAATAAATTTAACTGCTTTTATTACATAAAAAAACATAAAAAAAATACCAGCTCCAATTAAGATATAAATAATATAGAGTAAATTAAAATCTAAAGCCGCGTTTAATATATCCAAAATATTGCCCCCTATTAAATTAAGTTCTATGAACTACCCCAACCTGTAATTAAAATAGGTGGGATTTTTTCATTTAGATTTTTCTTGTAACTGCTTGACCTTTTCCTTATCGCCACAAATATGCATTTCATATTTTGCTTGACCACATGCTTCATAATTAGGCAACATTAAGCAAGTACTTAGATAACCTTCATAAGCTTCTTTATCATAGAAACATGAAAGGGATGGCTTGGAGTATTCTATCTTTATGCCTTGGTCATTAATAAAAATTTCTCCTCCAATCACAAGATTAGGTATTAATAATAAGAGTAGGAGTAGTTTATTCATTTTAAAATAGGCTTTACTTTATTCATACAAGTTGAGAAATCACTATTTATATCTTCATTAATCATCTTGCCATAAATATCAATATTTTTCTCTGCCTCCTCTTCATATATTAATGTCCATTTTTTTTCTCTTTCTTGAGCGATTATTCTTTTCTCTTTAATACAGTCATAATTAATACATCTTGTTTTATAAATATCTGATGAGGCGCTTGAAAAAATAACAGCATCTATTAATAACAAATTATAAATATCCTGGGCAGCGGCATTATTTTTAAAACGCTTTGAAATGACTTTATTCAATATTGCGCACCTAGATGCTATATATGAAAGTGATGGCTTATCAGATGAGTTCCAGGATGGATTTTTAGATATATATTCATTAAGCGTATCTGATAATATAAAAGTAGCATTATCTTTATTTTTTCTTGCCTCTTCTATATTTTCCATAAATTCATTAGCGTAAGCACTTGAGAAAATTGTTACGAATAAAGTAAAACATATTTTGAGTAGGAATATTTTTTTCATTTAATTACAGTCACTAAATCTGTACGAATTGCTTCCAATATAATCCCCTTGTTTTGAATAGTAACTATATTTAAGGTCAAATTTGCTTATATTATTTTTTGAATATCTACATACGGTATTTAAGACTTTATCAAAAATATTTTTTATCTTTGGTGAATCATAAATTGAAGGATCTACAAGGTTGGTATATGTTCCGATAACACGATTATTTTTTTTGGAGCATTTAAATGATTCAATGGTTAAAGTTCTATCAACAACATCTGGAAGGTATCTTTTCTCGCTTTTCTCAAGTCGCTTGCATGATTGGTACCCATCGGCCATCACCAGATTAGGTATTAAGAATAAGAGTAAGAGTATTTTTTTCATAAGACTAGTTTACCTCTAGACAATTAAGCAGGCAAATGGGGTGGTTACCCCTAGCCTATATATATAGGTATGGCAGTTAAATTTTTGGTAAAACATCAAGGAATACAAAACAAAGATTTAGAAAAAATTATTAATTTTTAATTCATAACACTTTCATCTTCTATTCAAAACATGAAATTTGTCTTACTCCAACTATTAAGTAAAATGAGTGTATGAAAATTACTCTCTTTTCAATAATTTTATTATTTTCTGTTAATGGATTTGCTGTCAATTGGAAGAAGCTTAGTGAAAACAATAGCGGAAGTTCCTTTTATGTTGATGTTGAAAACATAAAA
>JAOKFJ010000016.1 GCA_028247015.1 Methylophilaceae bacterium | reverse complement strand
GAAAGCCAACAAAAATAAACCCAAGTAAAACGGTTGCAGCTAGCCATAAACATAAAGATTTACGCTGTTCTTTTTTTAATGCCCAATGAGCAAAAGTACAGGTTACTCCACTCGTAAGAAGTAAAGCTGTATTAACTGCAGGAATGCCAAATGCAGGAATTGTATCTTTATATTGAGTATAATTAGATGGATCAGGCATAACATTCATCGGCCACATAGCTTGGAATAGACTGGGTAGTATTAGTCAACCGTGGATGGCATAAGAATCTCAATTTACGTTCATTAATACCTGATATAAAGCCAATTAAAAATAAAATTGATATAAAGGGCAATATTATTAAATTTCCAGTGAGTGGTATCGCTTTAGGTGAGAAGAAGTTAGAAGTAATTAACTCTAACATTAATAGGGTTCAGAGAATTGACGTAGAAAATCTTAACAATTTTTATTCTTCAAAATTCCTGCCTTATATGATTTATTTAGAACCACTCCTAGATCGTAATTATGAATCTAGTTTTAAATTACCTGCTCCCGGATCAGATAAAAATTATGGGTATGCATTCCAATGGTTTGCTTTTGCATTAACACTACTTATTATATTTTTAAGGTTAGGGATAAAAACTCATAATGATAAATAATCAATCAAAAGGAAGATTGTCATTAATTGGGATTGCATTAATGTTTTTTGTACCAATATTCTTATCATGGTACCTTGTATTTTTTTCAGATTATAAGGACGGTATAAAGACTGTAAATAATGGTGAGTTGGTTTCACCCATTGTTAATTTAGGCCCTATAAATATGAGATCTTTTTCTGACGATAAAGTTTATAGTCATGACAGTACTTGGATTTTGGCTTTTCTAATTAAAGATGAATGTAAGGATTTATGCCAAGAAAAACTGTATCAGATAAGGCAAATTAGGTTAGCTTTGGGCAAAGATCAGGATAAATTAGAACGGCTAGTTCTAGCAAAAGCTAAGTTAGATTGGGATAGTTATAAGAATAAATATCCAGGTCAAAAATACATAGATATATCCATGGCTAAATTTGAATCAATTATAAATGTATTTAAAAGTAACCCAGAATTAAAAGGTAATTCAATCTACCTGATCGATCCTTATGGAAATTTAATGATGCAATACAAAAATGGTGCTGAGCCAACAGGAATTATTAAGGATATTGAGAGGCTTATTAGAAACGCGCGTTAGCTTTTTTTAGTAAACCCTCTAAATTCTTGTTAAATTTTAAAAAGTCTATTTCTCCAATTATAGTGTTAATAATTTTTCCGTTGTGGTCTATTAATATAGATGTAGGGGTAAGTTTAATATCTTTAAAATTATTCATAATTTTCTTATCAATATCAAGAACTACAGGAAAGGGAAGTTTTTCAGCTTTTACAAAGTTAAGAACACGATTTGGAGGATCATAAAACATTGCGACAGCAATAACCTCAAAGTTTTGTTTTTTATAATTATTATAAGTATTAATTAATTCGGGCATTTCATTAATGCACCCTGGACAATCTGTAGCCCAAAAATTGATGAGATAAACTTTTCCTCGAAGTTCATAGGTCGATATATTTTCTCCTTCAATAGAAATCATACTGAAATCATTTATATTTTTTTTAATTAGACTTAATGAAACAATTCCAATTAAAATGAGTCCAAAAATTGTAGTTAAAATTCTTTTTTTCATGTTTGTGATATCTCGTCGCTTAGCGACTGTATAATTGATGTCTAAGAAGTGTACATTATTTTTTTGAAAGTTAATTTATGATTTGGTTCAAACGCTTATTACTTATTTCAACATTTTTAACATTATGTGTGGTTGTTTTTGGCTCCTATGTTCGTTTAACTGATGCTGGTTTGGGCTGCCCTGATTGGCCTGGTTGTTTTGGCACATTAACTGTTCCAGAAAGTGAAGCAGCTATAGCCCAGGCAAATGATATGTATCCCGATAGCATTGTTGAAACAGGAAAAGCCTGGCGAGAAATGATTCATCGATATTTAGCTGGTAGTTTAGGTTTGCTGATTCTAACTCTTTCTTTGTTAGCGATTAAAAATCGGTATCACATTAAAGTACCTTTATATCTTCCGTTATCCTTAGTTGGTCTAGTTATTTTTCAATCAGCCCTAGGAATGTGGACTGTTACTGAATTGTTAAAACCAATTATTGTTAGTTTGCATCTAATTGGCGGAATGACGATTTTAGGCCTATTAACTTACATTACTCATCGACACTTTGGTACTCAGGGGTTACTAGTAGATAAAAATGTACTCTTGATGGCAAGGTTTTCAATATTATTATTGTTTATTCAAATTCTTCTTGGTGGCTGGACTAGTACTAATTATGCTGCGTTAGCATGTACAGATTTTCCAACCTGCCACGGTTCTTTAGTTCCTAATATGGATTTTAAAAATGGATTCTCTATCTTAAGAGATTTAGGCCTAACTGCTTCAGGAGAAAGCCTTTCAATTGAAGCTCTTCATGCAATTCAATGGGTTCACAGAGTTGGAGCAATTGTTCTTGTAACTTATTTATTAATATTTAGTTACTTTTTGTCTAAATATCCTGGAATTCGATTTTATCGTAATCTTTTAATTCTTGTTTTAATATCTCAATTTATTATTGGCATAGCTAATTTAGTGCTTTATTTACCAATTGCTCTGGCTACAATGCATAACCTAGGAGCTGCATTATTAGTTATAATAGTTGTAATTATTAATTCAAGATTAAAAAAATATGAGTAAAGTAGTCGCACAGAAAAATTATTATTCTAATGAGAGTTTTAAAAACTTTTTTTCTTTATGTAAGCCAAGGGTTACCGCTCTTATTGTATTTACAGCAATAATTGGAATGTTTCTAGCAACACCAGGAATGGTACCAATCGAAATATTATTTGCTGCGAGTATTGGTATTGGTTTTGTTTCTGGAGCAGCGGCAGCATTTAATTGTTTAATAGAAGAGAAAATTGATGCAGTTATGGCTCGAACTAGAGGCCGTCCATTGCCAACTGGTCAGGTATCCCATAGAGAAACACTAGTCTTTTCATCAATTCTTGGTAGCCTGGGATTATTAATCTTATTCTTTTTTGTGAATTTTTTAACTATGTGGCTTACGTTGGCTACATTTTTTGCATATGCTGTTATTTATACAATATTCCTAAAACCAGCAACTCCAATGAATATAGTTATTGGTGGAGCTTCAGGAGCAATGCCACCTGTATTGGGATGGGCTGCTGTTAATAATTCAGTTTCACCTGAAGCATTAATTTTATTTTTAATCATTTTTTGTTGGACCCCACCACATTTTTGGGCACTAGCATTATATAGACGTGATGAATATGCTAAGGTTGCAATGCCTATGTTGCCAGTGACGCATGGTGAGAAGTTTACTTTGTTGCATATGCTCTTATATACAATAATTTTAATTATTGTGACACTTATGCCTTTTAGTGTGGGAATGACTGGGTTAATCTACCTTGTAATTGCTACCATTTTGAACGCATACTTTTTGTATTATGTTGTGATGTTATATCGAAATTATTCTGATAAACTATCCATGAAAATTTTTAGGTACTCAATATTATATTTAGGTTTAATTTTTACAGCATTTTTAATAGATCATTATTTTAAGTATCAATTTATATAATATTTTAAAGTGAAGGGAAAAGATATGAGTAAAGGAACTGAATTAAGAAGTATTTTAGAGACTGTTGGCGTTGTTATTGGGAGCTTAGTTGGTGCGATTATCTTAATTGTATTTGCAACTACTAAATATGAACCAAGTGAATCTTCAAATAAAATTGTTGGAGAAAAAAAACCTAGTTCAGAAAACATATCGCCAGTAGCAGAAGTTAAAGTTTCTGAGGATTCAGCATCTAATACAATGTCTACTATTTCAGGTGAGAAGATTGCACAGGCTAATTGTGTAATGTGCCATGCTAGTGGATTAATGAATGCACCTAAAATTGGAGATGCAGGGCAGTGGGGCCCAAGAATTGCTCAGGGTAAAGATATGCTTGTAAGTAATGCTATTAAAGGTATCAGAACAATGCCAGCCAAAGGTGGAAATACCTCTCTAACTGATGAAGAAGTTGCAGCTGCTGTAATCTATATGGCTAATGCATCTGGAGGTAGTCTTTAATAAATAAATGGCAACCTATGCAATTGGGGATATACAAGGTTGCTTTTATTCATTACAAAGTTTATTAAAGAAAATAAACTTTAATAGCAAGATAGACGAGCTCTGGCTTGTCGGAGATATAATAAACCGAGGTCAAGGCTCCCTCGAAACCCTAGACTGGTGCTATCAAAACCGAGACAATTTAAAAATTGTCTTTGGTAATCATGATTTACATTTTCTTTCAGTCGCTTTTAATCAGGGTAAAATTTCATCGACAGATACAATTAATCCAATCCTATCATCAGAAAATCTAAATAAGTATGTTGACTGGATGCTTTTTTGGCCTTTCATCCATAAGGAAAAAGATTTTCTTATGGTACATGCAGGGTTGATACCTGATTGGTCAACTGATGATGCATTGGATTTGTCAAAAGATTTGATGTTATCTCTACAAAAAAACCCTAATGACTTCTTCAAAGGAATGTATGGAAACACTCCCAATAAATGGTCTTCATTAAATAAAAAAAAAGACAAACAAAGATTAGCAATCAATGTAATGACTCGGCTTAGGTGTTTAAATAACAATAATAATACTATTGATTTTAGCTATAAGTCAGACTTGAATAATATTCCTGGTAACCTAACTCCTTGGTTTGATATTAAAACGAAAAAGATAAGGCCTGAATTTATTATTTCAGGACATTGGTCTGCCATTGGAATTCAAAAACATAATTATGGAATAACGCTTGATACTGGATGTGTGTGGGGTAGAAAATTATCGGCTTACTGTGTTGAATCTAGAACTGTTATATCAGTTAGTTCCGACGATAGAGATTTATCTTAGGCTCTCTCCAAAATAACTTTCGATATCACTTATTGAGGCTGTATGATTCTGCCCCCCTTGAGATTGTATTTTAATTCCACCCATAATAGAGGCTAACCAACCAGTTTTCTCCCAACTTAATTTATTAACAATTCCATAGGTCAGACCTGAGCGATATGCATCTCCACATCCCGTTGGGTCAATAATTTTTTCAGCAGGAAAAGGATCAATTTTTATAGTTTGATTATTTGTATAAATTAAGGAGCCTTCACTACCTTTAGTAATTATTAATGCAGTAACTTTTTTGGATATCTCCTCAATACTGAACTTTGTAACTTTAGATAGAACTTCAGCTTCATAGTCATTAACCGCTATATAAGAAGCTTGCTCAATAAAGGCTATTAATTCTTTTTGATTAAACATTGGTAAACCTTGCCCTGGATCAAATAGAATTGGAATACTTGCATCATGACATTCCTTAGAATGATTGATCATGCCATCTTTTCCATCTGGAGCAATAACTGCGAGGCTTATATTTTCTGATATTGTTGAAATAGTATTTTTATGAGATTGAGACATTGCACCTGGATGAAATGCAGTGATTTGATTATCATCAAGATCAGTGGTAATAAATGCTTGAGCTGTATGTGTTCCAGGAATAATTCTTATATAGTCCTGCACAATCTCTAATTTACTTAGTCTGTCAGAATATAGTGAAAAATCATCACCAGCAGTGGCCATTACAATTGGAGAGCTATTAAGTAGCCTTAAGTTATATGCAATATTTCCTGCTGTACCACCAAAATTTTTCTTTAGTTCGGGAACATAAAAAGATACGCTTAATTTATGAATTTGATCGGGAAGAATATGGTCTTTAAAATAATCTTCAAAGACCATGATTGTGTCGTATGCAATTGACCCACATATTAAAATATTATTCATAATGGTTTTATAACTACTAATATAATGATTAAAATTAAAAGTATTACAGGAAATTCATTAAACCATCTAAAATAAATATGACTACGTTTATTTTTTTTGTACTTAAAGTTTATAAGATGTTTAAGGCATAAATAATGATAAAAGATGAGCAGTATTACACATGATAATTTCAGATTTAACCAAAGCCCATAAAAGTTATAGTCCAACCAAAGCCACACACCAGAAATAATAGTTAATAGTGCTCCTGGAGTCATTATTCCATAAAACAACTTGCGCTCCATAATAACAAACCTATCATGGCCCAATTTATCGGTTGTCATTGCATGATAAACAAAAAGTCGTGGCAAATAAAAAAGACCTGCGAACCATGTAACCATAAAAATTATATGAAAGGATTTTATCCAAAGCATGAACTTATTCTCAAAATTTTAATCATTTAAATATATGATGAAATTTTCTCATAATTCACTAAATAACCCTAATAGAATTCACGTTGTATGGCATCATCCATCATGCTATGATTTTGTTAATCTATTAAACAAAGTCCAATGAACGCACCTTTATCACCTGATTTTTTAAAAGCTCAATCACAGTTCTCAACTCGCCTTAGAGAAATTCCATATAATTACACCTCATTTTCTGACAAAGAAATTGTATTACGTTTTCTTGGGGATGAAATTTGGTTAATTATTGATGAACTCAGGGCTAAAAGAAAAACAGGAAGATCTGCAAGAATGCTCTTTGAGGTTTTAGGTGATTTATGGGTAGTATCAAGAAATCCATATCTACATGATGACTTAATTGAAAATCCTAAGCGGTTAAAGCAATTAGTAGAAGCAATGAGACATCGAATAAAGTCTATTGAAGATAGAAGCTTTGGTAATATAAAGGTAGCGCAGCTAACTACTGCTGCACTTGCAGCAATTCTGAAATTTGAATTTGATTTTAAAAATGCAAAAAAACATAGAAAAAAAGTTTTATCAAAATTAAAGCGATACACCAAAAAACATAATATTCAATTTGATGGATTGGCAAGAGTCTCCCACGTTACAGATGCTACAGATTGGAGAGTTGAATTTCCTTTTGTCGTTATCAATCCCGATAAAGAGTCAGAAATCTCTGACATTGTTAAGGCTTGTATTGATCTTGAATTAACTATTATTCCTCGAGGAGGAGGTACTGGCTACACAGGCGGAGCGATTCCTTTAATACCGATGACAGCAGTAATTAATACTGAAAAACTTGATGAGATTGGTAGTATTGAATCAAAATTTTTACCAGGGGTATCTGAGCCTGTTCCTACAATTCGGTGTGAGGTAGGGGTAGTTACAAGAAAGGCAATGAATCTAGCTTCTGATGCAGGCCTTGAGTTTGCAACAGACCCAACATCAGCAGATGCATCCTGTATTGGAGGAAATGTTGCAATGAATGCGGGAGGCAAAAAAGCTGTATTGTGGGGCACAGCACTAGATAATTTGGCTTCATGGAAAATGGTTGATCCAAATGGTGATTGGATGGAAATTGAGAGGTTAGATCATAATTTATCAAAAATTCATGATGTTGATTTAGCCCGCTTTAGGATTACAAAGTTTGATAAGAATGGAGTTATGCCAAGTGATAACCCAGAAATTTTAGAAATTCCTGGAAAAAATTTTAGAAAAATAGGTTTAGGTAAGGATGTAACAGATAAATTTTTAAGTGGGCTTCCTGGCATTCAAAAAGAAGGTTGTGATGGACTTATTACTTCAGCAACTTTTATCTTACATAAAATGCCTCAGCATGTGCGAACTGTCTGCCTTGAATTTTTTGGGAATGTGTCGTCAGCAGTTCCTGGCATTGTAGAGATTAAGAGTTATTTAGATAGCATTGATAATGTATTTTTAGCAGGTTTAGAACATTTAGATGAACGATACATTAAAGCCGTTGGGTATAGTACCAAGGCAGCAAGATCAATGCGGCCAAAAATGATTTTGATTGCAGATATTGCAAGTGATAATGAAGATTTAGTTGGTATTGCCGCTTCAAAAGTTGTTCAGATAGCAAACTCAAAAAATGGCGAGGGATTTATTGCAGTTTCTGCAGAGGCAAGAAAGCGCTTTTGGCTTGATAGGGCTCGAACAGCTGCTATTGCTAAACATACTAATGCTTTTAAGATTAATGAGGATGTTGTAATTCCACTCCCTAAATTGGGAGAATATTCAAATGGCATTGATCGCATAAATATAGAGCTATCTATATCAAACAAATTAAAAATAGCTCAGGAAATACGCCGATATCTAATTGAAGATTTAACGGCCCTGCATAATCAGGATGTTGATAAGAATCTATTTGATAGTAAAAAGTTACTTAGTTTGACTATTATTGAAGAAGTTATTTCCAAGTGGGAGCAATACCTTTCAAAAATGGATCATTCAATCAGTGAGTTCGTTGATCTCCCAGATTTCCAAGAAGATTATAAGAATTTATTTGAGGCTATTCAGTCCCGTGAACTCAGAATTTCGTTTAAAAAAGAAATAAAAATACCATTAATCAAAATTTTTTCTGGAAGAGAATACGATCTTATCCTTAAAAAAATTGATGATACTCATCAAAGTATATTGAAATCGAGAGTATTTATTGCGCTGCATATGCATGCAGGAGATGGCAATATCCATACAAATATTCCAGTAAATTCAGATAGCTATGAGATGATGCAAGAAGCACAGAGAGCTGTTGTTAGGGTTATGGCACTAGTAAAAAATCTAGATGGCGTAATTTCTGGAGAGCATGGAATTGGTATTACAAAAATGGAGTTTCTTGATAAATCTACTATAGATGCATTTGCAGATTATAAATCTAAGGTTGATCCAAATGGACACTTCAATAAAGGTAAGCTTTTACCTGGTTCTGGGCTTCATAATGCATATACACCAAGTTTTGGTTTATTAGAGCAAGAATCTATAATTATGGAGGAATCTGCAATAGGAGAAATTGCTGATTCGATAAGTGATTGCATGCGGTGTGGTAAATGTAAACCAGATTGTTCCACCCATGTTCCTAAAGCAAATCTTCTCTATAGTCCTAGAAATAAAATTCTAGCCACATCATTGCTCATTGAGGCATTTTTATATGAGGAGCAAACAAGAAGGGGCATCTCTTTAAAACATTTTGATGAGTTTAATGATGTAGCAGATCACTGTACAGTTTGCCATAAATGCTTAAATCCATGCCCAGTAAATATTGATTATGGAGATGTTTCTATTGCAATGCGAAATTTCTTGAGAGAGCAGGGAAAAAAACATTTTAATGCTGGAACATCTATTGCAATGACTTATTTAAATTTAAAGGACCCTGCAACTATCAAATTTATGAGAAAGATGATGGTTGATGTTGGATATAAATTTCAAAGAATTGGTCATAGCTTTCTTAAAAAAATTAAAGTAATTGACTATTTTAAAAAATCTCCTCCTCCAACGGTAGGTAAGCCCTCTGTTGTCTCTCAGGTCATTCATTTTATGAATAGGCCAATGCCAAAAAATATGCCTACTCGGACATCTAGGGGTTTACTAGGGATTGAGGATGATAAAATTGTACCTGTGATTCGAAATACAAATAAAATTGATGAAAATTCAGATTCAGTTTTTTATTTTCCAGGTTGTGGCTCTGAGCGATTATTCTCTCAGGTTGGCCTAGCAACTCAAGCAATGTTATATGAGGTGGGTGCAATTACAGTTCTTCCCCCAGGATATTTATGTTGTGGTTATCCGCAAACTTCCTCAGGCAATCATGATAAGGGTCAAGAAATTACATCAGAAAATAGAGTCCAGTTTCATCGAATTGCAAACACATTAAATTATCTAGACATAAAAACAGTTATTGTTTCTTGTGGTACATGTATGGATCAGCTCCAAAAATATGAATTTGAAAAAATATTTCAAGGTTGTAGGTTGCTTGATATACATGAGTACTTAATGGAAAAGGGCGTAAAAATCGATGGAGTAAGTGGGCAGCAATATATGTATCACGATCCATGCCATAGTCCAATGAAGACCTATTCACCCACTGAAGTTACAAATACATTAATGGGAGAAGACATTCCATTAAATGATAGGTGTTGTGGTGAATCTGGTACCTTCGCCGTTAGTCGTCCAGATATTGCATCACAAGTAAAAATGAGAAAACAAGAGGAAATTGAGAAGGGTATAAAGAAGCTCCCAAAAGCTGCAGATGAAAATTTACCAGTAAAAATACTAACATCCTGTCCTTCATGTTTGCAAGGGCTTGAAAGGTATGGAGATGATACTAATACAACTGCAGATTATATTGTGGTTGAGTTAGCTAGAAATAATTTGGGAGATCAATGGCTTGAACAATATGTTGAGAAAGCAACTAATGGCGGGATTGAAAAGATACTCCTCTAGCTAAAAGGGAAGAAATATTCCTGTTGCAATACTTTGCAGTGCTCTCGTTATACCTCTTTCAGATTTTTCAGATAATGCATATGCGAAGTAATCTGTCCTACCAATAATTTTTCCAAACTCTCGCTCAAAAGATAGATTAGAATTGTTTTCATTCATTTCATTTGATATCAAGAAAAGATCTCCAAAATTATTTTTTTTAGTTGAAACTTTCCATAAGACAATTTCAATATTGCGAGCAACATTATATATTGATTGAGGGTTAAGAGAGTCGAAAATAAAAAACTCTATTTTATCTCCATGCGCTTTCCTAATCATTGTATATAAGCCTGTGATTAATGAGAGGACACGATCTCCTTCAAAAGACTCATCAAATACTTGATCTAATGCATCAGTTCCTTGGGCAAAGTTTATAGATTTAAATTTCCAATCATGTTTTGAATTAAAAACCCAATCAGCTACTATTTCGGCATTATCAGATGAAGTTTTTCTAAGTTCTTTAGGATTTTTTTTATAGAACTTAACCATTAATATCTTTAAGCTCTCAATGTTCTCTCTAATCTCGTAATCAGCCATTCGGTCAAAGTCTGATTTTCCAAATTGACTTATAGATGACTTATCATATTGGGTTGAACTTTTATTTTTTAAAGTATTATTTGCACATCCTGTTAAAATTACGAATATAAGTAAGAATAGAATGCGAAACATTATTTGGTATATATTCGTTCGGATGGAAAGATAAGTTTAAATGAGCTACCAGAATTAATCTCACTTGCTACTCTTATTTCACCTTGATGTTGATGCATAATGTTCTTAACGATTGATAGGCCCAATCCAGTTCCACCAGATTCTCTGCTTCGATCCTCATCGACTCGATAAAATCGTTCTGTAATTCGCTTCAAATGCTTTTCTGGTATTCCAATACCTGTATCCGCAACCTGAAATATCGCATCATTATTTATTTTATTCCAGCTAACAGTAATTTCTCCTTTTTTATCTGTATATCTTATTGCATTTGTTAGAAGATTAATAAATGCACTATAAATCTCTGTAGACGATCCATATATATTTATTTCATTGTTAAGGGAGTAAGAAATTTTATGTTGCTGCTGATCAATAAAGGAAACTTCGTTTTTTATTTTTTTAAATATATCTCTCATGATAACTTTTTCAGAACGATTTTGTAAATAGTCACTTTCAACATTAGACAGCAATAATAAATCATCAATTAATTTTTTCATCCTGTGTGCTTGTTCAGACATTAATGAAATTATTTTTTTAGATTGAACATCTATTTTTTTCCTATCTTCAAGAGTTTCAAGAAAACCAGAAATAACAGTAAGAGGTGTTTTTAGTTCATGTGAGAAATTTGATACGAAATCCTTCCTAAGATTTTGTATCTTTTTTAATGATGTTAAATCTCTACATGTAATCAATTTATGATTTTCACTAAAAAATGTGGCTTTTATTTCTATATCTAGTTTATTGTTTGTATTATGAATATTTATAGAATTTTCGTAGTTTTCTTTTATTAAATAATTAGAAAGATCTGAATTTCTAAAAATATAATTAATTGGCTGGTTATAATCTTTTTTTGGATTTATATTCAACATTTTCTGGGCTTTTTTATTAGACCATAAGATTTCATTGTCCTCATTTACACCAACAATTCCATCATTTATAGCTTCTGCAGCCTGAATAAATTGATCTAATGTTGTCGTTAATTGTGTTTGAGATTTTTTTTGTTGTCGATACGTTCTATATAATTTTGCGAATATATTTTGCCATATACCTGTTCCATTTGGTAAATTTTTAAGGCTTGGGGACTCAACCCAATTGCTCAATTTATATATCCAATAAATGTGTATTAATATAAAAATTATTAGCGTTGCTAATACAATAACAACGGCCAGTTTTTGACTAAAAATTGATGAAATAATGAAATATATAAATATTTCTAGCAGTAGAAACCAAAATGTACTCCAACGAATGTCTTGCAATGTTTTAGCCACCTAATTTAATTATTTATGATTGATTATAATGGTTTATTTAGATAATTTGTTTTCTAACTCTTCTGAGAATTTATAGCCCATACCCCGAACTGTTTGGATCAGTTTTTGGTGGCCCTGCGTTGATAGGGAATCCCGAAGTCTTTTTATATGAACATCTACTGTTCTATCATCTATATCAGATTTGTTTCCCCAAACTTTATCAAGGATATGATTTCTACTAAAAACTCTGTCAGGATTTTTCATAAAGAAATGTAATAATTTGAATTCAGTTGGACCCATTCTAATTAAATTATGATTTGACTTAATTTGATGGGTAGAAGGATCTAAATGTAAATCATTGATCTTAATTGGCTCGTCAATTAATTCAGGCGCTTTTCTTCTTAAAATTGCTTTTATCCTTGCAACCAACTCTCTTGGACTAAATGGTTTTGTTAGGTAATCATCAGCCCCTGAAGCAAAGCCTTTTATAATATTATCTTCTTCACTTTTAGCCGTTAACATAATAATAGGTATTTTTTTTGTTGGACCATTAGATTTAAGTCTTTTAGCAAATTCAATCCCACTCATTCCGGGTAGCATCCAGTCAAGAATAATTAGGTCAGGGAGTGCTTCTCGAATTAATTTGTCGGCGAACTCTGCATTTATGGCGCGAAGAGGATTAAAGCCTGATTGATGAAGGTTAATTGCAATCAGTTCCAGTATTGCTTCTTCATCTTCTACTATAAGTATATTTGCTCTCATTGTTCTATATATTATGACAGTTTTATGACAGTTTTATGACAGTTTTTTTTAAATAAAAATACTAAAAATATGCCAAGACGTGTTAAATTTTTGTATAAATACAAAATACTTAATTAAATAACAGGGGATTAAATGTCTATTCTTTCTAGAGAGCGTATTGTGGCCGACGCATCATATAACCGGTGGTTAGTTCCGCCAGCAGCTTTATTAATTCATTTGTCTATTGGCATGATATATGGCTTTAGTGTTTTCTGGCCCTCAAAAGGGAAAGGCCTACTTACATTAATAGGTAACCAATGTGATGCAATGACTACATCTTTATACGATCGTCTTTTTATTACATCCTGTGATTGGTTGCTTAGTGATGTGGTGTGGACTTTTTCAATTGCAATTGTTTGCTTAGGTCTTTCTGCTGCCGTGTTTGGTCATTGGCTGGAGCGCGCAGGACCTAGAAAAGCTGGTTTTGCTGCAGCTATATTATGGGGAGGAGGGCTTGTGATTTCATCCTTCGGTGTTATCTCGCATCAGTTATGGTTAATTTGGCTAGGAGCTGGTGTTGTTGGTGGAATAGGTCTAGGTTTAGGATATATATCGCCTGTATCAACCTTAATTAAGTGGTTCCCAGATCGACGAGGGTTGGCGACAGGTATGGCGATTATGGGTTTTGGCGGGGGTGCAATGATAGGAACTCCAGTTGCAGCAAATCTGATTGATACTTTTGGAGTCGGTAATGCACTCTTGTATATGGGTTGTTTTTATTTCGTAGTAATGACTATCGGTGCTTTTGGTTACAGAGTTCCTCCCGCAGATTTTAAAGTGGAAGGAAAAAAAGTGATTAAAAAAGATACTGCAATGATTGCCAAAGGTCATGTTCATGTGAGTCATGCCCATAAGACTTATCAGTTTTGGTTACTATGGGGAGTTTTATGTTTGAATGTTTCTGCGGGTATTGGAGTTTTAGCTGTCGCAAAACCAATGTTCCAAGAAATAGCAGCACAAAATTTTTCTGCAGGCGAGATAGGCGCAATTGCTGGTGGTTTTGTGGCGCTGTTGTCTTTAGCTAATATTATTGGAAGAATTTTTTGGGCATCCTCATCAGATTATTTAGGTCGTAAGTTGACTTACGCAATATTCTTTAGCCTAGGAACCCTTTTGTATTTTTCAGCACCATGGGCCGGTCTTAATCAATATATTGCCCTTTTTGTTTTAATTAATCTTGTTATTTTGACGATGTATGGCGGAGGTTTTGCAACAATTCCAGCTTATTTAGCAGATATTTTTGGAACCCAGCATGTGGGCGCAATTCATGGAAGGTTACTAACCGCATGGGCTACTGCAGGTATATTAGGCCCAGCTATCATGTCTTATGTTAGGGAGTACCAGCTTCAAGCAGGTGTGCCTCAAGCCGAGGCCTATAATTCCAGCTTTACAATGCTTGCTCTATTGCTTGTGCTTGGATTTATTTTGAATTATTTTGTCAAACCTTTAGATGCAAAACATTTTATGTCTGACGCAGAGTTATCGATAGAAAAAGCGGTTGCTGCTAAAAAAGATTCAGATAATGCATTGCTAGTAAGTAAAGGTGAATCTAATCAAATAGTACAAAAATTAATTTTACCTATTGCATGGATTGTGGTTGGGTTACCAATTTTATGGGGGATATATAATGCCCTTTTAAAAGGTATAATCATATTCCATTAATTTAAAGACTGGAATATTCTTGGAAAACGAAGCATTAAAGACCTTGAGGATCGGTATTGTTTCATCTCGATTTAATAATAAAGTTGTAAAAGAACTTTGTAATGCATGCATGGATAAGTTGGAGATCGAAGGTGTCTTAAGTAATAATATTACTCATGAGACGGTCCCCGGAGCGCTTGAAATTCCAATCATGTTGGATAGCTTTGCTCGAAAAAAAAAGTTTGACGTTTTAATTGGTGTTGGAGCGGTAATAAGGGGTGAGACTTATCATTTTGAAATAGTTTCAGATCAGTCTGCTAACGGATTACTTCAGCTACAGTTAAATTATCATATCCCTATAATTAATGCCATTATCACAACAAATTCAAGTGATGAGGCTTTTGCAAGGACTAAATTAAAAGGTGAAGAAGCAGCCCTAGGAGCTATAGAGATGGCTGAATTAGTAAAAAAGTATGATTAATAAGAAGGACTTAAAAGCCCCTAAGAAAAAGATTAATAATCGTAGGAAGTCACGTGAGTTAATTATGAAGGGAGTTTATAGGGCTCTTGTTAATCAGTTTGATATTAATCAAATTAAAAAAGATATTCAGGATGACCCTGACTTTATTAGAGCTGACGAAGCTTTTTATTTAGAGATTATGGACGGTGTATTTGATAACTTCGATGTACTGAAAAAAGAAATTGTTACCTATCTAGATAAGAATTATGATGAGTTAAGCCCTATTGAATTAGCTATTATTTATAGCTCATTATATGAGTTAAAATTTTCTCCATCCGTTCCTTACCGGGTTGTTATAAATGAGGCCATTGAGGTTGCAAAATCTTTTGGGGGCACAGATGGCTATAAGTTCATTAATGGAGTTCTAAACAAAGCAGCAGCAGCAAATCGTAAGCATGAGTTTGCCGTTAAGAAGAACTAAGCAGCTTCGACTGTAGTTTGTTCTCTTCCCATAAAATATAATTACCATTCATATGCCAGTCACCAAGAACCCACCTTTGTGAAAAGTGACTCTCTAAAAGGTAGTCATGTATTTTTGGGCGATGCGTATGGCCATGGATTAGATATTTTGGGTAGTTATTTTTTTGTAGAATTATTTCAACAGTAGTTTCGTTTACATCCATAATTAAATCACTTTTATTTTTCTTTTTGGTCTCACTCTGATCCCTTAATTCCTTGCAAATTTCTATTCGCTCTGTGAGAGGTTTTCTTAAAAAGTTATCTATCCATTCTCTTGAACGTACTTCAGCTCTCCATTTTTGATAATCAATATCATCTGTACATAATGTATCGCCATGCATAATTAGGGTTAAGGTATCCCCAAGTGAAATCAATGTTGGATCTTTTAGAAGGCTCATCTGACAAAAAGACAGAAATTTATTCCCTATTAAAAAGTCACGGTTACCAGCTATAAAATAGATTTTTACCTTTTTAGATAGTTCTTTTAATAAATTTTTGATTTCCTGAAATGAATCAGCGTCATCACCTATCCAGTAATCAAATAAGTCGCCCAGTATAAATAATGCCTCATGTTTACTTGCATTATTTTTTAGAAAAAAAATAAATCTATTAATTGTTTCTGGTTCTGATTCCGTTAAATGAATATCAGAGACAAAAATTGCAGAATTATTAACCTTAATCAGAGAGTACTTCCTCTATCATAATTGCTTCAGTTGGAACATTTTCATGACCACCAGTTGATCCAGTGGCAACCTTACCAATTTTATCTATGACATCTGTTCCATCTACCACTTTACCAAATACACAATAGCCAGCACCATCTTGTCCTGGGTAGTCTAGAAAAGAATTATTTGCAACGTTAATAAAAAACTGAGAAGATGCTGAGTCAGGCTCCGATGTCCTAGCCATAGCAAGGGTGTAGGGTAGATTTTTAAGGCCATTATTAGCCTCATTTTTTATAGGTGCATCTGCTTCTTTTTGCATCATGTCTTTGTCAAAACCACCGCCTTGAATCATAAAGCCATCAATAACTCGATGGAAGATCGTTCCATTATAGAAACCTTTATCAACGTAGCTCAAAAAGTTCTTGACAGTTATTGGTGCTTTTTCGGGGTAAATCTCAATGACCATATTTCCGTGAGAGGTTTGAATATTTAGCTTTTCTGAGATTTCTGAGTAGCTCAATATGGAAATAGAAATTAAATAAAAGAATAATGCAATGTTTAGAAAATTTTTCATATTTTATATATTTTTAAGGTTGATAAGTTAAACCAGATAAAACTGCATCTAGCTCGTGATATAATTTTTGCAAAATCATGCCAAAATTTATCATAAATGTTAGATCATTACTACATACCTACCTATACTAATTTAAATGCTTAAAATATTTAACAGCTTTTCTAAAAAGAAAGAAGTTTTTAAACCCATTAAATCTAATGAGGTTCGCATGTATGTTTGTGGGATGACTGTATATGACTACTGTCATTTAGGGCACGCTAGAGTTCTGGTCGTTTTTGATTTAATAAATAGATGGTTAAAAGAAAGTGAATTTAAAGTTTTATACGTTAGAAATATTACTGATGTTGACGATAAAATAATAGCAAAATCAATTGATCAGAACATACCAATGCATGAGCTAACCACGAAATATATTGATGCAATGAATCAAGATGCTATAAGTTTAGGCGTAATACCTCCAGATATTGAGCCAAAAGCTACTGATCATATTGTTGGGATGATCCAAATGATTAAATTACTTATTGATAAAGGGTTTGCCTATTTGGGTGAGAATAATGATGTTTACTACTCTGTTTCTAAATTTAAAAATTACGGCAAACTTTCCGGAAAGTTACTTGATGATTTAAGGGCAGGAGATCGTGTTGTTATTGATAATCATAAAGAGAATGCATTTGATTTTGTTCTGTGGAAATCAGCAAAAGGTAATGAGCCCTCATGGGAGTCGCCTTGGGGTAAAGGGAGGCCTGGCTGGCATATTGAATGTTCGGTTATGAGTAACAAGCTACTAGGTAGTCACTTTGATATTCATGGTGGAGGTCAAGACCTGCAGTTTCCTCATCATGAGAATGAGATTGCTCAGTCTGAGGCAGCAAATGACTGCAAAATGGCTAATTATTGGATTCATAATGGTTTTGTAAAAGTAGATGATGAAAAAATGTCTAAATCCCTGGGAAATTTTTTCACGATAAGGTCAATTCTTGAACATTTTGAACCTGAGGTTATAAGATTTTTTATTTTAAAAGCGCATTATAGAAGCCCTTTAAATTATTCGGACAAGCACCTTGAGGAATCAAAGCAAGGTTTAACTAGACTTTATTTAGCAATTAGAAATATTATAGATAATAAAAAATTAATAGATTGGAAGAGCTCTTATGCAAAAAGATTTAAAGAGGCTTTAGACGATGATTTTAATTCAGCCGAGGCTTTAGCTGTTCTTTATGAGCTAGCAAATAAGGCAAATAAGAATAAAAATAATGATGATCAAAACCTTCTATTAAGACTTGCCAATATTATTGGGATCTTAAATCAAGACCCAGAAATTTTTCTAAAGGGTGAGAAAAAAGAAACTAATGACTTTGATATTGATGAGTTAATACTCAAAAGAGTTGCTGCAAAAAAAAATAAAGATTTTGCAGAGGCAGACAAAATTAGAATTTTTCTTGAAAGTCATGATATTTTACTTGAAGATACTTCTAGTGGAACAATATGGAGAAAGAAGTAAATATGCCAGTTAATATAAAAGCCCCAAAAAATAATGCATTACATTCAATTTCAGGTATTAAGTTAGGAATAGCTGAGGCTGAAATTAGGTATAAGTTAAAAAAAGATCTATTAATTATTTCTATTGATAGCGGAGCGGTTGTGTCAGGAATTTTTACAAAAAATAAATTCATTGCCGCTCCCGTTATTGTTGCTAAAGATCATCTTAAGATTAATAGTTCTCCTAGAGCCCTTATTGTAAATACTGGATCTGCCAATGCAGGTACTGGAGAAGACGGATTAAAAAATGCAAGAGCTGTCTGTGAGTTGTTAGCTAATGAGTTAAATATTAAGGCCGTTGATATAATTCCTTTTTCGACAGGTGTGATCATGACCCACCTTCCTGTTGATAAAATATATAAAGGTATTCCAGTAGCTATTAAAGATCTTAAATCTAATAATTGGTTAAATGCAGCTGAATCAATTATGACTACAGATACAGTTGCAAAAGCTTCATCTACAACAGTAATGATTCAAGATACAGAAGTTTATATAACAGGAATAAGTAAAGGCTCTGGAATGATTGAGCCTAATATGGCAACTATGTTAGGTTTTGTTGCAACTAATGCAAATATTACTAAAGAAATGTTAGATGAGATGATTATAGAGATTGCTGATAACTCATTTAATTGTATTACTGTCGATGGAGAAACTTCTACAAATGACTCGTTTATTATTATTGCAACGAACCAGTCTATTCATCAGCTAATTAATACTAAGAATGAAAATTACTATTCACTTAAAGAGGCTTTATTAGAAACTTCTAAAACTCTTGCTCAGTCTATTATTAGGGATGGTGAAGGAGCAACAAAATTTATTTCAATTAATGTTCATGGTGGTAAAAGTCGGAAAGAGTGCCTTAGTATTGGAAAGTCTATCGCCCATTCGCCATTGGTTAAGACAGCTTTTTTTGCATCCGATCCTAACTTAGGGAGAATATTAGCTGCTATTGGTAATTCGCCTATTGAATTACTAGATATAAATTTAGTTGATGTTTTTTTAAATCAAATACAATTTGCCAAAAGTGGGTCATTAGCCAAAGATTATAAAGAATCTAAGGGTGCGAAAGAGATGAAAAATCAAGAAATCACACTAGATGTTTATCTTGGGAGAGGTGAGTTTACTGGCACTGTATGGACGACAGATCTTTCGTATGATTATGTAAAAATTAATTCAGAGTATAGATCCTAGATAGTGCATATTAAGGTTGCAGTTGGCATACTTTTTGATTCAAATAAAAATATTTTTTTGGCTCAACGACCAAATTCTCGTTCATGGTCGGGTTGGTGGGAATTCCCTGGAGGAAAGCTAGAAAAGAATGAGTCGCCTGAGGAGGCCCTAGCTCGAGAACTAAAAGAGGAAGTAAATATTGACGTAATTAATTTTGAGAAATGGGTTACTCGTAATTATTCTTATGAAGAGCACAATGTTACATTATACTTTTTTAAAGTAACTGAATGGAATGGAGATTTAATCCCAAAAGAAAATCAGAAATTGCTTTGGATTAATCCTTGCGAGGTGAACAAGGCAACTATACTTCCAGCTAATATCTTTATATTAAATGCGTTATCACTCCCAACTCAGTATGGTATTACCAATATAAGTGAGGTGCCTAAAGAA
>JAOKFJ010000015.1 GCA_028247015.1 Methylophilaceae bacterium | reverse complement strand
TTATTAATAACAATGATAGGCAGATTGCATTACTTGATGACCCATACATACTATTGCATGATAAAAAAATATCAAATATTAAAGACTTACTGCCAACATTAGAACAAGTTGCAAAAGAAAGTAAGCCATTATTAATTATTGCTGAAGAATTAGAAGGTGAAGCTCTTGCAACATTGGTTGTAAATAATATCAGGGGAATTATCAAAACAGTGGCAGTAAAAGCGCCTGGTTTTGGTGATAGAAGAAAAGCTATGCTTGAAGATATAGCGATACTAACTGGCGGTACAGTCATCTCGGATGAAGTAGGACTTACTCTAGAGAATATTAAACTTGAAGATCTAGGTCGCGCAAAAAAGATTGAAGTTAGTAAAGAAAATACGATCATTATTGATGGTGCTGGTAGTCAAGCAAATATTAAATCTCGTATTGGGCAAATTAAAGCGCAAATTGCAGAATCAACTAGCGATTATGATAAAGAAAAGCTCCAAGAAAGAGTTGCAAAGCTTGCTGGTGGTGTCGCTTTGATTAAAGTTGGGGCAACAACAGAGATTGAAATGAAAGAGAAAAAAGCTAGAGTTGAGGATGCACTTCATGCAACCAGAGCAGCTGTTGAAGAAGGTATTGTCCCTGGTGGGGGTGTTGCTTTAATTCGAGCAATAGACTCTATTAAAAAAACTAAAGGTGAAAATTCCGATCAAGCTGCAGGAATTCAAATTGTTCTTCGTGCAATTGAAGATCCACTCCGTCAAATTGTTTCCAATGCAGGAATTGAACCTTCTGTAGTGGTAAATAATGTAAGTGCAGGTAAGGGAAATTATGGGTTTAATGCAGCCAATGAAACATATGGTGATATGGTTGAAATGGGAGTTTTAGATCCAACTAAAGTAACAAGATCAGCTTTACAGAATGCAGCATCTGTTGCAGGCCTTATGCTAACGACAGAATGTATGATTGCTGACCTTCCAAAAGACGATTCAGCAGCAGCCCCAGCAATGCCAGATATGGGTGGTATGGGTGGTATGGGAGGTATGGGAGGTATGGGAGGTATGATGTAGCAAGAAATTTAACTAAAAAAAAAGGCCTCCTATGAGGCCTTTTTTAATGTTGAGCAAGTAATGGGAGGATTACATTACTTCAACTTCTTACTATTGATTGACCAAACAAGATAAAATAAGTTCTTTCTAATAAACTATTTAAAAATTATTTCATGTAGCATACGCTTTAATGAATCAATCTATCAATCAAAATTCTAACCTAGCAGATCTAAACGAAAAACAAATTGAGGCAGTGACTACATCCGATGAATCAGCATTAATTTTAGCTGGTGCAGGAAGTGGAAAAACAAAAGTACTTACTTCAAGAGTTGCATGGTTAATACACAATCAAACTACTAGTCCAGGTGGCATTCTTGCAGTAACTTTTACCAATAAAGCTGCAAAAGAGATGCTAGTCAGGATTTCTTCTCAACTTCCCATCAATACTAGGGGAATGTGGGTTGGGACATTTCATGGCTTATGCAATCGATTTCTTAAGAAACATCACAAAGATGCAGGTCTCCCAGAAATATTTCAAATTCTAGATAGTGCTGACCAGAAGTCAGCCATTAAAAGAGTTATGAAATCTATGAATATTGATGAAGAGCTATTTACTTCAAAAGACTTACAATACTTTATTAATGCAAATAAAGAAGAAGGTGTTCGATCTAATGATTACCAAGCTTTTGATGATATCTCAAAAAAGAAAAACGAAGTTTATAGTGCATATGAAAAAAAATGTCAAAAAGAGGGTGTTGTAGATTTTGCTGAGTTACTTCTTCGCTGTCTTGAGTTACTTCAAAAAAATGTAAGCATAAGAGAGCACTACCAATCAATATTTAAACATATCTTGGTTGATGAATTTCAAGACACAAGTAAACTTCAATATCAATGGCTCAAGCTCCTTACCTCAAATCAAAGCTTCATTTTTGCCGTAGGTGATGATGATCAATCTATTTACGGTTTTAGAGGAGCAAGCCCAGGGAATATGAAGGACTTGCAAAACGATTTTAAAATTAAAAACGTCATTAAATTAGAACAAAATTATCGCTCTACAAATAATATTCTTAATGCTGCTAATGCAATTATTGATAACAATAAAGATAGATTAGGGAAAAATCTTTGGGCATCATTAGGTGATGGTGACCTTATTCGGCAATATACTGCATTAGATGATCGCCTTGAAGCAGCGTACTTAGTTGATGAAATTAAGATGATGCATCGGGCTGGCTCAAGATATGATCAGATTGCTATCCTTTACCGAAATAATGCCCAATCCAGAGTGATAGAAATGGCAATGGTAACTAACCAAATTCCTTACAGAGTTTTTGGGGGCTTGAGGTTCTTTGATAGGGCAGAAGTTAAACATACATTGGCATACCTAAGATTAATATCTAATAAAAACGATGATAATGCCTTTATTAGAATAGTTAACTTTCCTCCAAGAGGTATTGGTGCAAGGTCAATTGAGCAATTAGATGATTATACAAAGAAAAATGATTGCTCGATGTGGGAGGCAGCAAAAGCATTTCTATCAGAAAATAAAAGTCCTAAAATTTCTATTTTTGTAAATTTAATTCAAAATATTGAAGATCAAATACATGGAACTGGAATTGATGAATCAATAGATTATATTAATACATATTCTGGACTTAAAGAACACTATGCAAAAGATAAGGATGGTGGATCAAGAATAGAAAACCTAGACGAATTAGTTTCTGCGGCTAAATCTTATATGATAGATACTCGCGAAGAAAACTCAGAAGATAAATTAACGGGGAATCAATCTCTACTACTAGCTGAATTTCTAGATTATACATCTTTAGAAAGTGGCGAGCTTCAAGCATCAGCCGGCGATGATGCATTACAACTAATGACAATTCACTCATCAAAAGGATTGGAATTTGATGTAGTGTTTATTACCGGTTTAGAAGATGGTTTATGTCCTCATGAAAGAAGTCTGCTTGAACAAAAAGGCATAGAGGAAGAACGCAGACTAATGTATGTGGCAGTTACCAGAGCACGAAATAAATTATACTTAAGTCTAGCTCAATCTAGAATGACATATGGTCAACCTAGATACAATCTTCCTTCTCGATTTTTAGATGAAATTCCAGAAGAATTAATTAAGCGGCTGAATTCCTCAAAAGACAAAGACCTCTTATATTCAGCACCGACTATTGCCGCTTATTCAGAATCAAAACATATATGGAAAGTTGGAACAATGGTTTCACACCAAAAATTTGGGCAAGGTATGGTTACTGGATATGAGGGCAATGAGAATGATTTAAGAATTCAAATAAAATTCTCAAATCATGGTATTAAATGGCTGGCTATGGAATATGCTAAATTGAGTGAAGCTTAGTTAGTAAATTTTTTGTAAATATCAATAAAAGTTATAAATTGAAAGCTAAACATAATAGCCACAAAAGAGGCCATTAAAAAGAGCAGCAAAATGGAAGTAAGCAAAGAGGATAAGGTCAAACTTAGAAATGACATCGAATTAAATAAAAATGTAATTATTATTACTAGCCCAATAAAACCAAATGTTATAACTAACCAAGCAAAAAATAGAGGGAAGATATACATTAATGTTCCTGCAAAACTAGATTTAATAGCCTTTAATAACCCATAATTATGAGAAGCAATGAGTAATGGTGAAAACCATGTTGCCATATAAAATGGGACTCCCATTATTAATAACTTCAATAATAAGATCCCAAAATCAAATGAGTTTAATTCACTATCTTGTTCGATTTGTAAAGTATTTGTAATAGACTCGATATCACTTGAAACTAATAAGCCAATTATGGTTACATAAAAAGCTGACAAAACTGATATAAAAAATAAACCCCTTGGATTCATTGAAAATATTTTAAATGCTTCTGTAGCTTCGAATTTCTTTTTAGAATAAACGCAAAAATAGAAATATAAAATATACACTGTAACAAATGGCCACGCTATAATAGTAACAGGCCCTAAAAATTGTGTAGATGGCATGATAGGTATTATTAAATAAATAAATAAATAAGACATTCCTATGAATAACGATGACCTCACCGAGACCTTAAATAAATTTATACTTAATAAAATCCATTTCCAACTTTGAATAAGAAAGTTCTTCATTCGTTCTGCCTATTTAATAATACTTTTTTAAAATAATTTGGATCTTTAATTGAAACAGACTCACTTTCTAAAATATTATAATAGGCGTCTAAGCGAGATAGCCAAAATCTTAATGCTGCAAGTCTAAGAGCATTATTTAAATATTTCAACTCTGAATTCTGAAGCATTCTAATTGATTGATAACCATTTAGAAATAAATCAAATTTTTCTTTTTTTAGACTACCGTCACTATTGCTGCACCAATCGTTAATAGTAATTGCTATATCTAATATAAGATGGTCATTACAAGCATAATAAAAATCAATAAATGCTGATAGTTTTTCTTGATGAAAAAAAACATTATCTCTAAATAGATCTCCATGAATAATTCCACTTGGCAATCCATCTGTGAGACAGTTTTTTTGGTAATCAATCTCTTGCTCAATAATTGTCTGGTCTGAACTTGATAATCTTTTCTTTAACTCATTAAACTTTGTGCTAATCCAATCAATATTTCTGGTATTTTTTTTCTTACCAGAAAAATCTTTTGCTGAAGTATGTAATCTAGCTAATGCTTCACCAACAGAACAGCAATCATCTTCAGTTATACTTTCTTTTTCCGCTCCCAGTAAAAAAGATACTAATACAGCTGGCTTATCTTTAATTAATGTGAGGTACTCATTATTATTATTTATAACTGGAAGTGGGCATGGAAAATTTTTGCTTGCTAAAAACCTCATTAAATCTAAATAAAAGGGAAGCTCTTCCAATTTATTCTCTTCAAATATTGTCAAAATTAATTTAGTGGTATCAGTTTCTACAAAATAATTAGTGTTAGTTACACCTGAGGATATACCTTTAAAATTTTTCAAGGTGCCGATAGAAAAGTTCTTAAGCCAATCCTCTAATTCACTTTTATTAATTGAAGTATAAACAGCCATTAAAAATTTAATATAGTTTGCTTGGGTTTTAAAATGTGAGAATCACCCATTGAGGGACAATCATGGGATCTCGTAAATTATAACGAGTCCAATCTCCACCAGAAGTGTCTTTGTAAAGATAGTAAGATGGCATATTTTCTGGATTTACCTTAATCATATATAGTCTTCCATTCATTCGGAATTCCTCTACAGTCTTTTCTCCATCCTTCTTGATTGTTATCTCAGGCTCACCAATATAATCGGAATTCATAGATGAAGGGGGTGGAGGTACATTTTCTAAGACCTCAGTTTCTTCAGCTGTCACAGAGAAAGCGAAAAACAAAAAAAAGTAACTGAAAAGATATTTAGTCATTTATTAACCTTAGTTTAAAGATAAAATATGATTTTACCAAAATCTTAGTTTTACTACTAATTAAATGTGAATCAATGCTATATATTATATAAATAACGTAAAAGCGACCTAAAATATGAAAAAATTATTACTAGTTGACGGCTCATCATATCTGTACAGAGCATTCCATGCTATGCCAGATTTTAGGAGCCTTGACAATCAACCAACTGGAGTAATTTATGGTGTTCTAAACATGCTAAGACATATCCATAAAAAATATCCATCTGATTATAGTGTCTGTATTTTTGATGCAAAAGGAAAGACGTTTCGAAATGATATCTACCCTGAATATAAGGCAAACAGACCAAAAATGCCAGAGGAACTAGCCATTCAGATTGGCCCTTTAAAAGAAGCAATTGAAGCTATGGGATTTCCCATTCTTATTCGACCGGGAGTAGAGGCAGATGATGTTATTGGTACACTTTCTAAAAAAGCTAATCAAGATAGTATTGAGGTAGTTATATCAACTGGGGACAAGGATCTAGCACAATTAGTTAATAAAAAAACCAAACTAATTAATACAATGACTAATGAGGTACTCGATATTGAAGGGGTAAAGAATAAGTTTGGTATTCCACCAGAGCTAATTGTAGACTACTTAACAATTATTGGTGATAAAGTTGATAATGTACCAGGTGTAGATAAAGTCGGGCCCAAAACCGCACTAAAATGGCTAGAAAAGTATAAAACACTAGACTCAATCATAAAACATGCAGATGAAATTACAGGATCGGTTGGAGAAAATTTAAGAAAATCAAAAGAATGGCTTTCAACGGGGAAAGATCTTATAACTATTAAATCTGACTTAGATATTCAAGTTACATGGAAAGAATTATCTAGAAAGCCACAAAATAAAGAATTATTAATTTCTCTATATAAAAAATTTAATTTTTCAAGCTGGCTAAAAGATGTAGAGCAAACTAATAATGAGATTTTATCAGCTTCAGAACCTGAAAAAGAAAACCATGTTGCAAATTTTATAGGTACAAAAGATTATATTTTAATTAATACTGATGATGCCTTAAAGGATCTAGTTAAGTTAATCAACGAACTTAAACTATGTTCTCTTGATACCGAAACAACCTCACTGAATCCAATGACAGCAAAATTAGTAGGTATTTCTATTTCTACTCATCCTGGTTCTGGCTTCTATATACCAATCGGCCATCAAGATCTTAATTATGAACAACTAAGCATTAATTCAATAAATAAATATTTAAAACCAGCTCTTGAAGATCAATCTATTTTAAAAATTGGGCAAAATATTAAGTACGATGCTCATATTTTCTTAAATTATGGGATTGAGCTTCATGGTATAAATAACGACACAATGTTGATGAGCTATGTTTTAGAGAGTAACGAAAGTCATGGTATGGATAAGCTTGCCCTTAAATATCTAAATCATAAATGTATCAGCTATGAGTCACTTGTAGGAAAAGGAGTTAATCAGATAACATTTGATCAGGTGAGTATTGATGATGCAGTTCAATATGCTGCTGAGGATGCCGACGTCACCCTACAATTATATAATCACCTTACAGCTCTCCTAGAGAAAGAAAAATCTTTATATTCCATATACCAAGATATAGAGATTCCAGCTATGAATGCTTTAATTAAGATTGAAAGAAATGGGGTATTGATTGACCATAAAATTCTTCAAAATCAGAGCCATGTCATAGGGGAAAAATTAATTAAACTAGAGGACAAAGCTCATGAGTTAGCTGGGCAGCCATTTAACCTATCCTCACCCAAACAATTACAAGAAATACTTTTTGAGAAGTTAGGTATTAAACCACTTAAAAAAACTCCTACGGGAACTCCATCGACTAGCGAAGATGTTCTCTCTGAGTTATCGGCTAATTATCCTCTGCCAAAGTTAATTCTAGAATATAGAGGGCTAGCAAAATTAAAATCGACTTACACAGACAAATTACCAAAAATGATTAACGAAATAACTGGTAGAGTTCATACAAGCTATAATCAGGCCGTTGCAATAACTGGTCGACTTGCTAGCTCAGACCCTAATCTTCAAAATATTCCAATTAGAACTGAAGATGGACGAAAAGTAAGAGAGGCGTTTATTGCACCTCAAGGGTACAAAATACTTTCAGCTGATTACTCTCAAATTGAATTAAGGATTATGGCTCATCTATCTAAAGACCAAAGACTTATTGAAGCATTTAAAAATAATGAAGATATTCATAAAATTACTGCTGCAGAAATATTTAATTGTGATTTATCAAGTGTATCCTCAGAGCAACGAAGGTATGCAAAAGTGATTAATTTTGGTTTAATTTATGGGATGAGCGCATTTGGATTAGCAAAAAATCTAAATATCGAAAGAGTTGCGGCACAAAACTATATTGAGAGATATTTTTCAAGGTACCCTTCCGTTAGAAATTATATGGAGGAAGCAAAACAGTTCGCAAAAAATAATGGTTATGTAGAAACCTATTTTGGAAGAAGATTATGGGTCCCTGAAATTAATGGGTCAAATGGAATAAGGCGAGCTGCTGCAGAAAGAGCAGCAATTAATGGCCCTATGCAAGGAACAGCTGCCGATTTGATTAAAATGGCTATGAATGCGGTAGATAATTGGATTAAACAATCAAAAGAAATAACTGGAAAAATGATTATGCAAGTTCATGATGAGTTAGTTTTCGAAGTACCAGAAAATGAAGTTGATTTATTTAAAGAAAATATTAAAGATTTAATGGAAAATATTGCTGAGTTAGATGTTCCCCTAAAAGTTGATATTGGTATTGGGGGAAATTGGGAACAGGCACATTAATGAAATTAATTCATGCAGTAATTATCGGTGATGAAATATTGTCTGGAAAGAGAGAAGATAAACATTTAAGGCACCTTACTAAAAAGCTCAGAAAAAATGGGTTTACATTAAACAAAGCAGATTTTGTCCCCGATGATCTAGATACAATAGTAAGCGTCATTCAATCCAAATTAAATGACATAGTATTTTGTTTTGGTGGTATTGGAGCTACTCCGGATGATTGCACTCGTGATGCAGCAGCCAGAGCGCATAAACTTAAAGTTAAGCGTCATCCAGAAGCCTCTAAATGCATAAAAAAACAATTTGGTAAAGATGCTTATCCAAAAAGAATATTAATGGCAGATCTTCCATACCAAGCAAATTTAATACCAAATAGCATAAATAATATTCCAGGTTTTTCAATTAACGATCATCATTTCATGCCAGGATTCCCAGAAATGTCATGGCCTATGCTTGATTGGCTTTTAGAAAAATACTATCAAGGCAATCAATTTAAAATTGACACAAAAGATTCGTCTGTCTGGATTGATGATGTAAGTGAAAGTCAGCTTATAGATCTCATGAACCAAATAATACTTAATAATAAAGATATTAAACTTTATAGTCTTCCTAAAATGGATCCAAAAAAAACATTAGAACTTGGTATTAAGGGGTCATCAAAAAATGTAGGTAAGGCAATTAAGGAAATTAAGTACAATTTATCTAAATTAAATATTAATTGGCGAGACAGCAACTAAAAGGAGGTAAAAAAAACTATCATAATCAAGATTTTGATTATAAAATAGGCATCTTAATTTTTATTAAATTTGTATGATAATAAGCGAACATATTTTAAAAAATAATCTAGTGCTTGCTCCTATGGCAGGTGTTACAGATCGTCCATTCAGAATGCTTTGTAAAAGTTTTGGAGCAGGAATGGCTGTAAGTGAAATGGTAACATCTAATTCACTCTTGTATGGCAGTGAAAAGACCTTAAGACGAGCAAATCACGAAGGGGAAGTAGATCCTATTTCAGTACAAATTGCAGGTGCCGATCCAGATATGATGGCTGAAGCTGCCAAATATAATATGGATAAGGGAGCTCAAATTATTGATATCAATATGGGCTGCCCTGCAAAGAAAATTTGTAATGTAATGGCAGGTTCAGCGCTCCTAAAACAAGAAAAATTAGTTGAAAGTATTCTTAAGTCGGTAGTTAAGGCCGTAAATATTCCCGTAACTTTAAAAATAAGAACCGGATGGGATACTGATAATAGAAATGCTCTAACTATTAGTAAAATTGCGGAAGATTCTGGAATACAGGCTCTTGCTATACATGGTAGAACTCGTGCATGCCTTTATAGAGGTGATGCTGAGTACAATACAATAGCTGCTGTTAAGCAACACATTAAAATTCCAGTAATTGCAAATGGCGACATTACCAGCCCTGAAAAAGCAGAATTTGTGCTAGGTTTTACTAAGGCAGACGCAGTTATGATTGGTCGTGCAGCTCAAGGAAGGCCATGGATTTTTCGAGAAATAGAATATTACCTTAGAACAGGAAAGCATCTTGACCTTCCTACAATTGATGAAGTCCAAAAAGTAACTATTGCTCACGTTAATGAACTTTATAAATTTTATGGAGAGCTAACTGGATTAAGAGTAGCAAGAAAACATATTTCTTGGTACACAAAAGGATTAAAACATTCTGCTCAGTTTAGATTTCACATGAATCAGATAGAAGATTGTGATGATCAAATAAATGCAATAGATAACTACTTTAATAGTTTAAAAGAAATTGACCACTTTATTCCTTACGATGACGAAGTACTAGATAAAAATAAAGAAATGGTAGCTTAATGATTAAAAATAATCTTTCTAATAATATTGATGCTTTATTGGATCAATACTTCAAGGACTTATCTGGTGAGAGTTCAAAAGATCTCTATGGAATGGTTATAAAATCCATAGAAAAGCCATTATTACTTTACGTTATGAATTATGCCGAAGGAAATCAAAGTCATGCATCTCAAATATTAGGATTAAATAGAAATACTCTAAGAAAAAAACTTAAATTACACAATATAGAAACCTAATTAATGAAAAAAATTTTAAGAGCTCTGATTAGCGTTTCAGATAAAAAAAATATAGTTGAATTAGCCGCCTTATTAAAAAAACATAATGTAGAAATTCTATCTACCGGAGGAACTGCAAAGTTATTTATAGAAAATGATATTCCAGTAATTGAAGTTTCTGAATATACAGACTATCCAGAAATGTTAGGCGGTAGAGTCAAGACATTACACCCAAAAATACATGGGGGAATTCTTGGAAAAAGAAATGACAAAAATCATATTAAAACGATGAAGCAAAATAATATCAATGAAATTGATTTAGTTATTGTTAATCTTTATCCTTTTCAATCTGCAATTCAACAAGAAAATTGTACATTAGACTTAGCTATTGAAAATATCGATATAGGTGGGCCAACTATGATTAGGGCGGCAGCTAAAAACTATAGTAGTGTAGCTGTTGTAACCGACCCTGACGATTATGAAGATTTTAGTAAGGAATTTACTAGGGGGAATGGCTCAATATCGACTGAATATAAGTTTAAATTAGCTAAAAAAGCTTTTTTACATACTGCATTATACGATAGTGCTATTAGTAATTATCTATCAGGCCTTAATCAAGAAGAAGAACTTCCAGAGCAATTAATTCAAGTAATGAAAAAAAATCTAGATATGAGATATGGAGAAAATCCACATCAGAGTGCTGCTTTTTATAAAGAACCAAATACTGTTAAGGGCTCTCTTTCTAATTTCATACAAGTTCAAGGGAAAGAACTGTCTTTCAATAATCTTAATGATGCTGATACTGCCTGGGAATGTGTAAAAAGTTTTTTAAAACCATCATGTGTTATTGTAAAACATGCTAACCCTTGTGGCGTCTGTTCAGCAGATAGTAATTTATTGGCTTATAAGGGAGCATTCTCGACTGATCCCACTTCATCATTCGGCGGAATCATTAGCTTCAATAAAAAAGTTGACGGGCAAACTGCTGAATTAATAATAAAACAATTTTCAGAGGTAATAATTGCTCCAGATTATTCACAAGAAGCCTTAAGTATATTCAGTAAAAAAGAAAATATTAGAGTGTTGAAAGTTCCACTTTTTGGATCTAACAACCAATTAGACTATAAAAAAATTGGGGGGGGTTGGCTTGTTCAAACCATTGACAATCACAAGTTAAATATTAACGAGTGTAAAGTTGTTACTAAAATAAAGCCAACGCCAGAAGAATTAATTGAAATGAAATTTGCCTGGCAAGTTGCACAATATGTTAAATCCAATGCAATTATATTTACAAAAAATAATAAGACTCTAGCAATTGGTGCGGGTCAAATGAGTCGAATAGATAGTACTATAATTGCGACAATCAAAGCAAAAAATGCTTGTCTATCCCTATCTGATAGCGTGGTTGCATCTGATGCTTTTTTTCCATTCAGAGATGGAGTTGATGTATTAGCAAAATACGGTGCAAAATGTGTTATTCAGCCAGGAGGGAGTATTAAGGACGATGAAGTAATTAAGGCTGCTGATGAACATAAACTTGTAATGCTTTTTACTAATATTAGACATTTTAAGCACTAATTTATGAATGCTCTTATAATTGGAAATGGTGGCAGAGAACATGCACTCGCATGGAAAATTTCTCAAAGTCCGTTAGTAAATAAAATATATGTTGCCCCTGGAAATGCTGGGACAGAACTTGATAGTATTATTGAAAATATTAATATTACAGATATTGACCTCTTAATTGAATTTGCAATAAATAAAAATATTGACCTTACAATCGTAGGGCCAGAAGTTCCACTTTCAAAGGGTATTGTAAATAAATTCATAGAAAATGACTTATATATTTTTGGTCCAACTTTTCAAGCTGCACAACTAGAAAGCTCAAAAGATTTTTCTAAAAAATTTATGAAAAAACATGGTATTCCAACAGCTGATTATGCAACTTTTACAGATGCAAAATTAGCACATAATTATATTGAACAAAAAGGCTCTCCAATAGTTATTAAGGCAGATGGGCTTGCTGCTGGGAAAGGAGTAGTAGTTGCGATGACCGATGAAGAAGCTCACAATGCTATCAACTTAATGCTTTCTGATAATCAGTTTGGTGATGCTGGGGCAAGAATAGTAATTGAAGAATTTCTCCAAGGGGAAGAAGCAAGTTTTATAGTAATTTGTGACGGGGAAACAGTTCTTCCACTTGCATCAAGCCAAGACCATAAAAGGTTGTTTGATAATGATATGGGTCCTAACACAGGAGGAATGGGAGCTTATTCTCCTGCCCCGATTGTTACGCCAGAAATTCATAAAAAAATAATGAGCGAAGTAATTCTTCCAACAATTGCAGGCATGAAAAAAGATGGGATTAAATTTACTGGATTTTTATATGCAGGGCTAATGATTGATAAAAGAAATAAAATTAAAACTTTAGAGTTCAATTGTAGGATGGGGGATCCAGAAACTCAGCCTATTTTATTTAGACTAAAAAGTGACTTGTTTAAAATTCTTTATGATGCGTCTATGAGTAAATTAGAGGGGCATAATATTAAATGGGAAAATAACTCAGCCATTACTATAGTTATGGCTGCTAAAAACTACCCTAACCAACCAAGAATAAATGACGAAATTATAGGACTCCACTCTACAAATCAAGATACCTATGTATTTCATGCTGGAACAACTCTAATTAATAGTAAAATTTTAACCTCTGGAGGAAGAGTTCTTGGAATTACAGCTAAGGGTAAAACCTTAGAAGAAGCAAAAAATAAAGCATATCAATTAACTAATAATATTTATTTTGATGGTGCTCAATATAGAAATGATATTGGCAAAAAAGCTTTTAAATGAATCATAGATTACTTCGATTTATTCTTAATGGTGGGCTTATTGCCTACCCAACAGAGTCATGTTATGGCTTAGGATGTAGTCCTTTTTTATATAAAGCAATAACAAAGATTAATAATTTAAAAAATAGAGCTAGGAATAAAAATTTTATTATAATTGGAAATGAGCTAAGTCAATTTGGTAGATTAATTAAAGATATGAATACGAATGAAAAGAAAAAACTTCATACTAAATGGCCTGGTCCACATACTTGGTTAATTAATGCCAATAAAAAATCTCCAAAATGGTTAACTTCTTCAAGTAAAATTGCTTTAAGAATTCCTTCATTTATGCCATGCAGAAGAATAACGAAAACAATTAATCAACCAGTTATCTCGACTAGTCTTAATAAAAGTGGCAAGAGGCCAATTAAAAACTACAGAGATGCATGTCGATTATTTAATGGTAAAGTTAAAATAATTAAGGGTCAGATTGGTAGAAATAGAAAACCTTCTTCAATACATGATTTTTCTACAGGAATAATTTATAGAGACTAATGAATAAGAAGATAAATAAAGATTTAGTAAAAAAATTTTTAATTAATTTACAATCAAATATTGTAGAAACTATTGAGATGGTTGACGGTAAAAACTTCTTAAATGATGCCTGGCAAAGAAAAGAAGGTGGTGGTGGTAATACATGTATCCTTGAAAATGGAAATGTTTTTGAGCGTGCTGGAGTAGGCTTTTCTAATGTTATTGGTACTCAGCTTCCGAAGGCGGCAACAGATGTTCACCCAGAGGTTGTAAATAGAAAATGGGAAGCAATGGGAGTTTCTTTGGTATTTCACCCACATAATCCATTTGTTCCAACAGTACATATGAATGTAAGATTTTTTATTGCTTCGAAAGAAGGAGAGAAAGATATTTGGTGGTTTGGTGGAGGCATGGATCTTACTCCATATTACCCATTCCTTGAAGATGTAACACATTTTCATCAGACTTTAAAAGACACAATTGATCCATACGGGAAAGAACTATATAAAAAATTAAAAAATAACTGTGATGATTATTTTTTTTTAGATCATCGGAATGAACCTAGAGGTGTCGGTGGAGTTTTTTATGACGACTTTAATGAAAGAGACTTTAATCATTCTTTTGAGCTCACTAAATCAATAGGACAAAGTCTTCTTAATGCATATCTTCCAATTGTTCAAAAAAGAAAGGATGTAAATTTTAATGATTATCAAAAACAATTTCAGCTTTTTCGGAGGAGTCGTTACGTAGAATTTAACCTTCTTCAGGATAGAGGCACGCTATTTGGAATTCAATCAAAAGGTCGTGTTGAGTCTATTTTAATGTCAATGCCACCTTTAGTTAAATGGACATATGATTTTACTCCAACCAAAGGCAGTGATGAGGAAAAGCTCTACACTAATTTCTTAATAAAAAAAAATTGGGTTTAGATCACCATTATAATTAAAAAAACTAGTGTCATTAATATTCTTGAACAGAATACTCAGTAGCTATGCTGTGCGATAATTTTGGATAAATAACTACACTGTTCTCTAGAAGGTTGGCAGTTTCTAAACAAATCATCCTGCGCCATTCGTCCGTTTCACCCATATCTCCCATTTCCATAGCCTTTATCTTCCAAGGAGTCCAAACGACCGTAGAATTACTATTAGATTTTTTTACAGTTATTACTCGATTAAGTCCTTCGTCTTCAATATAACAATCATTACTAGTGTTAGAGTAGACTCTATCAAAAGGACTATGAAATTGAATTGTCCCCTTCTCAATGCCTCTATTGAAATTATCAAACTTATCCGTATAAACTGAATTTTCAAGGCCAGTAATTTTTATATTCTCAATATCTGAAACATAAAAATATGTATGATAACCCTCACTAATTGTGAAAGGATGATTAGATAAATTCGTTGTTTTTAGATTTAATGAAAGAGAATCTCCTACTATAACTGTTAATTCTAATTCATAATCATAGGTGAGTTGTTTTATCTGCTCTTCGGAAGGAGTCATTGTTAGAACAATTTTTGTAGCGCCATTTTTTTAATTGCGTAGAATTTTTTAACTTCCATGGAGCAACCCTCGCAAATCCATGAACACAATATGTTCCATCAGTTGGATGATGGCCAAACCATGGCCAACATATTGGTACACCTCCCCGAATAGATCGGCCTTTCTCGTAACGAGCATTTGAGGAGCGCCATAATACGTCTTGATTCGCCGATTTAGGCCGCCACCAATCAACATGGCCCCCTTGAAGTGCAATTCTTGCCACTGCTAATGAGTTATCAATTTCAATAAACTGCAGCCCATCATTTCCGTCAGTAATCTTAATACTCTTATTCAACTTAGATTATCTTATTTTTAGTTGATTGATATCTCTAACAGCACCATTAGATGCACTAGTAGTCATCATTGCATATGCTTTTAATGCATCTGTTACTCGTCGCTCTCTAGGTTTTGGGTGCCAAGGATTTTTACAGTTGTTCATTTCTTCTCTTCTTAGTATTAAATCTTCATTTGTTATTTTTAAATTAATTTTTCTATTAGGAATATCTATATCTATTTGATCACCTTCTCTCGATAAAGCAATAGCTCCACCCTCTGCAGATTCTGGGGATGCATGGCCTATACATAAACCTGATGTCCCTCCAGAGAAGCGTCCATCTGTTAATAAAGCACAAGACTTACCTAATCCTTTTGATTTTAAATATGCAGTTGGGTATAACATTTCTTGCATACCAGGGCCGCCTTTTGGTCCTTCATAGATAATAACTACAACATCTCCAGGGATTATTTTATCTCCTAAAATAGCTTCACAAGCTGCATCTTGCGACTCAAAAAGCCTGACTCTGCCAGAAAATTTTAAAATCTCTTCATCCACCCCTGCTGTTTTAACAATACAACCATCTTTTGCAATATTTCCATAAAGAACAGCCAGTCCGCCGTCTTTACTGTAGGCATGTGCGATATCTCTTATACAGCCATTATCTCTATCATCATCTAGCGACGGCCATACTTTTTCTTGACTAAAGGCTTCAGTTGTTGGGATACCTCCTGGTGCAGCAAGATAAAAATCTTTTACTGTATTTTCTTTTGTTGTCATGATATCCCAATGATTAATTGCCTCTCCAAGAGTTTTTGAGTGAACTGTAGGGACATCTTCATGTAATAGCTTTCCTCTTTTTAGTTCACCCAAGATTCCATAAACACCTCCAGCTCTATGAACATCTTCCATATGATATTTTTGCGACGCAGGTGCAACCTTTGCTAGGTAAGGTACTTTTCTTGATATTTTATCAATATCTGACATTGTAAAATCAACCTCTGCTTCCTTAGCAGCAGCTAGTAAATGTAAAACTGTATTTGTTGAACCTCCCATAGATACATCTAGAGCCATTGCATTCTCAAATGCTTTTTTTGTAGCAATATTTCTAGGCAAAACAGATTCATCATTACCTTCATAATAGCGTTTAGTGATATCGACAATTTTTGACCCTGCATTTAAAAACAATGATTTCCTAGCAGTATGAGTTGCCAAAGTACTTCCATTTCCTGGAAGGCTTAAGCCAAGAACCTCAGTTAAACAATTCATCGAGTTTGCAGTAAACATTCCTGAACAAGAGCCACAAGTTGGGCATGCAGATCTTTCCATGTTCTTTAAGTCACTATCTGAAATACTCATATCCCCCGCAGCAATCATAGGAGATACTAAGTCAATTTTACCTCCATTTTCTTCCCAATCTACTTTTCCAGCCTCCATTGGGCCGCCTGATACAAAAATAACTGGTATATTTATTCTCATAGCTGCCATGAGCATACCAGGTGTTATTTTGTCGCAGTTAGATATACAAACCATAGCGTCTGCCCAATGAGCATTAACCATATACTCAACACTATCAGCAATTAAATCTCTACTTGGAAGGCTATAAAGCATACCATCATGGCCCATAGCTATTCCATCATCGACTGCAATAGTATTGAATTCTTTTGCAACCCCACCACTTCTCTCTATCTCTCGTGCAACTAGTTGACCCATATCCTTTAGATGGACATGACCTGGAACAAATTGGGTAAATGAATTAACTACTGCAATCATAGGTTTAACAAAGTCCTCATCCTTCATACCCGTTGCACGCCAGAGTGCTCTTGCACCTGCTTGGTTTCTTCCATGCGTGGTAGTTCTAGATCTATATTCTGGCATTGCAATTCCAAATGATTAATTTAATAATTAGAATTTTACACTTATAATTAAAAAATAATGCTTATTCATCCACAAATAGACCCAATTGCCCTCCAAATTGGACCTTTAAAGGTTTATTGGTATGGATTAATGTATTTTTTTGCTTTTATAGCTTTTATATACCTCGGTAAAAAACAATTAAAAAAAATATGGTGGAGTGATATAAATGAAAATATTCTTGATGATATTTTCTTTTATGGTGCTTTAGGAGTAATCATAGGTGGAAGGCTTGGTTATATTTTATTTTATCAGCCAATATATTACTTATCAAATTTGGACCAAGTTTTTGCTTTTTGGCAAGGAGGTATGTCTTTCCATGGAGGTTTTTTAGGTGTCCTGATAAGTATTATTTTTGTTACAAAAAAATATCGTATTTCATGGTTAAAATTAACAGATTTTATAGCGCCACTTATACCTCTGGGATTAGGTTTTGGTAGAATTGGAAATTTTATCAATCAAGAATTGTGGGGTAGGCCTACAGATCTGGCCTGGGGGATCATTTTTCCTCTTACTGATAAAATAGCACGCCATCCTTCTCAGCTTTATCAAGCACTTTTTGAAGGATTATTTTTATTCTTAATACTATATTTATATTCAAACAAAAAAAGACCAACTGGAAGTATTTCGGCATTATTTTTAATTTTTTATGGTTTATTTAGATTTCTTGTTGAATTCACTCGTGAGCCTGATAGTTTTTTAGGTCTTCTTTATCTAAACCTATCCATGGGTCAATGGCTTACTATCCCAATGATTGGAATTGGCATTCTAATGTTTATTGTTACCAAAAATAAAATATAACTAACAGCAACGGTTTATCTTATTCCATTTTTCCTGAAGTTGTTGGTAATAAAAATCTTTCCTATTCAAGGGAGTTTTATCTAAATGATTTACACATGCTGTAAAATTTCTCAAATAAATTTCATATGCATCATCCCCGCTTAGAGTTCTTATAAATTTCCATATAATTTTAAACATAATTAATTTACCAAAACAGACTGTTTATTTTTTTTATTTAATAACAGCTTTAAAACATCAAAGATAACTAACCATAAAACTATCGTTAAAATTGATGTAATTACAGCATCAAATCTAAGATTAAATATTAATTTATTCAGGATGCTTATTTTTTCTTCTGAAATTAATCCTGTATTAATTTTTTCAGTCATAGAATTGGCAGCTGATAAAAATCCTACCCTTACATCCTCACTAAATATTTTTTGATAAGCAGCAGTTGAAGTAATAATTGCTAGCCAAGCTAATGGCATCCCTGTAATCCATGCAAAATTTACTCTGCCACTACGAATCAAAATTGCAGTACCTACACTTAATGCAATTGCAGCCAGTATTTGGTTTGCAATACCAAATAGCGGCCATAAGATATTAACTCCACCATTAGGATCTATAACACCTATATACAAAAAATATCCCCAACAGGAAACTACAATTGCACTTGTTAAAATTGTAGATGGAAGCCATGAAGTTCTTCCTAATTTTGGATGAATGTTACCTAAAATATCTTGCAACATAAATCTTCCAACTCTTGTACCTGCATCTAATGTAGTTAAAATAAATACCGCTTCAAACATAATTGCAAAGTGATACCACATTGCTAAAAGATTTTTACCAAAGGCATTTGCAAAAATAGTTGCCATACCAACTGCTAATGAAGGTGCTCCACCTGTTCTAGCAAAGAGCGTAGTCTCGCCTACATCTTTTGCAAGCTGGTCCATTTGATTTTGAGTCACAGGATAGCCCCAAGAATTAATAGTTTGAATTACGATTGAAGGATCGGAGCCAACAATTCCAACAGGGCTATTAATTGCAAAGAAAACGCCAGGCTCTAAAACACAAGCTGCAACCATTGCCATTATTGCTACAAAAGACTCTAGTAGCATTCCTCCATAACCAATCATAGGAATATACTTTTCATTGTCGATTAGTTTTGGTGTTGTTCCAGAAGATATTAATGCATGAAAACCGGAGATAGCACCACAAGCTATTGTAATAAAAACAAATGGAAATAAACTTCCCCCAAATATTGGTCCTGAACCGTCAGCAAAATTAGTTATAGCTGGCATTTTTATATCAGGCTGCAAAATTGCAATAGCTATAGCGAGAAAAATAATAGTTCCAAGCTTAACAAAAGTTGATAAATAGTCCCGAGGGGCTAAAAGCATCCATACAGGTAAAACTGCTGCAGCAAATCCGTAAAGAATAATCGACCATGCCAAAAATAAACCACCATGATCAAAATAAACTCTGAGTGTCTCAGATTTATCAATCTCACCACCAATATAAACTGCTAACAATAAAAGTGTGACTCCAATTGCAGTTGCCTCTAAAACACGTCCAGGCCTTATAAAGCGCATATAAAATCCAACAAGCATTGCTATTGGGATAGTTGCTGCTACTGTGGATGTAGCCCATGGACTATGTTTCATAGCATTTACAACCACGAGACCTAAAACAGATATTAATATAATCATAATTACAAAAGTTGCTATCAAAGAAGCTGTTCCTGCAAGCCTACCTAGCTCTTCTTTTGCCATTTGACCTAAAGTTTTTCCATTCCTTCTAACGGAAAAAAATAAAATAGTCATATCTTGAACTGCGCCACCCAATACAGCTCCCACTAAAATCCATATCGTTCCTGGTAAGTAACCAAATTGAGCAGCAAGTGTTGGGCCTACCAGAGGACCTGGACCAGCAATTGCTGCGAAATGAGTTCCAAATACAACCCATTTATTAGTTGGGATAAAATCACGACCGTTATTATTTTTTACGGCAGGGGTCTCTTTAAATTCATCTAGAACTAATACTTTTGCAGCAATCCAGGCACCATAAAATCTATAAGCAACAAGATAAATACATACAGCAGCAGTAATAAACCATAAGGCATTAATAGACTCATCGCGACTAAGAGCTATTGTCGAAAAGGCAACCGCTCCTAACACAGATAAAAATATCCATATTAATTTTGTTTTTATTAAGTTAAGCATAAATTAAAAATATATTCGCATATCAATTCTCTTAGGATCTTTTGGGACGAAGTTAGCAATATTATCAACTATTCTTTGAGTTGACCATAATACAGACACAGAATCTAAAATATCATCATCTAGGGTCTGGTTTTTTTTATATTCATTTCGCACTGATTCAAAAGAAAATTTTGGAAAAAATTTTTGTATTAACTTAATTCGTATTTCTCTTCCAATATCAGTTTTTTTGCTTGCTTGAACTAGACTCATATTATTCATTGCCATAAAGCTTAATTCTGGATGAACCTCAAATATCCTTAATTTGTTGATTGATTTATTTTCTAGGAATTCCTGGGCTTCTTTAATTTTAGGAAATAAATTCCATGATTGCTTTGAAATACGCTTTCCACATTCTTTAAAATTAACTTCACAGGCATCCATATAATTTTTAGCTCTTAATGCATTTAAAGTTGGTGGAGTAAATATAGTACAGGCTCTATTTTTTAGTAAAGACCTTGCTTCAATTTCAGCAAATCTTTTTCCTGTATGAGATAACTGCAATGGAATATCTATACCAATATGAGATACGTTAATTCTCTTTAAATCATTTAAATTTTTAATAATTTGAAAACTTATGGATTCATTTTCTAAAGTTTTCGCTATTATCCATCCGGCTTTACAGCCATCTATACCAATTACACTCGACATTCTTTGCTATACTTTCACTTTATAAAATATATTTATTATGAATTTAATTAATGCGTTAAAAATATTATGCTGAATAAGAAAATTCTACTTGGTGTTACAGGAAGTATAGCTGCTTATAAGACTGCTGAGTTAATTCGTCTTTTAAAAAAACTTGGAGCTGATGTGCAGGTTGTTATGACTAAGTCTGCAATAGAATTTATTAGCCCGCTCACTTTACAATCTTTGTCAGGAAAGCCTGTACTTGAAAATATGTGGGAGCCTTCCAAAGGTAATGGGATGCAGCATATTAATCTTAGTCGAGAGGTAGATCTAATTTTAATCGCGCCCGCATCAGCAAATTTTATAGCTAAATTAGCTAATGGGTTAGCTGATGATCTATTATCAAACTTATGTTTAGCAAGAAATTGTCCTTTATTGCTTGCCCCAGCAATGAATAGGGAGATGTGGTTTAATCCAGCCACCCAAAGAAATATTAAGCTTATTTATAATGATAATATTCAAGTTTTAGGTCCCGAAGATGGTCAGCAAGCATGCGGTGAAGAAGGTTTTGGAAGATTAATTAATCAAGAAACATTACTTCTAGAAATAAAAAGATCTTTAGGGAATAACATATTTTCTAATAAAAAAGTTCTCATCTCCTGCGGGGGAACAATTGAGAATATTGATGATGCTAGAGCAATAACTAATTTAAGTTCGGGTCGAATGGGTTTTAATGTTGCTGAAGCTGCATTTACAATGGGGGCTCAAGTGACTCTTATTTATGGACGAACAGATATTCCCGCTCCTAAGGGAATTAATAAAATTTACGCACCAAATCATAATGAAATGAGGCAGGTAATTATGGAAAATGCTGCTAACTTTGATATTTTTATCAGTGTTGCAGCTATATCAGATTATCTTCCAACCCGTATTAATGGAAAGATAAAAAAAGATAGAAAATTAACATTAGGGCTTACTAAAAGTAGCGATATCCTCGCAGACACAGCATCTAAATTTAATCATCTTTTTTGCGTTGGCTTTTCAGCTGAAAGTGAAAGTATTATAAAAAATGGTCAGTTAAAACTCAAAAATAAAGGGGTAGATTTAATTGTTGCAAACTCAATAAACGAATCAATGGGCGAGAAGTCAGCAGAAATTTATTTAGTTGACCCTAATGAAGTAACTCATATAACAAAACGAGATAAAAGTGAGTTAGCTATAGAAATTATGAAGCATGTTCACAAATTAACAAAAGAAAAAGGACATATAAATGAGCATATCAATTGATTATAAAATACTTAATACAAAAGCTGCTAATCATAAGCCAAAGTATGAGTCACAGGGTTCTGCAGGCCTGGATCTTAGAGCATGTATAGATAATAGCTACTCCTTAAATCCAGGCGAAACTTTCCTAATTCCAACTGGTATTTCAATTTACATAAAAGATCCAGGCTATGCTGGTATTATCTTACCTAGATCGGGCCTTGGTCATAAGCATGGTATCGTTCTTGGAAATCTTGTTGGCCTTATTGACTCAGACTACCAAGGTGAATTACTAGTTTCTTGTTGGAATCGAAGTGATAAAGAATTTCTAATAAATCCACTAGAGCGGATAGCTCAATTAGTTATCGTACCAATCAATCAAGCTAACTTTAATCTAGTTAAAGATTTTCCAGGTTCAGAGCGAGGAGAAGGTGGCTTTGGTAGTACCGGAAAAACGTAAAAAAGACTTGAAAAGACAGGGGTTTGTGTGGTTTAATAGTCGTCTTTTTTAGAAATAATTAGAGGTAACAGAAATGACTCGCGAATGTGAAGTAACTGGAAAAAGGCCTGTATCAGGAAACAATGTCTCACATGCCAAAAACCGAACAAAAAGACGCTTTCTGCCTAATCTACAAAGCCGTAAAATTTGGGTTGAAAGTGAAAACCGCTGGATCTCAATGCGCATTTCAGCTGCCGCATTAAGAACTATCGATAAATTAGGTATTGATGCAGTAATTGCAAAAATGCGACTAGATGGTAAAAAAGTTTAAGGATTAATACAATGAGAGAGAAAATAAGACTAAATTCTTCTGCTGGTACAGGACATTTTTATACAACTACGAAGAATAAGAGAACAACGACTGAAAAAATTGAACTCATGAAATTCGATCCCAAGGCAAGAAAGCACGTACTCTATAAAGAAAACAAAATTAAGTAAAATTACTTCTTTTCTGGATTGATAATTTCAACTGTTCTGTAAGGGTATGGTATTTCGATATTATGCTTTTGAAATTCATTCCATATTTCTCTATAAATATCAGACTTTAATCCCCACGAGCCTTCCTCAGGATCGACTATATAAAAAGATAGCATTAAGTCAATACCACTATCTGCAAATTTCATTAAAAATACAGAGGGTTCTGGATCATTTAAAACACGTGATTCATTCTTGGCGCTATTTAACATAATTTCAAATGCTTTATCTACAGAAGATTTATAACTAATTTGAACATCGATAGATATCCTTGATTTCCTATCAGTTAATGTGTGGTTGATGATATTTTCGGAGATTAATGTCTCATTAGGAATAATTACTTCAATACCATCTAACTTTTTGAGTACTGTATACCTAGAGCGAATTACTGTTACAACTCCATAATGTTCGCCAATCGATAGAATATCCCCTATATGTATCGATTTATCTAAAAGAATAATAAATCCAGAAATATAATTGCTCGCAATTTTTTGCATACCAAATGCCAGACCTACACCAAATGCCCCGCCAAACACTGATAAAAATGTAAGGTTCAAACCTAATGAAGATAAAGTAACTACAATTGCAACTGCATACAATACGATTCTCATAACCTTACTAATCATTACTCGAGCATTCATATCTAGCTCTTTTACTTTCATTAATCTATTTTCTATAAACTGGCCAAATAAAATTGCTGTAAAGATTGATAAGCCAATTCCCAGAACAACTTGTATTGCCAACAATAGAGAAAACTCATGCTCACCAAAATTAAATATTATCCCTTTAAGTTCAATTCCAACTAACGATAAAACACCAAATAAATTAAGGGCAACAAGCACCCAAACTATAATAGAAATTATATTTTCAAGGGCCTTAATAGACTCAGATGGCCTTATGATGTACCTGATAAGATAAATACTTAAACGGATTACAATCATTGCATTTACCAAGGTAATGGCAATATCCAAAATATTTGTTGATTGATATTCATTAAGAACAGCATTTGTAATATATAAAATTATTAAAATCACTAATGGACTGACTATTCTTATAATGCCACTTAAAATAGTTTCTGCTTTTTTGACTGACTTGCTAATAAAATACTTTTTTATAGCCTCATTCGAAAAGAAGGATACTCCAACTGCACCAATAATTATTATGAACTGAAAAATAGTATTCCATGACAGAAGGTAATCTGGTGTTAAATTGTTTATTAAGAAATCAAATGAGTTATTCATATCATTACTATATCAAAACAATGCTAGCTAAGCCGAGAAATATAAAGAATCCTCCACTATCAGTCATTGCAGTTATTAAGACACTTGAACCTACAGCAGGGTCTCTTCCAAAACGATTCATTACAAGGGGTATCATTACCCCCATTATTGCTGACAAAAGTAAATTCAAAATCATAGCAGCAGTCATCACCATTCCAAGTTTAATATTTCCATATAAAAGATAAGCAAAGATACCCACAACTCCACCCCAAAGTATTCCGTTTAAAAGAGCAACACCAAGCTCCTTCTTCAATAATCTCTGTAAATTATTGAATGAAACTTGCCCTAATGCTAGACCTCTAACAATCATTGTTGTAGTTTGATTTCCAGAATTTCCACCTATTCCAGCAATAATTGGCATTAATGCTGCAAGGGCAACAACTTTTTCAATTGAACCCTCAAAAACTCCTATGACCCTAGAAGCTATAAAAGCAGTAATTAAATTAATAGCCAGCCAAGCCCATCTATTTTGAACTGACTTCCATATTGAAGAAAATAAATCCTCTTCTTCCCTTAGACCTGCCATAGAAAGCTTATCACTTTCTGCCTCTTCTCTAATATAATCTACAACTGAGTTAACAGATAACCTACCAACTAATTTATTTTCTTCATTTATAACAGGAGCAGTAACCAAGTCATAGCGCTCAAAAGCATCCGACGCATGATCCGCCTCATCATTAGGTTTGAATAAAACAACATCTGACGACATAACATCTTTAACTTTTAAATCAAGCTCATTAACTATGATTTTTTTTAATGGCAGCACCCCTAAAAGAGAACCTTCACGATTTACTACAAATAATTTATCAGTATGATCAGGTAATTTTCTAAGTTTTCTCAGATATCTTAAGACAACTTCCAGACTGATATCCTCGCGAATAGGTACAATATCATAATCCATTAACCCTCCAACAGTATCATCATCGTAGGACAATGTTGACTGAAGACGCTCTCTGTTTTGAATATCTAGATTATCTAATAAATTTTGTAAAACATCCTCTGGTAAATCTGCTGCAATATCTGCTATCTCATCAGTATCTAATTGTTCAGCAGCGGCCAATAGTTCGGTATTATCCATGTCTGCAATTAGTGTCTGTCTTACAGCATCTGATACCTCAATTAATATCTCACCATCATGTTCAGACTTGATTAGGTCCCAAACTATCAATCTTTCATCAATAGGAAGTGATTCAAGTATATCGGCAATATCAGCCGCATGAAGTTCATTCAACAGGCGCATCAATTTATTTAAGCTTTGTTTATTAACAAGGTTTTTAATTAAATTCTGCTTTGGAATATCTTGTTTTTCGACAAGCCGATCAACTAATTTATTTTTATCAAGCAAATTAAGTATTTGCTCAATAATTTCACTTAGACTTTCTTTTCTTTGATTTTCTTTTTTCATCAGGGTAAATTGTCTAATTTTATATATTCATTGAGGATTTATAACATAGTTATTGAGTTTTAATTAAAAAAAAAGCCAGCATAGGC
>JAOKFJ010000014.1 GCA_028247015.1 Methylophilaceae bacterium | reverse complement strand
AAGGGATGATAGAGTTAGCTTTAGATAAGGCATGGATTGAGAAGGTAAACTAAGAAAATGGAAATAGATAAAAAAAATAATGGCGTTTCAGCTTCAACTACAGCAACGCAACCATTATGGTTGCTAGCTGAGATTACCTATCAATGTCCCCTTCAATGTGCTTTTTGCTATAACCCAACAGACTTCGATAAACATACTCAAAATGAACTAGATACTGAATCATGGATTAAGGTCTTAAGGCAGGCAAGAGATCTGGGGGCTGCTCAGCTTGGAATTTCTGGAGGAGAACCATTACTAAGGAAAGATATTGAGGAAATTGTGACTGAAGCGAGTTCGTTAGGTTATTACAGTAATTTAATAACATCTGGTGCTGGGATGAATGAGAGAAGAATTGATGCACTGAAAGACGGTGGTCTCGATCATATTCAATTATCAATGCATGACATCACTGAAGAAATTAATAACTTTATAACTAACACCAAAACATTCAAATTAAAACAAAAAGTAGCAGCTATGATTAAGGACAGAGGGTATCCAATGGTGCTAAATGTTGTTATGCATCGATACAATATTGATCATATCCAAGAAATCCTTGAAATGGCAGAAGGTCTAGGGGCGGATTATATAGAACTAGCTAATACTCAATATTATGGATGGTCATTAGTGAATAGAGATCAACTAATGCCAAAAAAAGAACAGGTAGAGAATGCATTAAAAGTAACAAATAAGTTTCGAGAGCGTGTTGGCAATAAAATGAAGATATTTTTTGTGGTACCAGATTATTTTGATGATAGGCCAAAAAAATGTATGAATGGATGGGGTGAAGTATTTATGATAGTGACTGCGAATGGCGATGTTCTTCCATGTCATTCTGCAAGAGTTATACCTAATTTAGAATTTCCTAATGTTAAAGATTCAGGACTTAAGGGTGCATGGTACGATTCACCAGCTTTCAATAAATTTCGTGGTGATGATTGGATGCAAGAACCCTGCAGAAGTTGTTCTGAAAAAGAAAATGATTTAGGTGGCTGCAGATGCCAAGCGCTTTTATTGACTGGAAACGCCGAAGGTGCTGATCCAGTTTGTTCAAAGTCACCAGATCGTCACATAATTGATCAAGCAATAAAAGATTCGCAAAACCCTGGTGTTGAAGCTAAACCTATAATGTTTAGAACAAATGCGAATTCTAAAAAAATAGATAAGGGTGATGAAAAAGAAAGATTAGCAAAATTTCACGCTACTCCTTAGTTGAAATATAACTAGTACGTAATGAGTCTTTTTCTTAATCCAAGAGTAATTACATTAGCTGCTTTATCTTCCCTGGCACCATTTGCTATCGATACATATTTGCCAGCATTTCACATACTTTCCAATGATTTATTAGCTTCACCTGAAGCAATTCAACAAAGTCTTACCTTTTATCTTCTTCCATATACGGTAATGCTTTTATTTCATGGACCAATATCAGATGGAATAGGAAGAATTAAAACTATGCAGTGGGGACTAGCATTATTCTTTCTTGCATCATTTGGTTGTGCTTTTTCAACATCAGTTGAGTCATTATGGTTTTTTAGAGCATTACAGGGAATTGGTGGTGGAGCAGGTAGTGTTGTAGCAAGAGCAATGGTAAGAGACTTATATCAAGGTGCAGAAGCGCAGAGGGTGATGGCTACTGTTCAAATTTTATTTGGCATAGCTCCCGCCATAGCTCCTATGATAGGCGGCTTACTTTTAGGTTTTCATTGGCAAAGTATTTTTATTTTCTTGGCTTTTTATGCCGCAGTATCGATTTTTATGGCTTCAAAAATTTTACCTGAAACTATAAAAAAAAACATGCTTGTACCATTTTCTTTTAAAGACATAATTCCAAGATATAAATTATTATTAAATAATAAAGAATTTATTTTATTAGTTTTATCTTTATCTGCTAATTTTGCAGCTTTTTTTATTTATGTATTAGCTAGTCCAATATTTTTAATTGATCAATTAGGATTTACATCTAAACAGTTTGGTTATTTGTTTATACCAACTGTAGCAGGAATGATGATTGGTTCATTTATTGCCAAAAGGGCAGCAGGAAGAATAAGTCCTTCAAAGCTTCTTCGAACAGGATATTATTGGATGGTTTTTGTTGTACTATCAAATCTATTCTTTTGTTTCTTTTTTGCAAATGAAGCAGCAATAAATATCGGCTTTGTTTCTTTATATAATATTGGAATGGCTGCAGTTATGCCTATTATTTCAATTGCAGCATTAGATCAGTTTCCAAAGATTAGAGGTACAGCAGCTTCTGGCCAAGCATTTTCGCAAATGCTTTTTTCATCGATTGTAGCAGGCTTAATTGTTCCTATCTTGTGGTTCTCAACTTTTGGTCTCTCTTTAGGACTTTTCCTAATATTTTTTATAGGATTACTTACAATAACCAAAACAAATCTCTGGAATACATAGTATTTCTATTACTTATGTTTGACAGCTTATTGTATTTTCCTTTAGAATCTAGCCGATGGTAAACTTAAGAAAAAATAAAATTGCATATTGGATAGCTATTTTAGCTATTTTTTTAATTGTCTTAACCCCGCTGTTATCTCATGCATTTACTGCATCAGATGAGTTAGATGAATATGACGTTATATGTTCTTCTTCAGGCATCAAGCTTGTTAATACCAATGAATCTAATAAGAATAGTGATGTTCATCCAATGGTGCACTGCAGTTATTGTTTTCTATCAGATGAAACTAAAATTTCATCTGATTATAGATATAAGGTTATGGCTGTTAATCACTTAGAAGATAAAGTTGATAATATTTATAGCTTACAGTTTCCCTACAGATATTTTTTAGTTTCACTCCTACCAAACGCCCCACCTACAGCTTAAATTTCATATTTTTAGAAAACTCTCTTCACGATAAGTAGAAGAGGTTATTAAATATTTTATATTTAGGTTGTTTATGAAAAATAATTTTAGAACAGTTTTATATTTATTTTACACTTTAGCTTTTTTTAATATCAACAGCGCTTTGGCTGAGATTAATTTGATTGCGGACGTAATAAATGTTGAGTCATCATTGAATTTAGATAATATGTCTTCAGGGAAAGTTTTAGAAAAAAGACAAATAATTCGTAGCGCAGTAGATTCGAGTGACGCAGGTTCGTTGTTAAATTATTTTGTTGGTGTTGATAATATATCAAATGCTGGGTCTTCGGGAATGCCAGTTATTCATGGGCTTGCAGATGATCGAATTAAGGTTAGGGTAGATGGGATGGATCTCATCTCAGGTTGTGCAAGCCATTCAAACTCTCCATTTTCATATATTGATATCAATAATGTTAAAGAAATTAAAGTTTTTGCTGGTATTACGCCTGTTAGCATGGGAGGAGATAGCATAGGGGGGACAGTAATTGTTAATTCAAAATCTCCAGAATATTCAGAGTCAAGCGAAATGATTACGAAAGGAAGGTTTGGGACTGTATATCGAAGCAATAATCAATCTTTTGGCACTAATATTAATGCAGTGATGGCAACTGATATAGTTTCTATTAAATATAGCGGTAATTACATAGACGCTAAAAATTATAGCTCAGCTGCTAATTTTAAGGCGGGAGCAAATGTTACTGGTCGTGGGTGGATAGATGGAGATATAGTAGGTTCCTCTGCCTATAAAATTTCTAATCATCTTCTTGATTTTGGATTAAAAGAAGGGTCATCAGAATTAAACTTTAAGGTTTCTTTGCAGCATTCTCCTTATCAAGGGCTTGTTAACCAGAGAATGGATATGACTGGCAATGATAGTACAAGCGTTAATTTGAAGTATACAGATAAATTAACATGGGGAGATATCGAAGCACGTGCTTATATTGAAAGTACTGATCACGCAATGAATTTTGGCCCAAATAAAAAATATTGGTATTCAAATAATGCTGCTGGTAATCCAATGGATAGTGATGGATTAAATTTAGGGTTTACTGTTAAGGCCGATATTAATATAGACGATGATAATATTCTTACCTTAGGATCAGAATTTCAACGATACCGACTAGATGATTTATGGGCAGCTAGTGGGACGGGAAGCATGTCTCCAAATACTTTTATAAATATTAATAATGGAGCTCGCGATCGTTATGATGTTTTTGGTGAATTAACTCATTTATGGCAACCAGATTTTCTGACTTCATTTGGGGTGAGGTATGGAATGGTTAGGATGGATGCAGGTGAGGTACATGGTTACGCTGATGTAAATACTTATAGTGGTATGACGAATAATCAAAGGAATAATTCAGCAGCCTTTAATGCTAGTGAGAGAACAAAAGTTAATCATAACTGGGATTTAACTGCACTTTCAGAGTATGTTATTTCACCAACTCTTACATCAGAATTAGGCTTCGCAATAAAAAATAGAAGCCCAAATCTTTATGAGCGTTATACATGGTCAACATGGACAATGGCAGCCAACATGAATAATTCTTATGGCGATGGTAATGGTTATGTAGGTAATATCAACCTATCACCAGAAACAGCTCATACTATTTCATGGTCAAGTGACTGGCATGACTATAAAAGGCAAGAGTACCAAGTTAAATTTAACCCTTACTTTACATATATTAATGACTATATCGATGCAGTAGCATGTAGTGTCGTAGGTAAAAGCTGTATGAGTAGATCGGATGGATTTAGTACATTAAGCTTAGATAACCAGTCTGCAAGGATTTATGGGTTTGATATTAGCGGCTTCAAAAAACTTGGGTATTTTAAAAATTTTGGAGATATGAAGGTTTCTAGCTCGCTGGCATATGTTCGAGGAAGAAACAACAATACTCATGACAATCTTTATAGAATAATGCCATTGAATCTTAAGGTTGCGTTGGAGCAAATATCTGGTTCATGGCGAAATAATTTAGAGCTAGTTGCAGCAAAAAGGAAAGTAAGAGTATCTTCTATACGAAACGAACACCAAACACCTGGGTATAGCTTGGTCAATATAGCTAGTAATTATTCATATAAGAGCGCTCAGATTAATTTCTCTCTAACAAATATTTTTGACAGAAAGTATAGTGAGCCACTTGGAGGAACTTATATAGGGCAGGGTGCAACAATGATGACAGGAGTCAAAAATGGAACTGCAGTGCCAGGAATGGGCAGGTCATTTAATGTTGGGGTATTATATAATTTTTGATAGAATGTATTATGAAAAAAAACTTTTATATCGATTATCCGCAGGAAAAAAAAGACCCTGCAGTAAATAATTATAGATGTAAATTTTGTAAAGAAGAATCACTTAAAATTAATGGTTTATTAGATAAACATAAAGTTAATTGTGATTATAGAATTGAACAAGAAAAGCTTTTAAATGAGTCTACTTGATCAGCAGTGTCTTAAGGCGATTGATCTAATTCATGTCTCAGATGATTGGAATGGTGCTCATAAGATTGTTCAGAATATTAACTCTCCAATCGCCCAATGGATTCATGCTGTTCTTCATAAAATTGAGGGCGATGAGATTAATAGTAGATATTGGTATACCCGTTCTGGATTAGAGGTTTATGAAACATATAATAATTTTCAGCTCGAACTCAAATCAATTAGAATAAAACTTACAGGCTAAAATTTTTAAAATAAATGAAAAATAAAACTCGTATAGAAATTGATTTATTAGGTCCCGTAACAATACCAAAAGATAAGTATTGGGGGTCACAGACTCAACGTGCCTTAAAAAACTTTTCTATTGGTTGTGAGAAGCAACCAAAATCTATTATCCATGCACTTGGTATAATTAAAAAAGCTTGTGCGATTTCAAATCGAGATAGTGGGACATTAAATAAGAAAAAATCTAAGGTAATTATTGCTGCTGCAAACGAAATAATTAATGGAAAATTAGATAATCATTTTCCTTTGTCTGTTTGGCAAAGTGGATCTGGGACTCAATCCAATATGAATGTGAATGAAGTTATATCAAATCGAGCAATTGAGATTTTAAATGGAAGTATTGGATCAAAAATACCAATTCACCCTAACGACGATTGTAATATGAGCCAATCTTCAAATGATACTTTTCCAACTGCGATGCACATAGCAATTGCTATAAGTTTAAATCAACTACTCATACCTTCTTTAGACAAACTTTATTTAGCATTAACTAAAAAATCAAATGAATTTAAGGGAATTATTAAAATAGGCCGAACTCATACAATGGATGCTACTCCTATTAGCCTTGGCCAAGAATTTTCTGGATATGCCCATCAAGTTAAGATGGGCATTAAATCAATAAAGTCTTCTCTTCCAAGAATTTATGAAATTGCACAAGGAGGTACAGCAGTTGGGACAGGCTTAAATACGAAAAAAGGTTGGAGTAAGTCTGTAGCAAAAAATTTATCAATCATAACCAAGCTCCCGTTTGTTTCTGCCCCTAATAAATTTGAGGCTATTGCAAGTAACGACGCTATTGTTGATTTATCTGGTTCAATTAAAACTTTATCAGTATCTTTGTTTAAAATTGCAAATGATATTAGACTTCTTAGTTCAGGCCCAAGGAGTGGTCTGGGTGAGCTGCAGTTACCAGAAAATGAACCTGGTAGCTCAATAATGCCGGGAAAAGTAAATCCAACACAAATTGAAGCTTTAACTCAAGTGTGCATCCATGTTCTTGGTAATGATTCTGCTATTGGCTTTGCTGGATCTCAGGGTCACTTTGAATTAAATACATATAAGCCAATGATTGCCTACAATATACTTCAATCTATAAATCTTATTAGTGATGCCTCCTCCTCATTTACTGATAATTGTGTAATTGGAATAACTCCTAACCGCGAAATTATTGATACATTAATGAAAAATAGCCTTATGCTTGTTACAGCTCTAACTCCAGTTATCGGTTATGATAAAGCTGCCATAATTGCTAAGAATGCTAATAAAAATGGAACCTCAATAAAAGAGGAAGCAATAAAGTCTGGTTTTATTAATGAAAAGACATTTAAAGAAGTTGTTGATCCAAAAAAAATGATAGCTCCAACTTAATCAATTCTTTTGTTTATATTGATTTGATGCGTAGGCTCTAGTTATTCCTTTTGGCCTTAAGGCCTCATGCCTTAACTTACTTTTCTTCATTCTCTTCCGCCATAATCGATAGCTTGATGCCTTTAGTTCTTTTGACATTAAAAGCTTAAGAGAGTCTTCTTTTAAGTTAAATTGTCTATAAATAGAATCTAGAGAGGTCCTATCCTCCCATGCCATTTCAATAATTCTATCTATGTCAGCTCTATCAAAATCAAATTTCATTTTCTAATTTTACCCTTAAATTTGAAGCTAATATAGTTAGATTTTCTTCAGTTATTTTTTTATTATTTGAGGAAATAACAAACAAATCTTCAACTCTATTACCCAAAGTGTTTATTCTTGCATCCTTAATAGAGAACCCAAAAGAATTAATTTCGTTGGATATTAGGTTAAGAATTCCTGATTTTTGATCTGTAATAATTTGCAGATCAAAATTACCCTCTTTATTTTTATGAAAGCTAACCTCTGTATTAAAATTATGGTGAATAGCTTGTTTTGTTTTTTTTAGTTCTGTCTTATCTAATTCATAATTCTTTTTAATAGCAATTGTAAGTCCTTTTTCAATAACCTTAAAAAGATCTGCGAAAATAAAATTTGAGCCTGATTCAATCATTAGGCTGCATACATCAAGCGCGTACCCATGGCTTGTTGTAAATACTCTTGCCTGCATTATCTCAACATCTATTGTTTCAAAAAATTTTACAATCTTAGCGAAAAGGGCACTAGAATCTTTTGTGTATATCATTACCTCAATTCCATTCCCGTAATTGCCGTGATGAGCTCTTACAATTGTCTCACTTGTCATTAAATGGGGTAGCAGAAGTCTTGTTTGCCAAGCTATATCTTGTTCCTCGAACCTGAAAAAATATTCAGGCCCAAATTCTTTCCATAGTTCCTTGTAATCAGCCTTATTAATCGTATATTTTTTGAGGATATTTTCTGCTGCACTTTTTCTAATTTTAATTATTTCTTTAATTGAAAGAGATCTTCTAGAAAGGTTTTTTGTTGTTAAATTATAAAGATTACTTAAAAGTGAAGATTTCCATTCATTCCAAACATGGGGGCTTGTTGCTCTTATATCTGCCACAGTAAGTAAATATAGTGCATCCAAATTTCTTTGACTTCCAACAAAATTTGCAAAGTTATCAATGATTGTAGGATCAGAAAGATCTTTTTTTTGAGCTGTGTTTGACATATTTAGATGTGCTTTGACTAACCACGGAATTATATCTTCATATTCACCAGTTAAATTATAAGTTTTAACAAAACGCTTAGCTATTTTTTCCCCTAGTTCTGAGTGGTCCCCCCCTCTACCTTTAGCTATATCATGAAATATTGCTGCAAGATATAGTATTACTGGCTCTTTGAAATTAATAAATATTTTATAACATTCAGGAAACTCATGCCTTAGATTGAATTTACTAAAGCGCCTAATATTTTCAATTAGATTTAGTGTATGTTCATCAACAGTATAGATATGAAATAAATCATGTTGCATTTGTGCGACAACTTTTCCAAACTGAGGAATGAACCGTCCAAGTATATTTGTTTTATTCATAAGGCGAAGTGATCGGTTTACCTTGTTATCACTTTTAAGAATGTTAATAAATGAATCTTGATGGTTTTTTTTCTTACGCACTTTTGAGTCTATAAACTTTGATGCATTATTAAGCGCGCCTAAAAGGTTTGGACCAAATCCAACTATATCTTTATCTTGCTGCATAATTAAAAATGGTGCGAATAAATGCTTAGTCATCTGTTTGTTTGTTGTACTTTTTATTTCCAATAAATTGTTGTATTTTATGAAGTTCATTGGATGATCTATTTGGTTCGAAGAGTATGTTTTTGGATCTAGTCTTTTTAAAAGAATTTCATTGAATAATATTATATAATTTATTGATTTATAATAGTATTTCATAACAATTTCACTTGCTTTTTTATTGTCTTTGCTTTGATAACCAAGCACTTCTGCTAATTGATTTTGAAGATCAAAACTTAAGCGATCCTCAGTAGATTTTGATAACAAATGAAGTAGAATTCTTCTTTTATTGATTCGATTTTTATGGAGAGTTATTTTATTAAATTCATGCTTATTGATTACTTTATATTTTAATAAATCTTCTATAGTCCTGCCTTTTTTTTGGCTACTTGAAATCCAAATAACTGTTTGAAGATCTCTTAGGCCACCTGGACTTTCTTTAATATTTGGTTCAAGTTGGTATGCTGAGTCTTTATATTTTTTATGTCTTTTAGTTTGTTCTTTTATTTTTTCTATATAAAAGTTATTAGCTGACATCTCTTTATCAATTAATAAAAGTAATTTTTTAAAAACTTTGTGATCGCCAATAATAAGCCTATTTTCGAGTAAATTTGTAGCAGTTGTAACATCTTTATGAAACTCTTCCCCTACTTCACTTATATTTCTAACACTGTGACCAATTTTTAGCCCAAGATCCCAGCAGTCGGCAATAAAACCAGAAATTCTTTCAGATTGGCTCTTGGTTAATTCATTTTTGGAGAGAACAAGAATATCAACGTCTGAATATGGAAATAACTCACTCCTTCCGAAACCACCCACTGCAACCAGGCAAAGACCATCAATAAGATCTCTTCCATTCCAGAGTTTTATTAATGACTTATCGACTAATTTTGTATGTTGTGATAAAAATATCTTACTTTGGTGGTTTTTTAAGAATTTTTTGCCGAGATCTTGAAATTTTTGTTGAAATGCTTCTTTCAGTTGTTGAATATTCATCTTAAATTAATTAACGTTTAGAAGGGCGAGGGGGTCCCAGCTGAGAGAGTCATAACCTCATATGATTTTTCTGTAACAAGAATGGTATGTTCCCATTGCGCCGAGAGACTACGGTCTTTTGTAACTACAGTCCATCCATCGGGGAGTATTTTAATGTCTTTTTTTCCAGCATTAATCATAGGCTCGATAGTGAATATCATTCCAGCTTCAAGCTTAAGGCCTTTACCGGGACTTCCATAATGAAGAATCTGAGGGTCTTCATGAAATACTTTACCAATACCATGACCACAAAATTCTCGTACCACTGAGAATCCATTCTTTTCTGCATGATTTTGTATAGTAAAGCCTATATCACCTAAAAAATTTCCTGGTTTAACCTGCTTTATGCCTAGCCACATCGATTCGTAGGTAATTTCACATAAACGCTTAGCCTGAATTGAAGGTGCCCCAACAAAAAACATCCTACTGGTATCCCCATGATAACCATCCTTAATAACTGTTATATCAATATTAACGATATCACCTTTTTTTAAAATTTTTTCTCCTGGTATTCCATGACATATTTGATTATTAACTGATGTACAGATTGATTTGGGAAATGGAGTATGTCCTGGCGGTGCATAGTTAAGTGGGGCAGGGATAGTCTCCTGAACATTTACCATATATTCATGACAAAGTTTATCGAGTTCTTCTGTTGTTATGTTGGGAGCTACAAAATTTGATATATAATCAAGGACTTGAGACGCTAGCTTGCCAGCAATTCTCATTTTTTTGATATCTTCTTTGTTCTTTATGTTAACAGTCATATCTAGCAAAAATATTAATTAATATGTTATTATAGCGGGCTTTCGTATTGCGAAAAACTATAACCCATTAAATTTAGTTTAGGGGTGCCATTTTGAATTTAATGTGGTCATTTTTAAATTTAATGAAGTGATAACCCTTAATAGGAGACAAAGTAATGTCAATAACAATGAGACAAATGTTAGAGGCGGGCGTTCATTTCGGACACCAGACCCGTTATTGGAATCCAAAAATGGCACCATATATTTTTGGTGATAGAAATAAAATTCATATCGTAAATCTTGAAAAAACTCTTCCGATGTTTGAAGAGGCTATGAAGTTTGCAAAAACACTAGCCGCAAATAAAGGTCGGATCTTATTCGTCGGAACAAAAAGACAAGCAAGAGACATTCTAAAAGAGGAAGCTCTTAGAGCAGGCTGTTCTTACGTTAATCATAGGTGGCTAGGCGGGATGTTGACTAACTTTAAAACTATCAAGCAATCAATTAAAAGATTGGTTGAGTTAGAAACAATTTTTGAAGACGGAAGTTTAGATAAGATTACTAAAAAAGAAGGATTAAATCTAAAGAAAGAATATGACAAGCTTGAGCGTTCAATAGGTGGGATCAAAACTATGACTGCGTTGCCTGATGCAATTTTTGTAATTGATGTAGGCTATGAAAGTGGTGCAGTTGTTGAAGCTACTAAGTTAGGTATACCAATTATTGGAGTAGTTGATACAAATAATTCAACTGAAAATATTGCATATGTTATTCCAGGAAATGATGATTCAAGCCGCGCAATTCGTCTTTATTCTAGGGGTATGGCTGATATTATTCTTGAGGGTAAAAATACTGCACTTAAAGAAGTTGCAAAAATGGCAGCTAAAAACGAAGTAAGTGACGAAGAAACAATTGAAGAAGATAAGTCAACAAGTGAAGCAACCTAAAATAATTTTTTTGTTTTTTTTGGAGTATTTATATAATGGCTGAAATTACAGCAAGCATGGTGATGGCATTAAGGGCGAAGACTGATGCGCCTATGATGGATTGTAAGAAAGCACTAATAGAAGCAGACGGAGATGAGCTACGAGCCGAAGAACTATTAAGAGTAAGGTTTGGTAATAAAGCATCAAAAGCATCTAGTCGAGTAGCTGCAGAAGGTGCAGTTGAAGCTTTAATAAGCGTTGATGGTAAAACAGGAGTTCTGCTAGAAGTTAATTCCGAGACTGATTTTTGCGCAAAAAATGATGAATTTAAGGGCTTTGTAAAGAATCTTTCATTAGCTATTTTAGAAAATAAACCTACTGATATCGACGCTTTAAGTAAAGTAAAAATTAATGGAGTTTCTGTTGAAGAATTAAGAACCTTACTAATAGGGAAGATTGGAGAAAATATTACTCCAAGAAGATTTGAATTTCTTACAGCTAAAGGTGAACTTTACTCGTATATTCATGGTGTAAAAATAGGTGTAATTTTAGATCTTGAAGGAGGTAATAAAGAGCTAGGAAGAGATATTGCAATGCATATTGCTGCTTTAAAACCTAAAGCCATTGATAAATCAGGCATAAAGAATGAGCTAATAGAAACTGAAAGAAGAGTAGCTATTGAAAAAGCTAAAGAAGCTGGAAAACCTGAGGCAATGCTTTCTAAGATTGCTGATGGAACTGTAAATAAATTTCTCAAAGAAATTACTTTACTTAATCAAACATTCGTTAAAGATGACAAGATTAGTATCGAAGAACTTTTAAGTAAAAATAATGCAACTCTCCATTCATTTTTAATGTTTAGTGTTGGTGAGGGAATAGAAAAAATTGAAACCGATTTTGCAGCTGAGGTAGCTGCAGCCACACAAGGCTAAAAGGATTGTTTTAACAATCCTTTTTTTTGAGTTAAATCAGATAAAATAATACTTTATGGCTAAATCAATATACAAAAGAATTTTACTAAAACTTTCAGGTGAAGCTTTGATGGGTGATGATGCCTTTGGCGTTAATCCTGAAACAATAAATAAAATTGTCACTGAAATAAAAGCAGTAAAGTCTTTAGGGGTTGAGATTGCTATAGTAATTGGAGGCGGAAATATTTTTAGAGGTGTGGCCCTTGGAGCAGCAGGTATGGATAGAGCAACTGCAGATTATATGGGGATGCTTGCAACAGTAATGAACGCCTTGGCTCTTCAAGACGCAATGAAGCATGCCGGTCTTATTAGCCGAGTCCAATCCGCAATTAATATTGATCAAATTGTTGAGCCCTATATAAGAGGTAAGGCTATAAGATATTTAGAGGATGAAAAAATTGTTATATTTGCTGCAGGTACAGGCAACCCCTTTTTTACTACGGATACAGCAGCGGCGCTTAGAGCAATGGAAATCAATGCCGACATCATGATTAAGGCAACAAAAGTTGATGGAATATACTCAGATGACCCAGTAGAAAACAAAGATGCTGTTATGTATAGGAGTGTGACGTTTGATGAAGCAATTCAGAAGAATTTAAAAATAATGGACGCAACTGCATTTACTTTGTGTCGTGATCAAAAGTTATCAGTAGCAGTATTTAATATCTTTAAGCATGATGCACTTCAGAATATTTTGCTAGGGAATGACGAAGGCACCCGAGTAGTTATCTAAATTAAACGGAGGTTATTTTATGGAAGAGATAAAAGCAAATGTTAAAACAAAAATGCAAAAAAGTTTAGATTCACTAAAGTCTAACCTTTCTAAAATTAGAACTGGAAGGGCTCATACAGGAATTTTAGATCATATTAATGTTGATTATTATGGTACATCCACCTCATTAAGTCAGGTTGCAAGCGTTACATTAGCCGATTCAACAACAATTAATATTCAGCCTTATGAAAAGACAATGATCGCTATTATTGAAAAAGTTATTCGTGAGAGTGATCTTGGCTTAAATCCAGCAACTTCAGGTGAAACCATTAGAATACCAATGCCTCCATTAACTGAAGAAAGAAGACGAGAATTGATTAAGGTGGTTAAATCAGAAGCAGAGAATTCTAAAGTTTCTATCAGAAATATCAGGCGAGAAGCAAATGATTCACTAAAAAAATTAATTAAAGACAAAGAGATTAGTGAAGATGACGAGCGAAGATCCCAAGATGAAGTCCAAAAAAGTACTGACCAATTTATCAATGAGATTGATAAATTAACGGATCTGAAAGAGAAAGATCTTTTGGTTATATAAGTTTGAAGTTTTTTAATTTTTTATCTTCTCGTAAAATTTTTCTTAAAACGAAAAATTTTCCAAAACATATAGCAATTATCATGGATGGCAATGGTCGTTGGGCAAAAAAAAGATTATTGCCTAGAGAGGCTGGCCATGTCAAAGGGGTTAATGTAGTCAGAGACGTTATTAATCTTACAAAAAAATATAATATTAATTCGCTCACTTTGTTTGCTTTTAGCACTGAGAACTGGGCACGTCCAAAAAATGAAGTGCTGTCTCTTTTAAACCTATTTGATAGGTCTATTGAGGACGAAAAAATTAATATTGAATCAAATAATATAAAAATTAAATTTATTGGTGATTTAGCTTCTCTTCCGTGTGACCTTCAAAAAAAAATTATTTTTATTGAGAAAAAATGTAAAAAAAATAATGGTATGCAATTAAATATTGCTATTAGTTATGGTGGAAGATCAGAAATAGTAAGAGCGGTTAATAAGTTTATTAAAAATTCAAAAGTTAAACAAACTATATCCGAAGAACTTTTATCGAAAAAGTTAGATACATATGGTTTGCCTGAAATAGATCTTCTTATTAGAACAGGGGGTGAAAAAAGACTTAGTAATTTTATGTTGTGGCAATTGGCTTACTCAGAACTTTTTTTTACAGATACTCTTTGGCCTGATTTTAATGAGTCAATTTTTATTAATGCCTTATATTTTTACCAAACAAGGAAGAGACGCTTTGGTTTATTAAGGGATATTTGATAATGCTTAAAACTAGACTTGTATCTGCTTTTGCAATGCTAGCAATATTTTTTGCCAGCTTTTTTATTTTTGACCCATGGCTTTTTTTGGCTCTTACATCTATCGTTTCAATTATTGCTCTTTACGAACTATGCTCATTATTTAGATTAAAATTTAATCAAAAAATTATTTTATGGTCAGCCTCATTAGTGCCTTCAATTTATTTTTATTTGTTTAATTTTGACAATATAAATATTATTTTTTTTACTTCTTTAATTTTTTGGTTTTTCTTTGCGGTATTTCATCTTTATAGTAAATTTCATCTAACTAATAACTTTAATGTTATTTTAGGCGCTATTTTAATAGTGCCTTTGTGGGTTTCTGTTGTTTCACTTTTTTTAGATAATAAATTATTTCTCTTGTTTATTTTTATATCTATTTTTATTGCAGATATTGGAGCATATTTATTTGGTAAAAAATATGGAAAAAATAAACTTATGCCTAATGTTAGCCCAGGTAAAACTGTTGAGGGGGTTCTAGGAGCCTTTTTTCTAAATACAATATTTGCATGCTCATTAAGTTTTTATGTTTCAGTCGAATTGTTGATTATTGTTGCTGGAACTACGTTGATAACATTTTTGAGTGTTTTTGGGGATCTTTATGAGTCATTATTAAAAAGACAGTCAGGGGTAAAAGATAGTGGCTCAATTATTCCTGGTCATGGAGGTATTTTAGACAGGATTGATGGCTTTTTTCCTACGATTCCAATTTTTGCATTAATTTCAAATTCTTCATATTTCATTGGGATTATTTTTTGAGGGCCATATCAATCCTTGGGTCAACAGGCAGCATTGGCTGCAACACGCTAAATGTTGTTAGGCTTCATCCTGATAAATTTAATATCTTTGCTTTATCTTCTTATACCAATACTGATTTATTGTGCACGCAAGCAATCGAATTTAGACCTTCAGTTATTGTTACTAAGGATGCAATATCTGCCAAAAAAATTCATGGATTAATAAAAAATACCTATACACCTGAAATTTTACATGGACTTTCAGGTTATAGATTTATTGCAAGAGCAAATGAAGCAACCGATATTGTTGCGGCCATATCTGGCTCTGCTGGATTACTTCCTACGATGGATGCCATTATTCATGGAAAAAAAATTCTCTTGGCAAACAAAGAGGCTATGGTAATGGCTGGTTCATTAATGATAGATTCATGCTCAAAATTTAATGCAAAATTAATTCCTGTGGACAGCGAGCATAATGCTATTTTTCAGATTATTCACAGTAATTCTGATAATAATGCAATTAATAAAATAATATTAACTGCCTCTGGTGGGCCGTTTCGAGACTTTACAATAGACCAATTATCTGATGTAACAGTTGATGAGGCCTTAAACCATCCAAATTGGGTCATGGGAAAAAAGATTACAATTGATTCGGCAACTATGATGAATAAGGGTTTAGAGGTAATTGAGGCGGCATATCTCTTTGATATACCAATTGAAAAAATTGATGTATTAATTCATCCACAAAGTATCATTCATTCATTTGTTGAGTTTCTTGATGGTAGCTTAATAAGTCAGCTTGGATACCCTGATATGAAAATTCCAATCTCATATGCTCTTGGATTTCCTGATCGCATTAAATCTGGTATTGAAGGCATTAAGCTTGAAGAGGCAAATGATTTAACATTTGATAGTCCTGATAATGATTTATTCCCTTGTCTAAATCTGGCTTACCAAGCTTTCTCTATGGGAATGGCATCGACTATAATACTTAATGCGGCAAACGAAGTTGCTGTTGATGCATTCCTAAAAAAAATTATTCCGTTTACTGAAATACCAACTCTAATTAATTCAGCATTGCAGTCATGGGCACCAAATAAACCAAGTAACATAGAGGATGTTCTGGCTATCGACTCTGAGATGAGAATCAAAACTATGAGTTTAATAGCTAAGAGATAAAAAGTAATTATTTGAGTTATTGAAAGTCCAGTATTTAAATAAAATTTTATTTTTTTAATAGAAAAGATTGTTATTTCTCAATCACTTAGAGTGATATTTTATTGCACGAATACTCAATTTCAGTATATAATCACATTTTTAATTTATCGATTCGTTAATGATTAAATTTTTATTGTCTTTTTTACTAATTTTTACATTTAATTCTTACTCCCAAGAAGAAATTAGAGTCTCCGATATTAAAGTAGAAGGTCTTCAAAGAATTGACCCTGGACTTGTTTTTAATAATATTCCATTTGAGATTGACGATAAAATTAGTAGCATTAATTATTCTAAGACAATAGATCTACTTTTTAAGACGGGTCAATTTAAGGATATATCTATAGAGAGAGAAGATTCTGTAATCATAATCTCAGTTAGTGAAAGACCAATAATTTACGAAATTAATTTTTTCGGATCTGAAACATTTCAGCCTGAACGCTTATCTGAGGGTCTTGCATTCATGAATATTGGAACTGGCTTGGTTTTTGATAAAGCCGACCTTGTAAAAGCTGAACAAGAAATTGCGAAACAATATTTAGGCCACAGTAAGTACACTGCAAGGGTAGTATCTGAAGTAATACCGCTTGATAGAAATAGAGTTAATATCAATTTTTATATCGAGGAGGGTCGTATATCACGAATTAAATCTGTTGTTATTACTGGTAATCGAACGTTCAAAAAGGACGATTTGTTGGATTTGATAACTTTAAGAGAGACTAATTGGTTGTCTTGGCACAATAAGGACGATAGATATTCTAGACAAGAATTATCCGGCAATCTTGAAATAATAAGGTCATTCTATATGGATAGAGGGTTTCTCGATTTCAAGATTAATTCAACTACAGTTAGTATTTCGAAAAATAAAAAAAATATTTATATTGCTATCAATATTGATGAAGGTGATGAATATAAAATTGGAACTATAAAGGTATCAGGAAAAATACCTGAAGAAGTAGAAAATAAAGACAAGGAAGAAGCTAATTTAAAAGATCTAAGAAAAGAAATTTTTATTGAAGAAGGGGATGTATTTAATAGAAAACTTGTAAATCAATCCTCACAAAAACTTACTTCAATGTTAGGGAATTATGGTTATGCATTTGCAAATGTTAACGCAATTCCAGATATTGATAAAATAAACAACATAGTAAACTTTAATTTTTTATTGGAGCCTGGTAAAAGGATTTATGTAAGAAGAATTAATGTAAGTGGAAATGATAAAACAAAAGATAAGATTATTCGAAGAGAAATGAGGCAATTAGAATCATCATGGTTTTCACAGGCAGATATTGATAGATCAAGAGCTAGATTAAGCCGAACTCAGTTCTTTGATGGAATTGATATTGACACACCAGGCGTAACTGGTGTGTCAGACCAAGTTGACGTTAATATTAGAGTTAAAGAGAGAAACACTGGTAGCTTAAGTCTTGGAGCTGGCCTTAGTTCCGACGAGGGTGTTGTAGGAACTGTAACTTTATCTCAAGCTAATTTTCTAGGCACAGGTAATCAGGTTTCAGTTTCGATTAGTACAGGGGATATCAACAATATATACAGTCTAAGCTATTTAGATCCATACTGGACTGAAGATGGAGTTCAACGAGGGTTTTCAGTTTATAAAAAAGAAACTAATACCAAGGGGCAACTTAATGGAGCAGCTGAATATAGTACTGACTCATATGGTGGTGGAGTATCGTTCACTTTACCAGTAAGTGAATACGAATATATTATGGCAGGAACATTATTAGATCTTACAACTCTTGAATTAACTGGTAATGCTCCTCAAGCATATAAAAATTATTGTACTTCTACAGGAAGCGCATCAGGCACAACTTCATGCGATACTAGCTCATGGCTTTTTTATTCGACATATACTATTGACACTCTTGATGACTCAACTTTTCCTACAGATGGTGAAAAATATACTATATTGGCAGATATAACTGCTCCAGTATTAGATGTTAAGTATTATAATATTGGATTTTCTGCTCAGAAGTTTTTCCCTTGGGGAGGTAACTATACTTCAAGACTTAAAGGTGAAGTTGGTTATACTGATGCATATGGTGGAGATACACTTCCGTTTTATAAAAGATACCGTATGGGTGGACAAAAAACAGTTCGTGGTTACAAGGAAGCATCTATTGGTAAAAAAACATACGATAGTGTCTATAAAGACTATATAACAAATGGAGGTAAGCACGTTATACAAGCATCAGCAGAAACATTTTTTCCAGTGCCCGGGCTGAAAAAAAGCGACAGTCTTAGGATGAGTGCCTTTGTTGATGCTGGTGGTGTCTTTGATAGTCTTTCAGCATTTTCTGAGATGAGATATTCAATGGGGGTAGGTGGTTTGTGGTTATCCCCATTTGGTCCATTAAACATTTCATTTGCATTACCACTAAATGACGGTCAATATGATAAAACTGAGTCCTTCCAATTTGGAATGGGCACTAATTTCTAACTATCAATAAATAGGAGAAAGAAATGAAGAAAATACTTCTTACAATTTTTTTAATAATGTCGATCAATTCTGCTTATGCAGAATTAAAAATAGGTTTTGTTAGTATTAATAAAATTTTAAAAGATGCTCCTCAAACTGCAATTAGTAATAAAAAACTTGAAAAAGAATTTAAAGTAAAAACAGATAAGTTAAAAAAATCAATAGTTGCATTGCAAACAAAAGCGAAAAGCTTAGAAAAGAATGGATTAACCATGGATGACACAACTAGAGAAGCAAAAAAAAGAGAACTACAATTAGCTCAAATTGATATTCAGAGAAGTGAAAGAGAGCTTAAAGAAGATATAAATTTAAGAAGACGTGAGGAATTAAATAAATTACAAGCAAAAGTTAATATTGCAATTGATCAGTTTGCAACCAAAGAGAAGTATGACTTAATTTTGTATCAAGGTGTTGCCTTTACCAGTGAAGCCACCGATGTAACTAAAGAGGTTGTTAAGATGATGGGTACAGTTAAATAAAAGGTAAAGAATGCCTAATGTGTCCTCTAAAGAGCTTGCTGACTTACTAAATGGTACTTCTACCGACCCCCATTTAGTAGTCGATAATATTTCTTCATTAACATCTGCTGTTTCCAGTTCAGTGTCTTTTTACTCAGATAAAAAACTAAAAAACCAGCTTAAGTCATGTCAAGCTGGTTTAATGATTCTCAGAAAAGAGGACGCGGGTGATTGGGCAGGCCCTTCAATATTTGTAGAGGATCCATATCTTTCATTTGCAATAATAGCTAATTTTTTTAAAAAAAGAATTAAATTTGTGTCTGGTTATCATAGCTCTGTAGTGATTGGGAAGAATTCAAAAATTCATAAACATGTTTATCTTGGTCCATATGTAGATATCAAAGAGAATGTTAATCTTGGAAAGTTAGTAACTATTAAGGGAAATACTTCAATTGGTGCCAATGTTTCTATTGGAAATGAAACTGTTATTCACTCTCAGGTTACAATAGGCGATAACGTTAAAATAGGTTCAAATTGTGAGATATTTCCAGGGGCTGCAATTGGTGTCGATGGGTTTGGCTATTCTCAAAACGAAAAAAATTGCTGGATTAAGATACCACAAATGGGTTCAGTAGTAGTTTTTGATAATGTGGATATTGGTTCAAATACTACGATTGATCGAGGTGCATTAGATGATACGGTTATTAAATCTGGGGTTAAAATTGATAATCAAGTACAGATTGGCCATAATTGCATTATAAATGAAAATACAATTATAGCTGGCTGTGTAGGTATTGCAGGTAGTGCGGTGATTGGTAAAAACTGTAAAATTGGTGGCGCAGCAATGATTTTAGGCCATTTATCAATTGCTGCGAATACAACTATCTCACCTGGAACGATGATTACAAAATCAATAAGTAAGGAAGGGAGTAAATATACCTCGATCACCCCTTTTCTTGAGCACAAAGAATGGTTAAAATTTGCTGCAAACATAAAAAAACTGGATGGAATAAATGACAAAAAAAACTAGTATGGATATTCATGAGATCTTAGATCACTTACCACATCGATATCCTTTTGTACTTATTGATAAGGTTACATCTATGGATTTGGGCAATGAAATTACTGCTATAAAAAATGTAACCATAAACGAACCATTCTTTCCTGGACACTTCCCTTATCATCCAGTTATGCCAGGAGTATTAATTGTTGAAGCAATGGCTCAGGCAGCTGCAATATTATCCTTTAAAACAATGGATGCTAAACCATCTGAAGAATCTGTATATTATTTTGCTGGCATCGATAAAGCTAGGTTTAAGAAGCCTGTTGGTCCCGGGGATCAAATAATTCTAAATGTGAAGATTGATCGAGTTCTTAAAGGTATATGGAAATATAGCGGAACAGCTACGGTTTCGGACGAGGTTGTTGCTGAGGCAAGTATGATGTGTATCCTTAAAAAAATTAATAAATAAAAAATTTTAATGGGTATATCATCAAAAATTCATTCCACTGCTATAGTTCATTCAAAAGCTATAATTGCTCAAAATGTAGAAGTTGGACCATATTCAATTATTGGTGAATTTGTAGAAATAGGAGAGGGAACTGTTATTGGTAATCATGTAACAATTACTGGGCATACTTCTATTGGGAAAGAGAACAAAATTTTTCATTACTGCTCTCTTGGCGAGTCTCCTCAAGACAAAAAATATAGTAATGAGCCAACAATGCTAAAAATTGGTGATAGAAATACAATTCGTGAATTCTGTACTTTTAATCTTGGAACCATACAGGATAAAAAAATTACTACCATTGGAAATGATAATTGGATTATGGCTTATGTTCATATCGCACATGACTGCATTATTGGGGATAATGTAATTCTTGCTAATAATACATCACTTGCTGGCCATGTAGAGGTTAATGATTATGCTATTCTTGGCGGAATTACTGGAGTTCATCAATTTTGTAAGGTCGGCTCTCATTCAATTGTTGCTGCAGGATCAATTGTCTTTCAGGATATTCCTCCTTTTATTATGGCCGCTGGTTATAGTGCAAAACCGAATGGAATAAATGTTGAAGGACTTAAACGCAGGGGTTTCTCTTCTGAAGAAATGGCAATTATTAAAAAAGGATATAAAGTTTTATATCGTGATGGAAACTCATTGAATGAAGCACTAGATATTTTAAAAGGTATGGCTAATGACTCGTTACTCATTAATTTTTATATTGATTTTATTGAGAAGTCCAACCGAGGAATCATTAGGTAGATGACAAAAATAGCGCTTGTTGCTGGAGAGCCTTCAGGTGATTTAATTGCAAGCCAATTAATGGTAGAGATTAATAAAAAATACAAGAATATCGAGTATGTAGGAGTTGGTGGCCCAATGATGCAAAAAAACGGCCTTAACTCTTTTTTTGACTACAAAATTTTGGGTATACACGGCTATATCGATGCTATAAAAAATATTGTTAATTTATTAATTTTAAGAAGAAGTTTAATAAAATATCTTATCGATCAAAAGCCAGATATTTATATTGGTATAGATGCACCAGACTTTAATTTTTTTATTGAAAAAACATTAAAAAATAATAATATAAAAGTATTTCATTATGTTTCTCCATCTGTGTGGGCATGGAGAAAGAATAGAATTTATTCAATGAAAAGTTATATGAATCATCTTTTTTTAGTTTTTCCTCATGAGATAAAAATTTTTAAGTCAATAAAGATGCCTTCAACATATGTTGGTCACCCATTAGCCAAAATTATCCCATTAAAACCCAATTCGCTACTGAGTAAAAAAAAGATAGGTATTAAAGGGGCTAATCTTGTAATTTCTATTCTTCCAGGTAGTAGGTCTAGTGAAGTTAAATCTCACCTTGATATTATGCTAAGTTCAGCCATGATTATTCAGAATCAACTGAAAAATGTTTTATTTGTAATTCCTTGTAATAACAAAGAAAACTTTATAAAAATTAAAAGCAGCATTATTAAGTATAAGTTATTGAATATTAAACTTATTATTGGTCATTCACATGATGCAATTAATGCCTCTGATTTTGTCATTGTTGCATCAGGAACTGCAACCCTAGAAACGGCACTATTTAAAAAGCCAATGCTAATTATCTATAAAACCTCTTGGTGGTCATGGCAAATTTTAAGAAGAATGAAGATTATTCCATGGATTGGCCTTCCTAATATTTTACTAGATAAATTAATTTCTCCTGAGCTCATTCAAAGTAAAGTAAATCCAGAGGAAATTGCAAATGAAGTTTTAAAAATTATAAATGATAAAAAACATAAAACTTTAATCATTAATGAATTTACTAGACTACACAAATCACTTAGGCGTAACACTTCAGTATTGATTCTAGATGTATTAAAAAAATATATATAAGATGAAGTTAACTTGTGGAATTGACGAAGCAGGAAGAGGGCCCCTCGCAGGTCCAGTTTTTGCTGCGGCAGTAATTCTCGATCCAAAAATTAAAATTATTGACTTAAATGATTCAAAAAAACTTTCGCATAAAAAACTTATATTACTAAGTAACGAGATTAAAAATAAAGCACTAGATTATAGTTTTTCTTCTGCCTCTGTAAATGAAATTGATAGTATAAATATCTTAAATGCTTCTTTATTGGCAATGTTTAGAGCATTTTCTGGACTAGGTTTAAAGCCAGATCATATTTTAGTTGATGGTTTATATACTCCAGATATTAAAGGTTTTAAAATTAATGCAATTGTTAAGGGTGACTCATTGGTCCCAGAAATTTCAGCGGCGTCTATTATAGCTAAAGTAGAGCGGGATCGATATATGTGTGAATTAGATACTAAATATCCTCAATATAATCTAAGAAAACATAAGGGCTACCCTACAAAAGAGCACATAGAGCTATTAAAAACACATGGTGTTATTGATATATACAGAAAGTCCTTCCGTCCTGTTAGGGATTTAATTCAAAAGGTAGATACATAGTTTTTTTGATAAATCAGGAAGGTTAGATTTTCTCCAAGCCGCTATATCTTTTCTTACTATGATTTCTTCATCTGTTGTTAGATTTGTAGCTACACATAAATTAATTTTTTCGTCTAACATTGTTATTAAATTATCAAGTAACTGATTATTTCTGTAGGGTGTTTCTATGAATAATTGAGTCTCATCATTTTGTAGTATATCTTTTTGCATACTATCTAATTTTTTCTTTTTTTCATTTTTATCGATTGGTAGATAGCCATGAAATCTAAAATTCTGCCCATTAAACCCTGAGGCCATTAGTGAAAGAATTATAGAAGAGGGCCCTACAAGCGGAACAACTTTAATATTATTTTGATGTGCAAGTGTAACAATTTTTGAGCCTGGATCAGCGACACAAGGTACACCAGCATCGGATAATAACCCAATATTTTTTCCTTCTAGTAAGGGTTTTATATATGAAGTTAATGTATCGATAGGAGTATTTTTATTATGAGGGACTATTATTAATTCTTGGATAGGAGAAGATAGCTTTAATTTTTTAATTGTTTTTCTTGCAGATTTTTCATTTTCAACAATAAAGTATTTTAGGTCTCTAATTTTACTGCGTTGCTCCTCAACCATAAAGTCATAAATTGCATCTTGGTCAAGAGAGGACGGTATTAAAAATAATGTCTCTAATTTTTTATCATTTTCCATTAAAGTAAATTTCTTCTAATTCAAACATCTTGACTAGAGATAATAGAGGTAGCCCAACAATAGCTGTAGGGTCATTACTTACAATTTTCTCTAAAAGGGTAATACCCAAGCCTTCTGATTTAATTGATCCTAGGCATCCATTTGGTATTTCATTTCTTAAGTAGCTTGATATCATTGACTTAGTTAAAACTTTGTATTTAACTTGTATTACTTCTACTTCTTTGTATTCAATTTTTTTTGATTTATTAATAAGGCATACCGCGCTATAAAACGTAACATCTTTCCCACTTAATTTTATTAATTGTTCAATTGATTCATTATTATTTTTAGGTTTTGCTATTTGTATTGAGTCAAATTCTGCAGTTTGGTCAGAACCAATAACATATGAGTTTTGGTTATCTTTTGAAATTTTCTCAGCTTTTACTAAAGCAAGTCTTAATGCAGATTCTTTGCCTCCTTCCTTTGGAAGTTTTTTTTCATTAACATGAGGCGCGATTACTTTAAATTTTTTTGTTAGTCTCTGTAGTAGTTGTTTTCTATAAATAGAGGACGAAGCTAAAATAATTGATGGCATCTTTATATTAGGATGGTTGGATTTCAATCAATGTTTCATTCGGAGAAACTGCGTCTCCTTTTTTAATGTGAACAGCCATAACAACTCCAGACTTTGAAGATTGAATTTCATTTTCCATTTTCATTGCCTCAATTATAACTACCCCATCTCCAGCATTAACTTTATCTCCAACCTTAACTTTTATTTCAACAATTGTGCCAGGCATAGCAGTAGTAACGCAACCATCATGGCTTGGTTTTGGTCTTACGTTGTCTGTAGCACTCTCAGTACTTTTATTTTTTTTATCAGTTGATGAATTTCCAGCTGTATTTACTTGTAATTCATCAAGAGTTTCAATTAGCACTTCCTCCGAAATACCATCTACCGAAACATAAAAAGGCCTTTCAGTCTCTCCTGAGTCACCTGAACCTTTAACTTTAATATGGTAAGTTTCTCCATGAAGCGAAATATTAAATTCACTTGGGGCATAGTGACTTCCATTGTTATCATTTTTAATTAAAAGCTCTTCTGGCTCCAGAGTGCCAGCGTGCCTCTCTTGAAGAAATATGGTTGCTATATCAGGAAACATTGCGTACGTTAATAAGTCTTCATCTGACTTAACGTAACCCTCAGATTTGGCTCTTAAGTTAGATATTTCAGGCTTAAGTTTATCTGCGGGACGACAAGTTATTGGTTTTTGATTCCCAATAGCAATTTTCATAATTTCCTTATCAACAGGTGCAGGAGTATCTCCGTATTGACCTAAAAAATAATTTTTAACTTCTGATGTAACCGATTTATACCTTTCACCTGTAATAACGTTAAGGGCTGCCTGAGTTCCAACAATTTGTGACGTTGGGGTAACTAGAGGTGGATATCCTAGGTCCTTTCGAACATTTGGTATTTCAGTTAATACTTCATCCATTCTATCAATTGCACCTTGTTCATTTAGCTGACTTGAAAGATTTGAAATCATACCGCCAGGAACTTGATTAATTAGAACTCTTGGATCAAGGTTTGTAAACTCAGATTCAAACTGCCAATATTTTTTTCTTACTTGTTTGAGGTGATTTGTAATATCGTCCATTTTAGATAGATTAATATCTGTTTTATATCCAAGGCCATCTAAAGCAACAATAATTGATTCTGTTGAAGGGTGACTAGCACCCTCAGAAAAGCTAGAGTTACATGTATCAATCATTGTTGCTCCATTTTCCACAGCCGTTAATAAGTTAATGCTAGCTAGACCTGATGTTGAGTGACAATGCATATGTATTGGTAAATTAGTATTTTTTACTAAACTAGATACTAGGTCTTTGGTAGCTTTTGGTGTTAATAGGCCAGCCATATCTTTTATTGCAATACTGTCACTTCCTAGTTCTTCAATCTTTTTTGCTAAATTGACGAAGTAATCAATATTATGGGCTGGAGACGTAGTATAACTAATTGTCCCTTCAGCATGCTTTTTGTATTTCTTAACAGCCTTAATTGAGACCTCAATATTTCTTATATCATTAAGGGCATCAAATACTCGGAATACATCAACGCCATTATCTGCTGATTTTTTTACAAACATATCTACTACATCGTCTGAATAATTTCTATAACCCAGTAAATTTTGTCCTCTTAAGAGCATTTGTATCCTACTATTTGGTAGGGCCTTTCTGAGCATTCTTAAGCGCTCCCAAGGATCTTCTTTTAGGTAGCGAACACAAGCATCAAATGTTGCTCCACCCCATGCCTCAATTGACCAAAATCCTATATCATCTAGTTGCGGACATATAGGAAGCATATCTTCAGTTCTAAGTCGGGTTGCTATATGGCATTGATGCCCATCTCTTAAAACTAGTTCTGTAATATCTATGTTTTTCATATATTGTCTATAATCCTTCGTGTGCTGCAATTGCTGCTCCTATCGCGGCTGCAACAATATTTGGTGGTAATTGATCTTCGTAATCAGTTAATTCAGGATGCATCTCTACAAAACTCGTATTAAATTCTGCATCAACGAAACTGTTATTTTTTAATATTTCTAAATAATAAGGTATTGTTGTTTTTACTCCAAATAGACCAATATCATCAAGTGAGCGAATACCTCTCTGTACAGCATCATTCCAATTTATTGCCCAAATGGTTAATTTCGCACACATCGAATCATAATACGGTGGGATTACGTAGCCTGTATAGATCGCCGCATCTGTTCTTACTCCAGGACCACCTGCTGCATAATACCGCGTAATCTTACCAAATGATGGTAAGAAATCATTTTTTGGGTCCTCTGCATTTATACGAAATTCAATAGCAAATCCACGGTGCGTTATTTCTTCTTGTTTATATTTTAGAATAACGCCACTCGCAATTCTTATTTGTTCTTGAACTATATCGATACCCGTTATTGTTTCCGTGACTGTATGTTCTACTTGTAATCGTGTATTCATTTCCATGAAATAAAAATTATCATTATTATCTAATAAAAACTCTACAGTCCCAGCATTTTCATAGCTAACGGCTTTAGCAGCTTTTACAGCTAAATCACCGATATAGTTTCTTTGCTTTTCTGAAAGCTGTGGCGATGGAGCAATTTCTATTAATTTCTGATTTCTACGCTGTATTGAGCAATCTCGCTCGAATAAGTGGATTACATTTTCGTGTTGATCTGCAAGAACTTGAACCTCAATGTGTTTAGGGGTTAAAACACATTTTTCAATAAATATTTCTGGGCTCCCAAAAGCCTTCGTTGCCTCTGAAATAACCCGATCAAAATTAGAATCCATTTCTTTTTCATTATCACATCGCCTTATACCTCGACCACCACCACCGTTAGTCGCCTTTAACATTACAGGGTAACCAATAGAGTCTGCAAATGATTTAGCATCCTCTAAGCTAGCAATATTTCCATCACTTCCAGGGATAACCGGGACTCCCGCCTCTATCATGGCTTGTCTAGCTTGTATCTTATCACCCATTCTTTTTATAACTTTAGCGTCAGGACCAATAAACTTAATACCTCGTCTTTCGCATATTCCCGCTAATTCAGGATTCTCAGATAAAAAACCATAACCTGGATGAATTGCATCGCAACCTGAAGTAACTGCAATATTTACAATCCGATGAGGATTAAGGTATCCAGACAAGGGGTCTGAGCCAACGTAATAAGATTCATCAGCCTTCTTTACATGAAGGCCTAGTCGATCTGCATCACTAAATATTGCGACACTAGTTATTCCCATTTCTTTACAAGCCCTAATAATTCGGACGGCAATTTCTCCGCGGTTTGCA